>JACVCT010000260.1 GCA_016741895.1 Gemmatimonadaceae bacterium | reverse complement strand
AAGCCGGTTGAAGGAGGGGAAAGGGACGGGACTGGCGCTGGGGCCAGAGGTCGTTGCGATGGTGGTGCCACGTCCGGTGGATGTGGGTCTTGACCGTCCCCAGGGGCAGGTCCAGGGTGGCCGCGATTTCCTCGTAGGACCGCCCCTCCACGTGACGCAGCATGATGCAGGCGCGATACTCGGGCCGGAGCGAGCCGATGGCCCGCTCGATGGCCGACCCCAGTTCCTTGGCCTCCAGTTCCTCGAGCGCGGTCTCCTGGTCAGCCTGCAGCTCGAGCGACGACGCCTCCACCTCCGACGCCGTGGTGGCGTGCGGACTGCCGTCCATGCTGATGGTGTCGAGGCGCCGACGCCGCAGGTGATCGATGGCGACGTTGTTGGCGATCTTGAAGAGCCAGCTCGAGAACTTGAACTCGGGGCTGTACTTGTCGATGTGGTTCAGGACCTTGATGAACGCGTCCTGGGCCAGATCCTCTGCCGTCTCGCGGTCGCGCACCATGCGGTAGACGAGCGAAAACACCGGCCGCTCATATCGGCGGACGAGTTCCCGAAACGCCGGTTCCCGTCCCTGTTGGGCGAGGCGAACGACGTCGGCGTCAGGAAGGGTTCCCAGCTCGTCGAGGGTCGGCATGCAGCAGCGCAAACTAGTCCTCAGGCGGGCAGGGGACCAGCGCTTGCTCCGCTTGGCACGCTCACTGAAGTTTGGACATGCCCAGTACCACGGACGTCCCCGGCCCCTCGAGTCCCGAGGCGGTCGGCCAGGAGCTCGCGCGGGCCGCACAGGCGGCCCAGGGCGAGGGGAAGCGCGACTACGTGCAGCAGATGTTTTCCGACATCGCGCCGCGCTACGATCTGCTCAATCACGTCCTGTCGCTCAATATCGACAAACGCTGGCGGGCCCGGGCCCTCGAGGCGCTGGCCTGGCGCAGCACCCCGAACGGCCGCTACCTCGATCTCTGCGCCGGCACCCTCGACGTGGGCGCCCTGCTCGTGCGTCAATCGGGCTTCACGGGTTTCGTGGCCGGGGCCGACTTTGCCGTCCCCATGCTGCAGCACGGCACGGGCAAGGCGCCGCGCCAGCGGCTCGCGCCCGTGGGCGCCGACGCCCTGCAGCTGCCCTTCGCGCCCGCCTCGCTCGACGGCGCCATCGTGGCCTTCGGCATCCGCAATGTGGCCGATCTCGATGCCGGCCTGCGTGAAGTGCATCGCGTGCTCAAGCCCGGCGCACGGTTTGTCATTCTCGAGTTCTCCACGCCGCCGTCCACGCTCGTGCGCGCGGGATACCACTTCTACTTCCATCGCGTGCTGCCCTTCGTGGGCCGGCTCGTGAGCGGACATCGCTCGGCGTACACCTATCTGCCCATGTCGGTGGCACAATTCCCCACCGAAGAGGCGTTGGCTCAACGCATGCGCGCGGCCGGGTTCGAAACGGTCACCTGGCAGCGTCTCACGTTCGGCATTGCCGCCATTCACACCGGCGTTGCCTGAACGCCCCTCAACTCCGCAGTCCTCGCATGGCTCTCGACACGCTGTCTGAATTCATCGACGCCATTGATGGCATCGGCGAACTGCATCGCATTTCGCAGCCGGTGAAGGTGCATCTCGAACTCACCGAAATCGCCGATCGTGTCTCCAAGATGCCCGGTGGTGGCAAGGCGCTGCTCTTCGAGAAGCCCGTGCTGCGTGATGGCAGCGTCTCCGAATACCCGGTGGCCATCAATCTCTTCGGGTCCATGCGGCGCATGGCGCTCGCGCTCGGTGTGGAACGCCTCGATGAAATTGGCGACCGCATCACGCAGCTCATGGACCTCAAGGTGCCCGACGGTTTCCTCGGCAAGCTCTCGCTGCTGCCGCGCTTGCTCGAGGTGAGCAAGTTCCCGCCGCGCGTGAAGGGTGGGACGCCGTCCTGCCAGGACATCGTATGGCGCGGCGACGATATCGATCTCGACAGGTTGCCGGTGTTGCATTGCTGGCCCGAGGACGGTGGCCCCTACGTCACCATGACGGCGGTCATCAGCAAGGACCCGGTGCGTGGCATCCGCAATGTGGGCATGTACCGCGTGCAGCAGCTGGGCAAACGGCATGTGGCCATGCACTGGCAGCGCCACAAGACGGGCGCCGAGCACATGCGGCAGATGGCCGAGCGCGGTGAGAAGATGCCGGTGTGCATCGTGGTGGGCAGTGATCCCGCCAGCATGTTCAGCGCCTCCGCGCCGCTGCCGCCCAACATCGACGAGTTCCTGTTTGCCGGCTTTCTGCGCCGCGACCCGGTGCGTCTCGCCAAGGCGGTCAGCAACGATCTCGAGGTGCCGGCTGACGCCGAGATCGTCATCGAGGGGTACATCGATCCCGCCGAGGAGCTGGTGGTGGAAGGCCCGTTCGGTGACCACACGGGCTTCTACAGCGAAGCGGACATGTATCCGCGCGTGCATGTCACCGCCGTGACCATGCGGCGCAACGCGGTGTACGCCACCACCATCGTGGGCCGTCCACCCATGGAGGATTTTTATCTCGGTCACGCCACCGAGCGCATCTTCCTGCCCTTGCTCAAGCTCACCACGCCGGAAATCGTGGACTATCACATGCCGGCCGAGGGTGGTTTTCACAACCTCGTGTTCGTGAGCATCGACAAGAAGTATCCCGGTCACGCCGACAAGGTCATGCACGCCCTCTGGGGACAGGGCCTCATGTCGCTGGCCAAGGTGCTGGTGGTGGTGGACAAGGAGATCAACGTGCGCAACCCGGTGGAAGCCTGGTGGGTGGCGCTCAACAACATGGACCCGCAGCGCGACGTGCGTTTCACCATGGGGCCCGTGGACGTGCTCGATCACGCGAGTCGCGCGTTCACCTATGGCAGCAAGATGGGCATCGACGCCACGCGCAAATGGCCCGAGGAAGGCTTCACCCGCGCCTGGCCGCGTGTGATCAGCATGGACGAGGCCACCCGGTCGCGTGTTGACGCCATGTGGAGCAGCCTCGGGCTGCCGCCGGTGCCGCAGCCGTGAGCACGGTGCTGCCACCCAGGGGGGCGCGCGACGGGCAGCTGATCAGCGGCCAGTCCCTGCCAGTGCGATTGGCCAACTTCGTCAAGCTGCCGCACACGGTGTTTGCCATGCCGTTCGCGCTGGTGGGTGTGCTGTTTGCGAGCGTGGTGGCGCCGGTCAGTGCCGGGGTGGTGGGCTGGGTCATCCTGGCGTTCACCAGCGCGCGCTTTGCCGCCATGGCGTTCAACCGTCTCGTTGATCGCGATGTGGACGCGCTCAATCCGCGCACCGCCATGCGGGAGTTGCCCGCGGGCACGCTGACGGTGGTGCAGGCGCGCTTCAGCATCGTGTTGTCGAGCGGCCTGTTTGTGCTGGCCAGCTACATGCTCAACACCCTGTGCTTTATGCTTTCGCCCATCGCCCTGCTCTGGGTGCTGGGCTACAGCTACACCAAGCGCTTCACGCGCTGGTCGCATCTCTGGCTGGGTCTGGGCCTGTCCATCGCTCCGGTTGGTGGCTACCTCGCCGTGACCGGCGCGTGGAGTGAGCCGTGGTGGCTGCTCTGCGTGCTGGCGCTCGGCGTGGTGTGCTGGAGCGGCGGGTTCGACATGATCTACGCGTTGCAGGATGCCGAGTTCGATCGGGTGCACGGGTTGCACAGTGTGCCCAGCACGTTCGGGGTGTCGGGGGCCATCGCCATTGCGCGTGTGCTGCATGTGCTGGCCGTGGCGTGCTTTGCTGCGGTGGTGGCGGCACAGCCCCTGGGTACGGTGTCACCGCTTGCCCAGAACGTGCTGTGGGCGGCCGTGGGTGGTGTGGCGCTCATGCTGCTCTGGGAGCATCGCCTCGTGAAGGCGCACGACCTCTCCCGCGTGGATGCGGCCTTCTTCACCATGAATGGCCTCATCAGCCTGGGCTTCCTGGGCTGTGTACTGGTGGCGCGCCTGCTCGTGGCGCGCGGACTCGGGGGTGCGCCATGACCGCGTCGCACACGGCCAATGCTTCGCGCCATCCGGTGGTGCTGGCCATCACCGGAGCATCGGGCGCTCCATACGCCGTTCGTCTGCTGGAGACGCTGGTGGACCTCGAGGTGCCCACCTGGCTCATTGTGTCGAGTCACGGGTGGCGACTGCTGCAGACCGAAAGCGGCATTGCCAATCTCGAGGCGCTGCGGGAACACGTTGGCGCGATGGCGTTCGACCGGCACGTCACCGGGTTCGACGACGGTGACCGCGGTGCCAGGCCGGCCAGCGGATCGGCGCGTTCGAGTGGCATGGTGGTCTGCCCCTGCAGCATGGGCACGGTGAGCGCCATTGCGCACGGAACATCGCGTTCGCTGGTGGAGCGCGCCGCCGACGTTGCGCTCAAGGAGCGTCGCCGCCTGCTGCTCGTTCCACGGGAAACACCACTGTCGCTGGTGCATCTCGAAAACCTCACGGCGGTCACGCGCGCCGGTGCCACCATCATTCCCGCCGCGCCGGGCTTCTACCACGAGCCCAGCGGGATTGCCGATCTGGTGGACTTCATCGTGGCCCGCATTCTCGATCATCTCGAGCTGGAGCATCAGGTGGGCAAGCGCTGGGGTGACCGCGCGGAGCCTGGCGAGTGATCGACGAGCAGCAGTTTGCGGCGTCGGTGGAGCGGGAACGCCGCCGTCGGCGCCGTGATGCGCTGCTGCTGTGGGCGTTGGCCTCGCTGCTGTTCGTCAAACCCGCGCACGCGCTGCTTGGTCTGATTGGACTCCCCGTGGATGTTCGCTGGCCGCTGGCGTGGGTGGCCGCGCCGCTGGCCACGGCTCTGGTGTACGCCGCTGTGGTGGGCGTGAGTGGAATGGCCTCGGGGCTGGTGCTGAACATTTTGCATCCGGGTCGCGGTGGCAAGGCGGCTCCGCCGGGATACTCACATGCGGAGGCGCTCGCGGCCGCCGGTCGCATGACTGAGGCCGAAGCGGCCTTTGAGGCCTTGCACGCTGAGCGCGGCGACCGGGTCGATGTGCTGCATGCCGAGATTGCGTGGCAACTCAAGCCGGGTGGCAGTGTCGAGCGGGCCAAGACATTGCTGCAACGACTTCGCAAGGCGGCCGGAGCCACGCGCGCCGACGAGCTCTATGCGACGCAGCGCCTGATCGACCTCTATCTGGGCCCCCTGCGAGACCCCGACCGCGCCATGTCGGAGCTGCGGCGCATCATTCAGCAGTTCCCGGGAACACGCGACGCCGAAGGGGCACAGACGGCGCTGGCTACATTGCGGGAACAGGCGGGCCGCGAAGTACCCGTGGCGCCGGATGCGTCCCGCAGCACCGACCCCACACCTCCGTCCTCCTCCCAGCCATGAACGAACGCGCCACCATCATCGGTCTCATTTCCGACACACACGGCCTGGTGCGCCCCGAAGTGTTCCAGGCGCTCGAGGGGGTGTCGCAAATCCTGCACGCCGGTGATGTCGGGCCGGCTGAGGTGCTGACGGAGCTGGCCACCATCGCGCCCATTCGCGCGGTCTGGGGCAATACCGATGCGCCTGGCCGTCCGGATCTGGTGGAGCGCATTGAAGACGTGATCGACGGCGTGCGCATCGTGGTGACGCACGGGCACGAACTGGGCAGCCCCACTCCGCCCAAACTGGTGGGCGCCCATCCCACGGCTGATGTGATTGTGTATGGGCACACGCATCAGCAGCTGGTGACCAAGGCCGCGCGGCGCGTGGTGGTGAACCCCGGGGCGGCCGGACCGCAGCGATTCAAGCTGCAGCCCTGCGTGGCCAAGCTGTACATCTGGAAGGGGCAGGCGGATGTGGAGTTGATTCCGTTGCTCTCCGCTGAACCGTTGAACTGATGGTGTGAGGATTGGAGGATCCAAGGATTGGAGGGGCGGGGGGCCGGGGGGTCGCCCCCAGGGGGGGCCCCGAGCCCCCCCCCCCTTTTCCTCCCTCCCCTCGTTCCCTCCCCCCCACTTTACCCGGGGCCGCCCCACCACCCGACCCCCCCGCTCCCCCCCCCCCCCCCCCCCCCCCCCACACCTCTCTCCCCGTCGGC
>JACVCT010000012.1 GCA_016741895.1 Gemmatimonadaceae bacterium | reverse complement strand
AAGAAATGGAAACAGCGCCCCGCCAAAGAGTGGCAGCGCGCCATTCCCCATCTGCAATTGCTGTTTGGTGACCGCTTTCCGATGGCGGTCTGACGGGAGCTCATACACAAACTTTCTGACACTCCCTTCCACACCACTCTCACTCACAGCCCACAGCCCATGGCACACGGCAGTGGATGGCCAGCCGCAGTTCCCCCGCAGTTACCCCGGCACCACCACCGTCCTCACCACCCCCCTCCCCTCCTCCAACTCATCCAACCCCCCATCAATCACCGCCGCCTCCAACCGCACTCGCCGCGCCACCACCTCGCCCAGCCTCAACCTCCCATCCGCCGCATACCGCATCAGCTCCTCGAGCTCCTGCAGCGTATGGTCATTGCTCCCCACCAAGGTCGCCTCGCGTCCAATCAGCCCCGCATACGTATCCACTGGCAGCGGACGGTCGTTGAGCCCCACCACCACGACCCGACCTCGCGGCGCCACGGCCTTGAGCGCCAGCGCAATCGTCGCCTCGCTCGTCACCAGATCCAGCACCACATCCACCCCTTGCCCACCCGTGGCCTCACGCACCTGCTCGGCCAACTGCGCCGGCGTGTCGTGTGCCGCAGCGAGCACCGTAGTCGCACCAAATTGCGCGGCCTGCGCGAGCTTCCCCGCATCCCGGTCCATGGCAATCACCTGCTGCGCGCCAAGAATGTGCGCGAGCTGCACCGCCGACATGCCCAGTCCGCCCGCGCCAATCACCAGCACACGTTCGCCCACGGCCAAGCGGCCCTGACGCAGCGCATGCAGTGAGGTGGCCGAACTGCACATCATGATGGCGGCCTGCTCGATCGGCACGTTGTCCGGCACGTGCACGGCGTTGCGCGACGGTACCGTGATGTACTCGGCCCATCCGCCATCGGTGAAATGGCCCAGCATCAGCGCGCGCTCGCAGAATATTTCGCGTTCTGACGTGCACCAGACGCAATTGCCGCAGGTGACCAGGTAGTGCAGCGCCACCCGCTCACCGATGCGGCTCTCCGGCACCCCTTGGCCCACCGCCACGATCTCGCCGGCCACTTCGTGGCCCAGCGTGAGTGGCAGCGGCTCCACGCGCGATCGTCCTGCGCGATAGTGCACATCGGAGTGACAGATGCCGGCGGCGCGTACGCGGACCAGCACCTCCTGCGCGCCCGGTGTCGGGCGCGGCAGCTCGGCGTCTGCCAGTGGCTCCCGTGGAGCCGTCATTCGCACCGCGCGCATGGGAATCATCCCGGGGCGGCGCGAGCGCTTACTTGTGGCGGAAGGTGATGCGACCGCGACTCAGGTCGTAGGGCGACACTTCCACCGTCACCCGATCTCCGGCGAGGATGCGGATGCGGAACTTGCGCATTTTGCCGGCCACCGTGGCCAGCACTTCGTGGTCATTCTCCAGACGAACGCGGAACATCGTGCTCGGGAGGACGTCGGTGACGACGCCTTCAAATTCGATGAGATCCTGCTTCATGCACTCTCCGTGTTGAGTTCTGCATCGGGCCGATGCGTTTCGAGGGCCTGCGTGAGCTGGGCAAGGCAGCGTTCCGCCAGTTCGGTCGACGTGTAACCCGCCTGATCGAGACCGTTCGGATGCCAGTGCCAGTTGTTTTCGTTGTCGGCGGACACCGTGCACGACTCTTCCCAGAGCTGCGTGGGCGTGACCGCCTTGGCGCGGGCGCCGTTGCGCTCGGGGACATGGTCCCCGCGCGGAGCAATCGTACCATGCCACACGATGGCCAGCAAATGGCCACCCAGGGGCACGTCGCTGCCGGTCTTGATGTGGGCGGCCGTGAGGGCCACCGGTCCCACCTGCACGATGCAACGTTCGGGGGCCATGCGGAGCACGGGCGGCTCAACTTCCTTTTCCGCCGCGATGCCCTTGACTGCCTTCACGATGGTGTCGGCGAAGCGGGTGAATTCGCGCGTCGCGACGCTCTGCGCGCGGTGCGAGGCCAGGAAGGCGGTGCGATCAGCGCCGAGCTGCGCGTCCAGAATCCGCTCGGGTGAGGCTTGCTCGATCATGGCGACTCCGTGTTCGGGTAGTGTGCCGGCGCGCGGGGAAGGACTCACCGCTGCGACACACAAGGCAATGCAACAGCGGGCACGCGACCCGAAGGTCGCGTGCCCGCCCCAACCAATTAACGGGCGCGGACGACGTTCTCGGCGGCCGGACCCTTCTGGCCCTGCACGATGTCGAATTCAACGCGCTCGCCTTCGGTCAGCGACTTGAAGCCGCTGCCCTGGATGGCCGAGTGATGCACGAAGCAATCCTTCTGGCCGTCGGACGGCGTGATGAAGCCAAAGCCCTTGGCGTCGTTGAACCACTTCACGGTGCCGGTAGTACGCATGGTGTATCTCCTGATGGGTGTTGCTCGGTGTTCGGATGGTCGGAGCAACGGCCCATAGGGCCCATGCAAAACGAAACCGCCGTCCACTGCTCGTGATCGCCCTCACGACGGGCGCCGCCACCTGGCGGCTACGATACAAACGCAAACGGACCCGCTCGCTTTGGCAGGCCCGTTCAGTCGGAACATGTCCACGTGCCGAAACACGTGCATCGCTTCTCTAAAGGTACCCTTGTGTTCCGCGCCCTGCCAAGGGGGGTAGGCCAAAAGCCGGCAAAAAGACGGATTTGTGACCAACCCCAGCCGACCTCAGCCGGTTCCCCTTGGGCTCACGCCTGACGCTCTGCACCTGACGCTCAGCCCCTGACTCTCAGCGACGGAGACGCGGCAACAGGGCCTGCACCGCCGCATCGAGCTGGCTGTCGCGCTCCCCGTACGACTCACCCACCGGCCGCACCGCCCGCACATCCACCGGCCGCGGCACCAACTCCATGTTCTTGCCATCGGCGCCGTCCACCCGGATGAAGGGCACGCGCAGCGAGGTGCCGTCCACCAGGTTGATGTTGGACGTGTAGATGATCCATCCGGCCGTGGGCTCACCCACCACCTGCCCGAGACCCAGCGCACGATAGCCCTCGGTGAAGTCCTCGCCGTCCGACAGCGTGTGCTGATTCACCACCAGCACCGTGGGCTTCTCGAGCGCACGCTGGCCAAGCTGCGTGCGCGCCGGCACGGGCACCGAACCGCGCGTGGTCATGGTCATGTAGCCGCGCCGCGCAAATACATCCAGCGCATAGGCGTTCACGAAGCCGCCATTGTTGTTGCGCAGGTCAATCACCACGCCCTCACGCCCGAAGTTCTCCGCATCGAGATCGATGGTGAGCTGCGTGAGCGCTTCGGCGCTCATGTCGGCCATGTGCACGTAGCCCAGCCGCCCGTTCGACACACGCGCCACATACGCCCTTCGCTCGGCCACCCACTGCCGGTACAGCAAGCCCTTTTCGGCATTGGTGGACACGGGACGCAGCACCAGCGTGGTGTCACGGCCGCTGCGCGTGAGCTGCAACTCGGTGCGCTTGCCCACGCTGCCGGCCAGCACACTGTCCAGGTTCAGCGCGGGTGACACCGCGTTGCCATTGATGGCGCGCAGCACGTCACCCGTCTGCACACCGGCGACGGCTGCGGGGCCCTGCGCAATGACTTCGCGCACCGTGAAGCGATCGCTGGCGTTGTCGCCACTGCGCGAAAGGCGCAGGCCCAGCTTGCCCACAGGCACCGAGGGAAAACCCGTGGGGCCACTCGCGCCCGAGTGGGAGGCATTGAGCTCGCCCACCATGAGCTGCAGCAGACGACGGAATTCGTCGGGCGACGTGGCGCTCTCCACGTAGGGTGCAAAGCGCTCGCGCACGGCGTTCCAGTCGGCACCATGCATGTTGGGGTCGTAGAACTGGTCGCGCTGCGTGGCCCAGGCCTGTTCAAACGCGGCCCGCTTGTCGCTCTGAAAGTCCGTCTCCAGCTCGGCGTTCAGGGCCACCGCGCGCGCATTGCCACCGGCCAGCGGCAGAATGTTGAGACGACCGGCGTCGGTGTACCAGAGCTCGCGCGAGTCGGACGAGAAGCCCACGATGCTCTTGCCACCGGTGGTGGTGGTGATCTGCCGCGGAGTGGGCGGTGTGCTGGCCAGTTCGTCCAGCGACCAGCTGTAGATGTTGGGCTGACCGCCACCGGCGCTGATGAGCAGCATGGTCTTGCCGTCGGGCGCAATGGCGATGCTGTTGACCTCGATGCCCGGATCCAGCACCTGCGCGCGCTGGGCAATGCCCTCGAACACGATGCGTGTGGTGTCGCGTGGCGCTGTACGGGCGCGTGGCGCCACACTCACCAGACTTTCGCCGGCACTCTGTGACTGCGTGGAGTTGCCTGGTGGTGTGGTGGTCGGTGGTGTGGTGTTGGGCGGTCCGAACAGATCGCGGAATCGGTCCTCGCGGAAGCTCGGCGTGCGCGGCACCAGGTCCACGCGCACGAGGCGCGACGGCTCGGTGCGCTGATTGGTGAGGAAGTACAGCGCCCGCCCGTCGGGATGCCACCACAGGTCGCCCGCGTTGGAGCTGCCCTGGAAACTCACCGGCCGCGCCGTGCCCCCCGCAGCGGGCACCACATGCGCGTTGGTGAACCCCCGTTCGCCGCGTGTGAGGAACGCCACCCACTGATTGTCGGGGCTCCAGGCCATCACACGCCCGCCGTCAAACGGCGCGCGACCAAAGATGCCACGCGCCAGCAGACGGTCGTTCGTGCCGTCGGCGTTTACCACGCGCAGTTCGTTGCCGTTGCTGGTGTAGGCCACGAGGCGGCCATCGGGGCTGGGTGTTGGCGAGCTGGCTGCGCCCTGCGTGGTGAGCGCCCGCGTGGTGCCAGCCAAGACGTCGTGCCGCATGAGTCGTGCGCCGTCGGCCGTCCAGGCCACATACACCACGGCCTGATCACCGCGCAGCCACCGGGCCTGGGTTTCCAGTGCGGCCGACTGCGTGAGACGCGTGGCGTCGCCGCCTTCACGTGCGTCGGCGGCCCAGAGTTCGCCGCGGCCAATGAGCGCCACCTTCTTTGCGTCACCCGAGAGCGCAATCTGAAAGCCGGTGCTGAGCGTGCTGCGCTCGCTGCCGCGGGTGCTGCTCGCGCCACGCAGCGTGATGGCCACCTGCGCGGCGCGCTTGGCGGCCACATCGTAGCGCCAAATGCCGAAGTCGCGCTCGAACACGATGGCCGAGCCATCGTGCGATATGCTGGGCCACAGCACGCGGCCATTGCTGAACTGTGTGAGTTGCGCGGCGCTGCCGCCACGCACAGCACGCGCCCAGAGATTCTCGGGGCCCGTGCGATCACTCATGTAGTACACGGTGTTGCCGTCGGCCGACCACTGGGGCCAGAGGGCCTTCTCGCCGCCGTCGTCGGTGAGACGCGTGTAACTGGGCGTGGCGCCGCCTGTGCGCACCAGCCAGAGCTCGGCTTCATCCAGATGCGAGCGTCCCTTGCGCCACCACTGTCCGGCCGCCGTGCCGCGCGCCGAAATGGCCAGCGTCTGTCCATCGGGTGAGGGTGCGCCAAAGAACTCGCTCGCGTAGCGGTCGGCGGCAACGGCGGTGGGCGTGCCACCGCTGCTGCGCACGCGGAACACGTCCTGCATGCCGCTGATGTCCTGCGCCGAGCTGTGGAAGTAGAGCCACTGTCCGTCGCGCGACCAGGCCGACAGCGTTTCGGCCGCGTCGTCGTAGGTGAGTCGTGTGAGCTGGCCCGTGCGCAGCGTGAGCACATACACATCACCGTTGCCGGTGCGTGTGCTCACGAAGGCCAAGCGGGTGCCGTCGGGCGAATACAGTGGGCGTGTGTCGTTGGCCGGATGCGCCACCAGCAATCGCGCCTCGCCGCCGGTGGCCGGCACGGTCCAGATGTCGCCGCCGCTCACGAAGGCGATTTCACGCGCGTCGGGCGAGAGCGCCGGTTCGCTGAGCGCCACGCGGGCGCCTTGCGCGTTCAGCAGGAGCGGAAGGCCAAGAAGCAAGGCCGCGGGCAGTGAGCGACGTGAAGTGCGAGACAAAGTCCGGAGCAGGGCAGGCATGGCGGCTGGGCAGGAGGGGCAGGGCCAACCCTGCAAAGCTTGTGTGTGCCGGGCCGTCCGTCTAGTTCTGCACCATGTCCGAATTGCTACCCACATCGCTGCCCCTGTCAGGTTCCGCATCCGGCGCTGCCGCCGAGGCTGTGCGCCGCCCGCTACACTTGCCATTTGAAGACGTGGCCGAGCGACACGAGGCCGTGCTGTTCGACGCCTATGGCGTGCTGGTGGACGCCTCGGGCGCGCTGCCTGGCGCGGCGGAGGCCGTGCAGTACCTGCTCGACAGGGACCGGCCGTTTCTCGTGGTCACCAACGATGCTTCGCGCTCACCGGCGCGGGCGTCGGCGCGGCTCATGCGGCTTGGTATTCCCGTGTCGCCCGAGCATGTGATGAGCTCGGGCATGCTCATTGGGCCCGCGCTGTCTGCGCTTGGCATGGCCGGTGAAAGCGTGGTGGTGCTGGGCACGGGTGACTCGGCGCAGTACGCGCGCGACATGGGTGCGGTGGTGGTGGCGCCCAGCGTGCAGACACCCGCGCGCGCGGTGGTCATTGCCGATGAAGGCGGCTTTGATGGACTGGACAGCATGGACGAGTTGCTGAGCATGATTCTCGCGGCCTGTGAAGCAGGACGGCCGCCGCACTTGCTGCTGGCCAACCCCGATCTCGTGTATCCCGCGTCTGCGGGGCGCTTTGGCTTCACGGCCGGTTCACTGGCGCACATGCTGGAGCGCGCGTTGCACTTGTTGCTGGGCGACAGCGCGCCGCGATTCACGGTGCTGGGCAAGCCGGCGGCGCTGCACTTTGATACGGCGCTCCGTCGTGTGGGCACACGCGACGCGGTGATGCTGGGTGACACCCTGCACACCGACATTGCCGGTGCCGCGGGAGTGGGCATAGCCTCGGCGTTGTTGCTGACGGGTGTGACCACCCAGGCGCATGTGGACGCCGCCGTGACGCGCGGGGACGGCGGGCAGGTGCCGACGTATGTGGTGCGGGGGCTGATCAAAACCGCCTGAAGGTGGCACATAAAGGGGTTGTTTTGGAGGGTCCCTTGCCGAAGTTTTCAAGCATTGGCCCATTCCTTCAGGAGGCGGTGATGCAGGCCAGCGCATTGGGCGCCCTGCTGAAGCAGGCACGGAAGCGGACCGGCAAGACTCGGCAGGCGCTGTCAGCCGAGGCGGGTGTGAGCGTGCGATTGGTTGCCGAGTTTGAGCGCGGTCAGCGTCCCAATGTCAGTCTGGACACGGCGCTGCGTTTGTTCGATCTGGTGGGCATGGGTGTTTCCGTGCAACTGCGCGATGCATCGGTGCAGCAGCCAGGTACTTCTTACCTGGATGACCCCTCGTTCGCCGCGCGCGCCGCGCGCAGGCGTGCCACATGGACGGGTCGGCACGTGCTGATGCACGACGACGATTCGCCGGTGCATGTGCCGCAGAGTGCCGAGGAGGCGCTGGGTGCCGTATGGCGAGTCTCGCAATTGGCGCATGCGGTGACCGAGGCGCCGGCCGCGAAGAACTCGCGTCCACGCAGAGCGCGACGCAAGGACGCGTGAAGGAGACGCGCAGTCAGGGCGCGAACATTTCCTGAAGCACGCTCAAGATCTTGGCCTGTGTCGCGCCCGTCAGTACACCGAGGCGCTTCTCGAGACGCTCATGGTCCACGGTCCGCAGTTGGTCCAGCACAACATGGCCGTCCTTTCCGGAAAAACGGCAGGCCACACGGAACGGATATGCGTGAGCGCCGGTTGTCAGCGGGGCCACGATATACGTCCCCATGCGTGTGTTGAGCTCGTCGGGTGATACCACGACACACGGCCGCGTCTTGCGAATCTCGCGACCGCGCGTCGGATTCAGCGCCACCAGATAGACCTCCCCTCGGCGCACCATCCCTGCGGCTACCACGTCCACTCCGTTTCATCGAACTGCGTGTTCGATGGCGGATCAATCAATCCGGATGGTGGATTGGCGGACACTGCCTCAGCCCACCCGGCTCTTGGTGTTGCTGAGGAGGTGATGATCACCGCCCCTCCCTCCACGCGGACCTCCACCTCTTCGGTGAGGCCGGCCTGTTCGATGATCGGCTTGGCCAGCCTGACGCCACGTGAGTTGCCGATCTGTACCAGTCGAGTCTTCATGTATCCTCCAACGCCGGATCTACAATGTAATTACACTAGAAACCGCCGGAAAGTCTCGCGGCTTGCTTGCCCGCGCACGAAATTGCGGCATGACCCAACCCACCCTGTGGTCCGCCAGCAGCGCCGAAGCCTGGCGCGACGCGCTCTCGTCGTACGACGCCGCCATTGTCGCGCTGCCCAGCGAGCGGCTGGCTGCGCATGACTTGTGGTACCGCCACGAACTGCCGGCACTGGTCACGTCGCGCGCGCCCATGCATGTCACGCACGACGAGATGGTGCGCATTACCGAGTGGAAGATGGCGCGTGGCGTGTGGCGCGCGCCCAATCTGGTGCTGGTCAAGAACAACGCCCCTGGTGTGGTGGAAGACGCCACGATGCGCGCGGCGGGCCTGCTGCAGCAGCCGGGCAAGGCGCTCAGCGCGGTGACTTCACTGGGTGGTGTGGGCCCGGCCACGGCCTCGGCGGTGCTGGCGCTCATGGACCCGCAGGCCTTCCCCTTCTTTGACGAGCTGGTGGCGCGTCAGGTGGAGGGCCTGGGGCCGGTGGCGTGGACGGCGGGTTACTACCGCAAGTATGCCGCGGCGCTGAGTGCGCGCGCCGAGCAGTTGCGTGCGGTGCTGGGTGACACGTGGACGTCCACGCAGGTGGAGCGTGCCTGCTGGGCGGCGGCCATTCATGCGGGGCAGCGCGCGTGAGTGCTGTGCCACCGGTGTCCGACGTGGTGGTGTGTGGTGCGGGCATTGCGGGTCTTGCGGTGGCGCGTGAGTTGGCGGTGACCCATGGCCTGCGCGTGCTGATGGTGAGCGAGCATGCGCCCATGAGTCTCACCAGCGACAAGAGCACCGAGGCCTATCGCAACTGGTGGCCGGGGCCTGACGACGCCATGGTGCGCTTCATGAATCGCAGCATTGACCGGCTGGAGCACTGGGCCGAGCGCACGGGCAATCGGTTCCTGCTCAACCGGCGTGGGTATGTGTATGCCACCACGCGTGCGTCGCGGGCCGCCGAGTTTGAACGCAGCGCCGCGTTGGCCAGCGCGCAGGGGGCGGGGCCGCTGCGTGTGTATCGCTCACCGGCCGAGGCGGCGCAGTACCGGCCCTCGGCCTTGCAGGGCTGGGCCAATCATCCCACGGGTGCGGACCTGTTTCTGGACGCCGAGTCCATTCGTGCGCACTTCCCCTGGCTGTCGCCCGATGTGTGTGCCGTGTTGCATGCGCGGCGTTGCGGATGGTTCAGTGGGCAGCAGTTGGGCATGATGCTGCTGGAAGAACTGCGTGCGGCGGGTGGTGTGCTGGTGGAGGGGCGCGTGGAGCGCGTGCGGGTAGAAGGCGGCCGGGTGGTTGGCGTGGACCTGGCGCTTGCCGGCGAGTCGCGACAGGTGAGCTGCGGCGCCTTTGTGAATGCCGCGGGCCCCAATGCGCGTGCAGTGGGCGCGCTATGCGGCCAGGACCTGCCGCTGTTCAGCGAGGCCCACTACAAGCTGTCCATGGAAGACGAGCATGGCGTGGTGGACCGTGGCACGGGGCTGGTGATTCTCGATGACCCTGTAACCCTGCCGTGGAGCAGTGAGGAGCGCGCCGAGCTGGCGGCCGACCCCGAGCTGGCGTGGATGACCCATGAATTGCCGGCGGGCATTCATTTGCGGCCCGAGGGCTATGGCGCGAGCCGCACGGTGTTGATGCTGTGGGATTATCACGGCGCGCAGCGCTACGACGCGCCGATGTATCCATTGCCGGAGGACCCGTACTACCCCGAGGTGGTGCTGCGTGGTATGTGCGCGATGGCGCCGGGGTTGCGTGCATATCTGGAGCGCCTGCCGCGCTGCTGGGTGGACGGCGGCTACTACACCAAGACGCGGGAGAACAGGCCGCTGATTGGGCCGGCGGGTGCGGAGGGCGCGTATGTGTGCGCGGGGTTCAGCGGGTTCGGGCTTATGGCCGCGCCGGCGGCGGCGGAGTTGGTGGGGGCTCGGCTCGTGGGCTCGGAAGGGCCGGAGTATGCGGGGGCGTTTGATGTGCGGCGATACGAGGATCCGGGGTACCTAGCCAGACTTGAGAGCTGGGGGGAGACGGGGCAGCTATAGGGTTGGAGCGTGGGATGGGATGCGGCGTCCGCCATGTACATGTATGCCGTGCCGTCTCTCTCTCGTCGCCCCCGTTATACCGCGATAACCGCCGCATAACGCGGGCTGGCGTACCTGGCGAGCCGAGGCGTAAGTTGGCGGTAGTCAACAGGATTGCGCCAAGTTCGCTCGAAGAAGTGAGGGACGTTATGCTGCAAAATCGAGCGGTATAAGCGCCGTGGCGCAGCAGTTTGGCGCAGTCCAATAGGCTCTAGCCAGTGTTCCCTTATCTTCGACGACAGCGGAACGAACCAGATGGTCAGCTACGGAATGACCGCAGGTCACTATCTCGCGCGAGCCCGATTGCGGCTGGCTGAGGGAACGCACGAAGGTCTCTTCTACGCGGCCTTCGAACTCCGCTGCGGCATCGAGAGCAGACTCCGCGAGTATCTACGTGCCCTAGATAATGTTTCCGAAAAGAAGAGGAACGGCTGGAAAGTCGCCCAGCTCGCTAGCGATCTGGAGGCTGTCTTTGGCATGGGTGATCGCTATGTCGAGATAGGTGTGCTCGACCCGGATACGGGACGGCTTCTTCGTGCCTTTTATTACACGCCCGTAACCGGTGCGCTGCGACAAGCTGCGGAGCGACTGGGCGATTATCTTCACGCAATGAAGCGGTATCGCCTCGACGCCGATCCATACTGGGCTGAGATGCAAACCTTCCTGGTCCAGGTAGCGGATGATCTGTCGGTTGCTACGCGTGGAACGCTCATGGGCCCACCGATGCTCGATGAACGCCGCCAGCTAAAGATGACCATCGAGGTGCCTGGGTCCGACGGCGCGCCCGACATTTCATTCGCACGGCCTGGCACGAAGGCGGTTCTGGGTGTCCGATACCACGACGCACCTCCTGAAGGACTCATTGCGCCGAGCGAGTCTGGCTAACGAGGCGTTGAACCTGACAAAGCGGCCCAGGCATCGTCGTTGGGTACGATTCTATGTAGGCCGCTTTGCAGGTAAACTCTGGCGTTAGGTGATAAATACAGGCGCAGATTCTCGAGCGGCTCCCTCCATCGGCCGGACATCTCACAACTCGCCATTAGGCACTCTCTTTATGCCTCTGGAAAGTGATAGTGTTGCACCACGTTCGCGCGCGATACTTCGACCGCTCCAAGAGATCACGTCATCACTAGAGTCGCTTCGAGACTTCGTTGACGTGTTTGAGTCGCACCTGAAGTCCGAAGTGAGGAAGCACGCAGAAAAGGGCGAACCCGCCCTTGCTGCCCTGCTCTTAGGACTGGAGAGGGCGAGAGAACTCGACTCAGAGATCGGTGAATCTCCAGTTCCAAACAACGAACTGGCGAGACTCGCAAGCAGGTATCCCGAGTCTAAGGCACCTCACGTGGTAGTCGATTCGGATACCAAGAAAGTGAGCATTAAGCTTGGCATAAGGGATGCAGAAACAATTGGTGAGGTACTCAAGCAGATTGGCAAAGGTCGCTTGAGAACGCGAATGCTATATAGTAGTGCGCTCCTAAACCTCACCAGTTGTGTGGAGCTCTTCTTCTCGCAGCTTCTGCACGCGTATTTCACGCTGCATCCCGAGGCGATCGGCACCAAGGAGAAGATCTTTAGCTTCGATGACCTCAGTGATTTCAGCTCAATTGAAGAAGCGCGGGCGC
Organism: Gemmatimonadaceae bacterium; assembly: GCA_016741895.1. Classification (GTDB taxonomy): domain Bacteria; phylum Gemmatimonadota; class Gemmatimonadetes; order Gemmatimonadales; family Gemmatimonadaceae; genus Gemmatimonas. The sequence continues at coordinate 21,986 of JACVCT010000012.1, read as the reverse complement.
ATTACGTTCTTGCGCGAATCGAGGAGCTTCTTCGGGGCTCTCTCGCCGATTGGCTCGCATTCGCAAAGAACACCCTCAAGATATCGATGGGTTACCTTGAGGAAGATACAGCACTTCTAGAGGAGTCTTTCCAGCGGCGCAACGTAATTGTCCATAACGGCGGGTTGGCAAACTCGATCTACATATCAAAAGTGAGATCGCGAGCGCGCAGCGGAATTTCGCTGAACGACGATCTGACTCCCGATCGACACTACCTCAACCATCGGATCGATCTTTGGGAGCGAGCTTGCATACTGATTGCTTCTGAACTCTGGAAGAAACTTGATGCTTCTGATGATCAGCGCGGCCGCTCGCTGCTTGAGATTGGATATCGACATCTGACGGCGAAGCGATGGTCCGTGGCAGAATCTCTTTGCACCTTCTTAGTAGGAGATAAGCAGCAGCCTGAGGACGCTCGGCTATCGGCGCAGGTCAACGTATGGCTCTGCAAGAAGGAGAGCGGCGATTGGGAGTGCGAGAGACCAGCCGTCTCCAGTTCAGATTTTTCCGCGAAGGGGCACCGGTTTCAGCTCGCCCGTCTGGCTCTCCTTGACGAAACAGAGAAGTTCTACGAGTTGTTACCGGTGGCCCTCGCTAGCGATCAACTGACGAGAGAGGAACTATCTGAGTTTCCAGTGTTCGCTCCTATGCGTGCTGACGCCCGCTATGCCGAATACGCAGGCAAAGAAAAGAAAGAGAAGCGATCTCGACGAAGGAAGACGCCGACGCAAGGTGGCGCCTAGCGGATTGCTGCTGCCGACAGGGAAATTCGGTAGGCGGCGTGCGCCTTGTAGTCGCTCGCCGCATCATATGGTACTTGCCCCAAAGTAGAGCGCTGGGCGTTAGACGGCGCTCGTGATCGATCAGCAGGTGACATCAGAACGAGACAGAATGGGACGCGACCTCACTCTCTACCCGCGCAGCGCCTCAAAGGACGAGCTCAGGACCTACCTAGAGGGTCTGGGTTTTACAAGATGCAAGCACTTCTGGGATTGGCCGGCTGGGACGCTCAACTTCTCCTGGTTTGACGAGAAAGACTTTAGGTCAATCGACGGAGTGTCAGCGGATGTCTATCCGGTTACCGGCGATGAAGCGAAGGTCACGGGCAACGCGTGGGCTTTGCACGTGCGAAATACCTATGGTGCAAGCTGGCACGACGTAAAGATGTTGAACGACGTCCTTCGAGGTGCTAGGAGGCTGTTTGGTGGGACAATTGAGGGCGACTATGGCCGAAACCGGTATGCTCCACTATGGGTCGACACGAGTACACCGATAAGCCGCGGCATATCCGCAATCTACCAGCGAGTTGACCAGGAACTTCGATCAGTAAAGTCTGCTTTGCCGGAGTCCTTGATCACGTTGCCGTCACAGGAACCGACAAACAAGAAGATGCGCGCGTTCAGAGAGTTTGAGCGAAGCCTCGATCCGTCCCGCGTTCTGTACAACGGCTTGGTGCCGTTCGCGATTGCAATGTTCGAGTTCTTCTTTTCCCGAGCCTTTCGCGTGCTGTTGGCCTATGACTCCTTTGCGCTTGCCAAACGATCTTCGCACAACCTTCGAGTCGATTTCACAACATTACTGCAGATTGATGCCCGCGCACGTACGGTCGAGGACGTCATCGCACAAGGCTACTCATTTCAGAATCTCGATCAACTAAACAAAGCCTACAAGGAGTGGCTCGAGATTGACGTTCGGAAGATTCTGTTCCGGCGGAAGCGCATCGGGCGAAGCGTAGCGTTTCTTGAAACAAGGATATCCGAAGCGATCAAGTACAGGCATGGTGTTGTGCACCACTTCGAACTCGATCGCTCGCTAACGCGTGAAGGCTACATTGCGATCTTGGACGCGGTACACGCCAGCATGAGAGAGTTTATCGCACACCTCGAACGAAAGTACTCAGTTACAATCGATCTCGCTTGATGTCGATCTCTGGGTGCAGAGGGGCGTGGCTCCGCCCACAATTGTGCCGGTGAGCAACCGGGGAGATGGGTAACAGAGTAAACCGGGAACATGGGTAACACTTGAGAACGGGTTACCCGCGGATGATGTAGTCCCGTTCGTCGAGCTTGGCTAAGAGGACGGTGTTGAAGAAGATCGACCAGATGCCGTCGTCTGTCTCTTCCAGTCCGATGTGGTGGTTTGTGAGCGACTGCGCGATAAATGGCAGTCGATGTTGGAAGCGAAACGTTCCACCGGTCGTGATCTTCTTCACCAGGAAGTGCCCGGGGTATTCTTGGACCGGGAGCTGCTTCGGATAGGCACGGGGCGACGTCGCGCAATGTGCAGACGGCGTCTCCCCACCCAGGTACTCGTGGGGGCGTTCCGTGTTGTAGTCGCGCCGGAGGGCGTCAAACGCCCGCTGCTGCGCGGCGGCATTGGCCCGTGGCGGACGAATGGCGGCACGCTTCAGCGTCCGATGCATGCGTTCATGCGCGCCGTTCTGCTGCGCTCGTCCCGGATGGATGCGTTGATGCTGAATGCCGAGCCGCATCCACCAGACGTTGATCTGTGACAGGCCATGAATACCGGTCGTGGCGAACGGCACCCCGTTGTCCGTGCGGATGGCCAACGGCAATCCATATTCGCGGAAGGCGCGCTCGAAGAACGGTTTGACGCCGACGCCTTTGGTGGAGAGGAGTCCCCGACAGGTGAGGAGGAAACGCGTGTGCTGATCGGCAATCGTGAGGGGATGGCGCCTTCTACGGCTGGCTGATCGAGCTTGGAGGTTCCGGCGATTTCTAGTCAGCAGCACGCGTGTTCCGCCGCGCGCTGCAAGTGCTCGACAAGCTATCGCATGCTGGAGACAGATAGTGATGGCAGAGCAGAGCGAAACGATCGGCCTGACTACAGAGTACATTCCCTCGCATGCGCGGGTCTCCAGACGCACCCCTCACCACCGACTACCACTCCGCCTGGTGGGCGCTCCAGCTCGTTGCCAGCGAGGCAACCGGGACGGTGTCCGACCTCGCCCGCTCCATTGCCAACGCCAAGGTCGACCTCAACCCGCACCAGGTCGACGCGGCGCTCTTCGCCATGCGCTCCCCGCTCGCGCGCGGGGTCATTCTTGCCGATGAAGTGGGACTTGGCAAGACTATTGAGGCGGGACTTGTCATCGCGCAGCGCTGGGCCGAGCGCCGCCGCCGTATCTTGCTGATTGTTCCGGCAACCCTGCGCAAGCAGTGGGTCGAGGAGCTCCGGCAGAAGTTTGGCCTCCCCGCGGAGATCCTCGATCAGCGCACACAGTCGCTGGATCGTACCGACGCCATCTTGGTCGCGTCGTATCAGTTTGCCGCCGGCCGCGCGGCATCGGTGGCAGGTGTGATGTGGGATCTGGTCGTGTTCGACGAAGCGCATCGGTTGCGCAATGTGTACAAGCCGGGCAGCCGTATTGCGGCGGCGCTACGAGACGCCACAGCGCAGGCGCCCAAACTGCTGCTTACCGCCACGCCGCTGCAGAACTCCCTTTGGGAGCTGTACGGGCTCACGTCGTTCGTCGACCCGCACTGCTTTGGCGACGAAGCCTCCTTTCGCGCCCGCTTCGGCTCCGGCGCCGCGCTCGACGCGCCCGCGGCGGCCAGGCTGCGTGAGCGGATGAGTGGGGTCCTCACCCGCACGCTGCGCTCGCAGGTGCTCGAGTACGTACGGTTCACCAATCGCATTCCACTTACGCAGAACTTCACCCCCTCTGCGGCCGAACAGCAGCTCTACGATCTGGTCAACGCCTACCTGCAGCGTACCGATCTGCTGGCCATTCCCCCCAGCCAGCGGGCGCTGCTCACGCTGGTGCTGCGACGCCTGCTCGCTTCATCGTCGTTTGCCATTGCCGGCACCCTGCGCGCGCTGGCGGCTCGGCTCGAGGCTATTGCCGGGGCCACAGCAACGAGCCACGCTCCCCAGATCGACGCGGCCATCTCGGGCGACTTCGATGGTCTGGATGAACTGAACGACGAGTTCACCCAAACGGATAGTCCAGACGCCACCACATCTGCGCCCGATCCGGCTTCCGAGCTCGCCGAACTGCGGCGCTATGCGGCGCTGGCTGAGTCCATCGATGGCAACGCGAAAGGCACAGCGCTCCTCGCCGCCCTCGAGTCGGCCCTCCGCCGCGCCACGGCTCTCGGTGCTGCACGCAAAGCAGTCGTGTTCACCGAGTCGCGCCGTACGCAGGAGTATCTCGTGCGCCTGCTCGAAGCCAACGGCTATGCGGGTCAGGTCGTGTTCCTCAACGGCCAGAACAGCGACCCGATCTCCCGCGCCCGCTACGAAGCCTGGCGAGACGCGCACGCCGGCACCGACTTACTCTCCGGCTCCCGCGCCGCCGACACGCGCGCGGCCATCATCGATGCCTTTCGTCACACGGCAACCATCCTCGTCGCCACTGAGGCAGCCGCCGAAGGGGTGAACCTGCAGTTCTGCTCGCTGGTGGTGAACTATGATCTGCCATGGAACCCGCAGCGCATCGAGCAACGGATCGGCCGTTGTCATCGTTACGGTCAACAGCACGACGTGGTGGTGCTCAACCTGGTGAACACCGCCAACGCGGCCGACAAGCGGGTCTTTGAGCTGCTCGCGGCCAAGTTCCGCCTCTTTGAGGGGGTCTTTGGTGCGTCCGACGGCGTGCTCGGTGCACTTGAGAGCGGCGTGGACATCGAACGGCGGATTGCCCAGGTGTACCAATCGTGCCGCACAACCGCCGATATCCACGCCGCCTTCGATGCGCTGCAGGCTGAACTGGAGGCCGAGATCGTCGACCGCATGGAGCGGACGCGCCGTGCGGTGCTTGAACACTTCGATGACGACGTGCAAACCCGTCTGCACGTGCATCGTGAGCAGGCGCAACAGGCCCTCGAGGCACACCAGCGCACCCTCTGGTCACTGGCTCGGCACGAGCTGGCCGGACACGCGGACTTCGCTGCCGATGCGCCCCGCTTTCGCTACCACGGAGACCTGGCACCGCGTGGCTGGTATGCGCTGCACTGGCCCGATGCCGACCGGCTCGGTGATGCGTTCTTCCGGCCGGATCATCCATTGGCTGCGGCGCTCATCGAGCGGGCGCTCAGCCGCGAGTTGCCGGCTGCCCAACTCACGCTGCAGTTCAGCCAGCGCCAACCGCCAGTGTCCGCTTTGGCCGAGTTCAGCGGCGCCAGCGGCTGGCTGGTGTGCGGGCAGTTCACCGTGCATTCACTGCAGACAGAGACGCATTCCGTGCTGGCGGCCGTCAGCACCGATGGCCGCGTCCTCGATGGGGAGCAGGCCCGTCGTCTCCTCACGCTGGATGTGGTGCAGGAGGTACCGGCGTCGTTTTCTGGCGTGGCGCTCGCGGTCACGGCAGCGCGGGAGGAGGCGTGCCAACGTGTGCTGGCGGAGGTGGAGCGTCGCAATGCCGGCTGGTACGATGAGGAGGTGACCAAACTGGATGCCTGGGCCGACGATCTGAGACTGTCACTGGAGCGGGAGCTCAAGGAGCTCGACCGGCAGATAGTGGAAGCCCGAGGAGTGGCCCGCGGTGCCGATACGCTGGCCGCCAAGCTGGACGCGCAGTGTGCGCTCAAGGCGCTTGAACAGCGCCGGAACGTGGCTCGGCGCGAACTGTTCGACGCCCAGGACCGCATCGCCGAACGTCGGGACGAGCTGATTGCCGCGGTTGAGCGGCAGATGGCGGTCGAACACGCCTGGAGCGAACGGTTCGTGGTCGGGTGGCGGCTGGTGTGAGCTCACGTTGGAAGTTTCTGCAAACACTCCCTTCCCTAAAGGATGGAAGGTGCGTAATCTTTCACTTGAGCAGTGAAAGTCTGACCATAAGCTGTCCTTCCAGGAATGAAAGATGGCCCAAGATCAGCCGGTATCCCGCGAACGACTACGCGATAAGCTCTCTGAAGCGATGAAGGCCGCCATCCCGCCGCGCATCGCCCGTGATGTGCGCGTGCCCGGGATACCCGGCAAGGCCCTGGCGGTTGTCGGCGTGCGCCGCGGCGGGAAAACTTCATTTCTGCTGCGCCGCATGGCCGAACAGATCGCCGCGGGGCGCTCGCGCGAGTCGCAGCTGCTCCTCGAACTCGAGGACGAGCGACTCGTCGGCCTCACGGCGGCCGACCTGGGTTGGCTTGTCGAGGAACATGGTCGCCGATATCCCCACGTACGGCAGGGCGGTACGCTCACACTCTGTTTGGACGAAGTACAGGTCGTGCCCGATTGGGAGACGCTCGTGCATCGCCTGCTGGCGGCGGGAGACGTCGAGATCGTGGTCTCGGGATCGTCGTCCAAGCTGCTGAGCAAGGAAGTGGCCACCTCGCTCCGCGGCCGGGCGATGGAGGTGCTCGTCCACCCCTTCTCCTTCCGCGAGACGCTCCGTCACGCCGAGTCGGAACCTGCAGAGCCCTGGGAGCGGCTGGCCGCCACCGAACGCGCGGTGCTAGATCAGGCGCTGCAGCGCTATCTCACGGTGGGCGGATTTCCCGAGGCGCAGCGTGCAGACCCGATCGATCGCAGCGACCTGCTCACCGGGTACGTGGACACCATGGTGCTGCGCGATGTGATCGAGCGACACAGCGTTACCAACGTGCGGGCACTGCGCTGGCTGCAAAGGCACCTGCTGGCCACACCGGGCGGTAGCGTGTCCGTCAAGAAGCTCTACGACAGCCTGCGTTCGCAGGGGATCGGCGTGGGAAAGGACACCGTGTACGATTGCGTGAACCATCTCGAGGATGCGTTCCTGCTGCGCAGCATCACCATGCACAGCAGCTCCGAGCGGCAGCGCATGAGCAACCCGCGCAAGGTCTATCCGGTGGATCCCGGACTCATCGCGGTCTACGAGACTGCGGGACGCACGCATCGCGGGCGGGCGCTGGAAACGGCCATCCTACTGGAGTTGGAGCGTCGGCGGTACGCGGTCGACTGGTACCGTACCGAAGAGGGATGGGAGGTCGATTTCCTTGCCTCGCGCGCTGGCACGGAACCACTGCTTGTGCAGGTATGCCTCGACACCTCTGCTGACGACACCTGGGAGCGTGAGGTCCGCGCCCTTCTTTCAGCGTCCATCGCGAATCCAGAGGCCGACGCCGTGCTGGTCACGCTGGACCCAACACCGCCGGCGCGCGAGTTGCCGGGCCGTTTGCAGTGGATGCCGGCGGCACGGTGGCTGCTTGAGCCATGAACGCACTGTCAGACCCCCATTGCACCATACCCGCATGACGCGCTCACAGAAGCTGGAACTCACCTGGGTGGGCAAAGACGATCGTCCGCGCCTCGAACCGCGCATCCTCGTCGAAGACCCGGCGCTGTCGTACCACGCACCGGCGCGCGTTACGCCCAACGATCGTTTCGACAACCTACTCATTCAGGGAGATAACCTGCTCGCGCTCAAGGCGCTGGAGCAGGAGTACGCGGGGAAGGTGAAGTGCGTGTTTATCGATCCGCCGTACAATACGGGAAGCGCATTCGAGCACTACGACGATGGTGTGGAGCACTCGCTCTGGTTGTCGTTGATGCGCGACCGACTGGAGATTCTACGGACGCTGTTGTCGGAAGACGGCAGTATCTGGATTACCATCGACGACAATGAGGCGCACTATCTGAAGGTGCTCTGCGATGAGGTGTTTGGGCGGGCAAACTTCGTTGCAAACGTGATCTGGCAAAAGAACTTTGCGCCCAAGAGCAGTGCCCGGCACCTGTCCGTGAGCCACGATCATGTACTTCTCTTTGCAAAGGCAGCTGTGGCATGGCATCGAAACCTTCAGCCCCGCTCAAGCAATCAGGATGATCGCTACAAGAATGCCGATAATGATCCACGCGGGCCTTGGATCTCCGACCAGCTTACAGCGCGCAATCCGTATAGCAGGGGCATCTATTCAGTGGTGTGTCCCTCTGGGCGAGTTATCGACGGGCCGCCAAAGGGAAGATTCTGGGCAATCTCGTTCGAGCGGTTTAGGGAACTGGATTCAGATAACCGCATCTGGTGGGGAAAGAAAGGCGACAACATGCCTCGCCTTAAGCGATTCCTGACGGATGTCCAACAAGGTGTGGTACCACAGACCATCTGGACGCATGAGGAAGTCGGACATACGCAAGAGGCAAAAAAGGAGCTCCTCGCTCACTCAAAGGCTGTTGACGAGGTATTCATGACTCCGAAGCCCGAGCGACTTATCTCTCGTATCCTAGAAATCGCTACGAATCCCGGTGATCTAGTCCTCGATTCCTTCCTTGGCTCCGGCACCACCGCCGCCGTCGCCCACAAGATGGGCCGTCGTTGGATCGGTATCGAGCTGGGCGACCACGCGGTCACCCACTGCGTGCCGCGACTGCGCAAGGTCATCGATGGCGCAGACCCGGCTGGTGTGACCGCACAAACTAACTGGAAAGGAGGCGGCGGGTTCCGCTTCCTGCGCCTCGCGCCGTCACTGCTCGAGCGCGATCACTGGGGCAACTGGGTGGTGAGCCGCGAATACAACGCCACCATGCTCGCCGAGGCCGTGTGTAAGCTGCATGGGTTCCGCTACGAGCCCAACCCGCAGGTGTTCTGGCAGCACGGCCGGAGCACCGAGCGCGACTACCTGTACGTGACCACGCAGACGCTCGATGTGCGCCAACTGGAGTGGCTCAACGAATCGGTTGGCCCTGACCGCTCGCTGTTGGTGCTCTGTCGAGCGTGGCTGGGTAGCGCCGAGGCGTGGCCCAACCTTTCGCTCAAGAAACTTCCCAACGCCGTCCTCGGACGCTGCGAGTTCGGGCGGGACGACTACTCGTTGCGCATTGCGGCCCTGCCCGACGCGCCCGTATCGGCAGCCGATGACACGGAAAGCACCACAACCCAACCCGAAGAGAGCGGTGCCCCTGGGCAGGCCCAATCGCGGAAGGCCAAGGCGAAAGCGAAGAAGCGTGAGGCACAGAGCGACCCGCAGACGGACCTGCTGGCCGAGGGCGACGCATGAACGAGCGTGCCGTTCGTGAGATTGCCCAGCGGCTATCGCTCCGAGCACCGCAGCGTGACTCGCTAGCCACACTGGGTAAACTGGCCACCGCACTGCAGTTCCCCGCCGCCGACGCCGATCGTCGAGCCTTCGCCGCCGTCAAGGCCGGCGATCGCGAGGCGCAGCGCGCAGCGTGTACTGCCGTGGCCCCGTCGCTCACCTCGTTCGATCGCGCATTCCCAAGTGCGACGTTCGCGCTGGCGACCGGCGTGGGCAAGACGCGGCTCATGGGCGCGCAGATCGCCTATCTGCATCGCGTGCATGGCATCCGCGACTTTCTCGTTGTCGCGCCCAATCTCACCATTTACGACAAGCTGCGGCGCGACTTTACCCAGAACACGCCCAAGTACGTCTTCGCGGGCCTTCCGGAGTTCGCGGCAACCCCGCCAGAACTGATCTCCGAGGATTGGGACACTGGTCGCGGCGTACGTGGCGCAGGTGGCGATCTGTTTCAGGATCGCGTGTTCGTGAACGTACTCAATATCTCAAAGTTCGACTCCAAGGAAGGCGCCCGCATGCGCACCCTGCGAGAGACGATCGGCACCAGCTACTTCGAGTATCTGGCCGGGCTCCCCGATCTGGTCGTCCTCATGGACGAGTCGCATCGCTATCGCGCTGCCGCCGCCGCCACGGCGCTCAATGACCTTAATCCGCTGCTCGGACTCGAGCTTACCGCCACGCCACAGGTACAGCGTGGTATTCGTGTGGAGCCCTTCGGCAATGTGGCCTATCGCTACGGGCTGGCCAACGCCATCGCCGACGGCTTCGTAAAAAGGCCCGCCGTAGCCGGACGCAGCAACCACCCGGTCGACACCAGTGATGTGGAGGCCATCGACCGCATCAAACTGGAGGACGCGCTGGTACTGCACGAGCAGGTGAAGGCCGAACTCATCGCGTACGCCGACCGCGAGGGCGTGAGACGGGTAAAGCCGTTCGTGCTCGTGATCGCCCGGGATACCGTACACGCCGAGTATCTGCAGTCCATGATGTCGGCGCCCGACTTTCACAGCGGACTGTATGCCGGCCGCGTGATCACGGTGCACTCCAATCGCAGCGGCGCCGAGAAGGATGAGGTCATCCAGCGCCTGCTACGGGTGGAAGATGCCGCCGAGCCCACGGAGATTGTCATTCACGTGGAGATGCTCAAGGAAGGGTGGGACGTTACTAACCTGTATACCGTCGTACCACTCCGGGCAGCCAACTCCCGGACGCTCGTGGAGCAGTCGATCGGGCGCGGATTGCGCTTGCCTTACGGCAAGCCGACGGGTGTTCCGGCGGTCGATCGGCTGACCATCGTGGCCCACGACCGGTTCCAGGAGATTGTCGATGAGGCGGAGCGCGGCGACTCTCCCTTCAAGATTGATCGCATCGACCTGAGCGCGGGTGATGCGGCGGCTCCGCTGGTGGCGCTGACGGTGGCTCCCACCATGGAGGCCATGCTCAGCGCGCCGGTCGTAGTGCAGGGTTCAGCTTCGAGCCCCTCCACCGTGGAGCCACCTCCGTCAGCCGCACCGACGGTCGCTCAGCCGGTGGCCAGCGCCCCGCCGTTGTTCGCCAGCGCCGCGGAGGCACGAGTCGGCCAGGTGGTGTACGGGGCCCTGGATGCGTTCCGCACCTTACCCAGCAGCACTCAGCTTGCCGATGCGACGCAGCAGGCGGCCGTCGCAGCGATGGTGCGTGAAACGCTCAGCAAGGGACAGCTGGAATTCGGCGGCGACGCCAGCGCCACCGCCGTCGATGTGGAACGGGTCGTGTCGCAGGTCCTGTCCGCTGTCGTGGGGACTGTCATCGACATCCCCCGAATTCTCCTGCAGCCACTGGGTGAGACCATCGTCACGTACGACGACGTGCCGCTCCCCGACGGGGGTATGCGTTTCGTGCTGCCGGAGCAGGAGATCGTGGTGCGTGAGCTACAGTCACGTGAACAATTCCGAATCGCTGCCGGCTTGCCTGCCACCGAGGCGCGCATCGAGAACTACATCGTACGTGCGCTCATCGACGAACCGGACATCGACTACGACGCGCACGGTGACCTGCTGTATCGGCGTGCGGCCGAAGCGGTAGAGCACATTCGCCCCTACGAGCCCGATGAGGACAAGCTCCACGGACTCGTCGCGTTTCACGCCCGATCCATCTCGGCCCAGATCGCCAGGCATCTGCGCGCGCATCGTCACGAAACGCCTGCCGGCTACGAACCGGTGATTAGCCATGGTTGGAGTAAGCCGGAAGGGCGCAGCCGCACCGTGGCTCGGGACGAGCCGATCACGAATTACCGCGAGCCTGTCACCAATAGGGCGCGTATCCGCCAGATGCGATTCGGCTACATGGCACGGTGCCTCTTTCCCGAGGTCCAATTCGAGTCAGACGGTGAGCGTCGCTTCGCCGTGCTCCTCGAAGATTCCGCCGATCGTGGCACACGCTGGTTTCGTCCAGGCAAGGCCGACATTCGCATCTACTGGAGTGCCGACCGCCAGTATCTGCCTGACTTTATCGTCGAGACGTCAGCCAACCGCCTGATCGTGGAGATCAAGGACCCCGAGCAGATCGAGGACACCGAGGTGCAGGCCAAGGCGCGGGCTGCGGTGGAATGGTGCCAGCACGCGAACGCGCACGCGGCGGTGCACGGCGGCAAACCGTGGTGCTATCTGCTCATCCCGGATGAGGCGGTGCTGCACTCGGCGACGATCGATGGTCTTGTCGCGCGCTTCGCGGTCAGCTAAAGCAGTGGTAAGGTCGTAATCGCCTGCGAATCCTGGCGACAAGGGTTCGTACTATTCGGCATTCTTTCAGCTATCGATTGGGATCGAGCGAATGATGAAACTGGTATTCATCATTCGGCACATGGCGGAGCACGATCTCAACACGCCAACGACCGCTGACCTGAGGGCGCTCGGGCATGATTTCAAGGGTATCTATCGCGCCCTTGAGTTTGATGTGCCCTATGGAGATGGTGAAGCGACTTCGTCTGTACACTCGCAGATCCACGATTTCCTCACAGAGTTTGCAGGATCCACCCGTTATCACAACCTTAAGTCCGTCACTATGGCTTCTGGCTGCCTCAGGCCGCGGGTATCCGCGAGGCCTTACACGCACGCCTCACGCCTGTTTCGGTCTCCGCACCGCGTGCGGTGCGGGCTGAGGCGCCGCCTGCCACACTCCCCGTGGTCCCACGCTGCACGCAGTGCGGCCAAGGCCACCTGTACCGGACGCGGGCGCCGCGCCGAGCGAGTCATGCCTTGGCTCGGTTGGATCCGCCATGACCCGTCCCCCGCGCGCTCAGGTCCTCAACTCTCTCAGTGCACCCGCTTGCCGGATGTGCCGCCGCGGCGTGCCCACGCGTCAGCCGACAGCCCCTTCCGACCCCGGCGACCGGCTCGTGGTCATCGCCACATCAATACATCGGCTCTTGCCTCAGCCACCAGCAGATCGCTGGGCTGCCCCCCGCACACTGGCGGCGGGCTCACACCCGAAGCAAACTCCAGAGTTGCCCCCCGCGGTTCAGTCCAACGGAGGTTTGGCGTCGACTGCGCGACGCAGAACCTCCATGTTGTTAGGTGCGATCAAGCGTCACATCCGAGTCGACCCAATGATCGATCCACATCGACTCATGGTGACGATGCAGACCGTCGGATCGGCGGTCTTACAGGCGCAAACTGTAGAGGATGCGCTCGGTGTGTACTTGGCACTCGTGCATGATCTTCAACCGGGCGTTGCCAGAGAGGAAGCGGAGTCCGTTCTGAGCAGATACTCCAAGAAGACGCTCGGAAGCCTCTTGGTGGTGGCAAAAGGAAAGCCCGCGTTTCCTGCGTCAACGGCTTCTGCCGTCGAGGCCTTTAAGGAAGAACGCAATTGGTTGGTCCACAGAAGTCGTGGGTTGCAGCGACTCGCCCTTCACTCCGATGTAGAGTTGGAGGCATTTGTGGAGAGGGTTGGTCGAGTCGGAGACGAAGGACTTCGACTTCAGGAGGAGATCACGGAACTCATGCTTCGACACCTTCAGAGTCTCGGGTTCGCGCGCGATCGCATTGAGGCAGAGGCGCAAGGAATCTTCGCAGGCTGGCACGGCACCTAACGAAGAGCTGCTGCTGGCAGCGCAATGTCGTGTGCGGCAGGCGGTCGCCGTGCTGGCGCACGTCGCCCGTCCGGCCGCAGTCTATCGGATACGCTGCAGCAGTACGTCAAGCGTTAACCACAAACTACGCCACTCGTTGGGACAGCGCCGAAGCCACGTCCTTTCGGCTCGCCCCGACAGCAAGGAGGGCGCGAATCAGAAGTTCGAGCGACACACTTGGATCTGCCGCCTCGAGCTTCGCTACGCGCGATTGGCTTGATCCGAGTTGTTTGGCCAAGGTGGTCTGCGTGAGGCCGGCAGCGAGGCGCCGCGACTTCAAACTACGGCTGAGCGCCACGCGCATCTCCACCAACGCGGCCTCTTCTGGGGCGAGGTTCAGGAAGTCGGCAGCGTCGCCAACGGACCAACCCGCCTTCTCCAGGCGCTTCCGCTTCTTTGCATCCATCGTCAGTCCCCTTTCGTCAGCTGGTCGTACAGCGCCAGGCGTCGCATGCAGTCAGTGATAACCCTACCCGGCGTGGACGTCGTTGTCTTCTGGAACATATCCGCGATCACAATCGCGTCCGGATCCAGTCGGTAGATCACGCGCCACGTCTTACCCGCGTCCACGATGCGGAGCCCGTGACAACGCCGACCGATGCTTGGCATCGGTCGCGAGTGTGGCATGCCGAGCTTCTCACCGTTTTGAAGCCGCCGAAGCAGGGAGCCAGCCTCGAGGGGAGCGGCAGCCGAGAACGGCGGCGTCTCTATTTCGCACGAAGCCACCTCCAACAGTCGCCAGCACGAGGGTCCACCAACAGCGCTACTTCACCCTGAACGGCCTCGCCGTCGCCCCGTTACCCAGCTCCCGCAGCATCCGGTCGTCGCCCGTCAGCTCCCAGTGCACGAGTGACACGGGAATCATCCCCACAGTGTTCACCTCGTCGAGGAAACGCTGCATGGTGAACTGGTCGCCAAGCTGCCGCCCACGCTCGGCCATGGTCTCCTCCATGAGACGCCCGCCGGTCACGTAGCTCGCGCCGTAGCCGGGCTGGCGCAGGTAGAGATGCTGCTCGAAACCCAGCAGCGGGTCGCGCCGCATCCAGCCACGCGGGGTCCAGCTCACATGCAGGTCCGCGGCCTGGGCCATGGTGAGCTCGTTGCTGTGCGTGTACAGGTTGCCCAGTCCACGCGCGGCGCGCGCGGCCAGCATGACCCACACAATCTCACGGCTGCGCGGCGACACGTCGTACAGGCCGGCCTGCATCATCCACTCTTCCATCGACGTGGCCATGCCCTCGGCGCGGCTCATCCACACGTTGTACAGCAGCGGTGTGCGACGAATGGGGCTCGGGTGCGGATGCTCACGGAAACGTCCGTTGTCCCACCAGTGCCAGAGATGGGTCCAGAGCGGAATGGGGTCGCGATGATAGGTCTGCGCAAAGAAGTTGCGCTGCTCGGGCGTGGTGAAGGACGCCGTGCGCTCGCGCAGGGCGCGCTCCATCCACGGCTCCCAGGTCACCATGCCACGCTCACGCACAAAGCGGGTGTAGCGGGTGATGGCGGAATCCTGCAGGGCGGCATAGGCCTCACGCGTCTCGGCCACCGGCATGGGCGACAGCGCACGGTTGCGCTGCTCCTCGAGGCGCAGCGAGGCATGCGCACGCGCCAACTCGCGGCGCGTAACCGTGACTTCTTCCTCCCAGGTGAGCGGCACCAGCAGCACGTTCTTGAGGAACCAGGTGTACTGCGCCTTGCCAATACCCGAGGGACCGGTCTTCTTTGGCGCCTCGGCCGATAGCCACGCGGTGAACTGCGCCGTGGCGTTGCTGGCGCTGTCGATGGCCGCGAGCAGGGCGGCCTCATGGCCGTTGACCGCCGCGACACGTGTCTTGAGCTCACGCAGCGCGTCCTGCTGCTCTTCAAAGGTCTTGACCGCACCCACCCAAAGGTCGCGGGCATTGCCCCCAGCCAGGTTGATACGCGCCTGCCGCAGCAACGTGGGCAGCGTGGCCAGTCGCGTGCCTAGTTCCGCCGCCTGCGCGCCCGTCAATGCACGCGAGGTGTCAAAGCGCGTGCGCGGCCACACGGGATACTGCCACAGTCGAATCGCGCCATGGATGGTGGGTCCTTCTTCGGCAGGCGTGTCGCTCTCGGCGGTGCGGATGGACGCATAGTAGGCCGGATCGCGTGACCACGGCGTCAGTACCGTCAGGTTGTACTGCATGCCGTTCATCTCGGCCCGTACGAGGTGCCAGTCCACCTGCTCGGGAACACGCCAGCCGCTCGTATCAATGGCACGCAGCCGCGCCTGCAACTGCCGCAGCGCCGCAAGGCGGCGCGTATTGGTGGCTGGCCGGTAGTCGGGAATGCCCCGCACCCGCGGCGGCTCCTCGAACGCGCGCCACTCGGCATGTAGTAGGAGCAGCTGCGCGTAGGTGCGGCTGGGCTCCTGGGCCGGCAGGTCGCTTGGCGAGGTCACAAGGAATGCAGCGAGTGCAGCGACGGCACTCAGCACGAGGCGATGGCGGGGCAGGGCAGTCATGCCGCTGAATATGCGTCTCGCAGACGCCGACTGCTGACGGGGGACTGTCCTCAGCGCGCGCCGGCGCGCATCCTACCGGCATGCCGACTGACCCCTCCGCGCCACCTGTGACGTCCACGACTGCTGCGCCCTCCTCGACTGGCCTCCGTCGCGAGCTGGGACTTCTGGGGCTTGCCGCCACGGGCATATGCTCGATGGTTGGCGCCGGCATCAATATTGTGCCCTTCGCGCTGCAGCGCAGCGTTCCCGGCATCGGCGACTGGGTGCTGGTGGCCTACGGTATTGCCGCCGTGCCGGCCGTACTGGCCGCGCTCTGCTACGCGATGCTGGGCAGCGCCATGCCGCGCGCCGGTGGCTCGTACATCTATGCCAGCCGCGCCATCGGGCCATACACGGGCTATGTGGCGAGCTTCTCGCAGTGGTTCGGACTCTGCATGGCCATTGCCGTGGTGTCGTACGTAATCCCGCCATTTCTGCGCGACATCGCGCTGGCTGCCGACTGGACGGCCATGGCGTCCACGCTGGATCAGCGCACGGTGCGCCTGGCGCTCGCGCTCACGCTGCTGTGGACCTTCGTGGCCGTGAACCTGCGCGGGGTAAAGGCAGTCGCGCGCACACTGGTGCCGCTCATGGTGCTGATGTTTGTGTGCGGAGGCCTCGTGATTGTCACCGGCTTCGCGCACAACGCCACGGAGTACCGCGCGCTGCTCGAGGCCCGCGGCGAGGCAGCCATGCTGGCGGGAACCCGCGGCGCGTTCTGGGATGTGGTGCCGCCTGCCGCCGCCATTCTTTTCTCGAGCTTCATTGGCTTTGATGCCATTGCGCAGGCCGGCGGTGAAGCCAAGTCGCCATCGCGTGCGCTGCCACTGGCCACGGGGCTGGCCATTGTGATTGTGGGGAGCTTCTACCTGCTGTTCACCGCCGCGGTGTACAACACGGTGCCGTGGCAGTATGTCGCCTCGGCCAGCCTGGTGCGTGACGTGACCGCGCCGGGGTTGCTGGCGCCGCTGGCGTCGCCCACGGTGGCGGTGTTCATGGTGTCGGGCGCGGCCATCGCGCTCATCAACGACCTGCCCGGCATGCTGCTCGGTGTGTCGCGGCTGTGTTTTGCGTGGGCCGAGGACGGGGTGTTCCCCAAGAGCCTGCTGGCGGTGCATCCGGGCAGCGGTGCGCCCACCGTGTCGCTCTATCTGTCGGCGGGGCTGTCCACACTGGGCATCCTCGCGGGACACTTCGCCGGCGACTTCTTTGTTGGCGTGGACATTCTGGTGACCGCCATGCTGGTCAACTTCATCATCATGGCGTGCAGCGTGCTGCGATTGCCGTTTCGCAATCCGCAACTCGCGCGCGAGATGCGGGTGCTGCGTGCGCGTTCTGCGCAGGTTGGCGTGGCGCTGACTGCCATCGTGCTCCTGTCCACCTTGCTGGTGGTGCACACCTGGCGTGACCTCAGCAGCCCTGTGGCGGCATGGTACCTGCACCCCACGCTCGTCTGGTTGCTGGTCATGGTGCTCGGCAGCCTGGTGTACTGGCGTGAGGCGCGCATGCTCAAGGCACGCGGCGGCAACCTGAACGTGATTACTTCGGTTCTTCCTCCCGAGTGAAGCCGTGACCTCGCATGGCCTCAACTCGCGAACGACACTTCTGAGCGACACCCCAGAGCGACACATGATTCCTCGCATTGCGCTGGCTCCTGGCCTCGAGATCTCCCGCGTGCTCACGGGCCTCTGGCAGGTGGCCGACATGGAGCGCGACGGTCGCACGGTCGACCTGCAGGCGGCGGCGCGGGCCATGGCGCCCTACGCCGAGGCGGGCTTCAGCACGTTTGACATGGCCGATCACTATGGCTCGGCGGAGCTGATTGCCGGCATCTACCGCCGCGAAGTTGCTCCGAATGGCGACGTGCTCTGTCTCACCAAGTGGGTGCCGGAGCCGGGGCCCGTGAGTGAGGCCGATGTCAGCGCCGCGCTCGATCGGGCCTGCGCGCGGCTTGGCACCGAGCGTCTTGACCTGCTGCAGTTTCACGCCTGGACCTTTGCCGATCCGCGCTGGCTCGATGCGCTCTGGCTGCTTGAAGCGGCGCGCGATGCCGGTCGAATTGGCGCGATTGGGGTGACCAACTTCGATACCGCGCATCTGCGCGTGGCCATGGCCACCGGCATCCGTCTCGTGAGCAATCAGGTGAGCGGCTCGCTGCTCGACCGGCGCTTCACGCAGCGGCTCGGCCCTTACTGCGCCGAGCAGGGGGTGGGGCTGCTGTGTTATGGCACCGTGCTGGGCGGGTTTCTCACCGAGCGCTGGCTTGGTGCGCCCGAACCCGATTGGCAGGCTCTCGAGACCTGGTCGCAGATGAAGTACGGCCGCTTCATTGCGGCGGCAGGCGGGTGGGCGCCGTTTCAGACGCTGCTGCGGGCGGTGCACCGCGTGGCCCAGAAGCACGGCGTGTCGATGGCCACCATCGCGAGTCGCTGGGTGCTCGACCAGCCGGGCGTGGCCGGGGTGATTGTCGGTGCGCGCCTCGGCAAGTCCACGCATGTGGCCGAGACGGCGCGGGTGTTTCAGTTCACGCTCGACGAGGACGACCACGCGCAACTGGCTGCGGCGCAGGAGAGGCTCGCCCCCATTCCCGGCGACTGTGGTGACGAGTATCGCACGCCGCCGTTCCTCACGGCCAGCGGTGACCTGAGTCATCACGTGTCGAAGTTCCCGGCGCCCTACACGACGCGAGCGGGCAGCGACGGTCGCACGCTGGCGCTGAGCGGCACGGTGTGGGAGCCCATGGCCGGCTACAGTCGTGCGGTGCGCAAGGGCAAGCAGATCGCGGTGTCCGGTACGACCGCGACACACGGCAGCCGAGTCATTGGTGGCAGCGACGCCGCGGCGCAGACTCATTTCGTGATCGACAAACTCAGCGGCGCGCTGCAGTCACTGGGCGCGCGTCTCGAGGATGTGGTCCGCACCCGCATTTTTGTGTCGCAGGTGGACCATTGGGAGCCGGTGGCACGCGCGCACGGCGAGCGCTTCGGACACATTCTGCCGGCCAACACCCTCGTGGAGGCCAGGTTGGTGGGTGACGAATATCTGGTGGAGATCGAGTGTGACGCGGTGGCAGGCGATGGCCTGTCGTAATCGCCTCACGTTCTCTCCAGCGCGGATGGCACGCGTCACGTGAGCGATGCGGAGAAACCGGACGTCAGGGTCGTGCTGCTCGCGTGGCCCGGACTACCAGCGACTGGATGACTCGTGCCACTAGGACCGGCTGCGGCACCTTGAATGCCACCGCATCGGTGGGGGCGCTCCGCCGCTGAATCTCCAGCAGTGGTCCACGAACGGCGAAGTGCGCGATGTCGCCCAGTGGTATGTCTACCGTGCGCGTTTTTCCCGTGAAGCGCACTCGTTGCGCCGTGATCGCAAGTCGGCCGCGTGTCACCTTGGTCCGTCCATCAATGCGTCGGTCAATCGCCGTCAAACGGACCACCCATTCCTGCCGCCCGAACCGGAAACCACGGATTGGCGCAGGTTTCGCCTCATGACCAGTCGGCGGCTGCCCCGCCGGCGCCATCCAGAGCGACGATTCCAGCCCAAGGACAAACGTGTCGCCCGCCGGGTATGGCACGGTACCGAGTGCGAACGAACACGGGATCTCCCGGCCTTGCCCGATCATCGACGCCTGCATTCCGATCACGGCCGCGCGAAAAATCCATACGATGGCGAGGCAGCTGGCGATCAGCAGGACGAAGGGCACGATCATTGACGGACCGAACGTCATCCCTCTCGCCTCCCCTCCGCCTTCACCGTCACATTGCAGGTGACCTCGCTGCCCCGCAGACGGCGGTAGTACACGATGTTCACCGTGAGCGCGAGACCGCCGTCGGCCGTGAAGCGGCCGTGCAGACGTGTGGTGAGGGCGGTCATGGTACGCGCCTGATCGGGCACGATGCGAAAGCTGCTGGCAAAGTAGCCATCGGGGTCGATGTTGCTGGGAAACACATCACCACCCTTGAAGGCCACGCTCAGGGTGTCGTCGCCAGCCCGGTGCCGCACCTCGGCCACATCCTCCGCGTTGGGTGGACGGGTCCAGATCTGCGTGCATTCGTCCGACCCTACGGCCGATGCGGTGGCATAGCGCACCCGATAGCTGCCACCAACACCCGTGCTGCGCATGTTGCGCTCAGGGGGCGCTGCTGCGCGACGCTTGGGGCCACTTGCAGCCGCCGTTGGGGCAGGCCGCGCCGCGCGCTCGCCACGAAAGCGCACCACCGTGCCAAACTCGGTGATGACCTTGTCGATGTCGTCCTGCCGGTGCTCGATACGCAGGCCGGTTCTCGAGTCGCGGAAGATCACGGTACCGGCGCGCACGATCTCGACCTGCCCGCGCGCCGTGGTGCCGTCGGCAAAGTGCAGTTCGTCGTAGGTCAGGCGCGGTGTGGCATTGGGCGCCACGGCAGGCCGTGATCCACCGGTGGCGCGGCGCGCCGGCTGCACAAAACGCATGCGTGTGGTGTCGGCACCCACCGAGAGCAGACCCTGGGTGATGGACGGCACACCCGGACGCTCCGGGGCAATGATGGGCACACCGCCCGTGAGGGCCAGTGACACCAGGCGGCTTTCGCCGTTCGCATTGTCGCCGCGACTTGTGTCGCTGGGCGGCGGTGCCGGTTGGCTGTCAGGTCGCACCGAGGTCGGCACACTGGCTGCAGATGCGACCGGCGCCGATCTCGCTGCTGCGCCAGGGCGGGGTGGTGGCCCACCAAGCGCCACGCGCACCACGAGCGCCAGGCTCATGGTGACGATGGTGCCAAACAGGGCCTTTGGAATCCACGTCGGCACCGAGCTGCGCGCCATGCGGCTGTACGGGTTGTACGCCGCACCTGTGGCATTGGTGAACGCAACGGGATTGCCGGGCGCTTTCGCGCGCGCCGCGCGAGGCTTTACGCGAGGTGCTGCGACCGCCTTTGTCGCGGCAGTCGTCACAGTGACTGCACGCGCGCGGTGTGCTGTCGCAGCCGTTCGAGCCGACGGCTCAACTTTCTGTGGCTCAGGCTTGGGCGGTTCGCGCTTTGGCGCTTCACGTTTTGGCGGCGGCGCAATGCGCAGCTGCTGCTCGTCAATGCGCCCCAGCGCATAGGCCCAGCTCTCTACCGCCCAGCGTGCCATCTCCGGCTGCACGAAGCGCTCGGCCGACCACTGCAGCACAAAGGGCGAGACCAGCGCGTCAAATCGCGCGCTGTCCATTGCGCCAGCGCCAAGTCGGTCGCCCCAGCCACGCTGCCAGGCCTCGAGCAGGAACTCGGCCAGCGGACGCGCGTCGCTGCCCGTGTGGTCGAGTAGGCGGTTGCGCAGCACGAACATGGACGGCTCTGCCCATGCGTCCGGGCGCTCGGCAATCAGGGTGCGGAGCGCCTCACGCATGCGCACACGCGGGTCGAGAAAGGCCGTCATATTCCGCGCATCAATCGGGAAGTCGGCGACCGGTGAGCTCCGCCGTCACCACGCAGTGCTGCGAACGCCCCCAACGTAGCACCGCGGAAGTGTAGGTCTCGCTCAGGGCGCTGAAGCCGTTGGCAGCAAATCGACCACGCATGCGGAACTGCCAGTTGATGTTGTCGGTGGTTCCGGAACGCGGATAGGCAGTAAACCAGCCCTCGGCATCGAGCGTTCCCGTGACCTCGCGGCCAGGAATGGCAAAGCGTGAGCTGCCCGGCTCATGGGCCACGACCTCGAGGCTCTCACGCCCCAGGCCCAGCGCCTCGGCTACGGCACGGCAGTTCCTGGTGCCGCTCACCTCCTGCACTCGCGCCGTGACGACATAGCGCCCGCCAACACCGGCATCCACAAGCGAGCCGGAAATGCGGCGGTCGGATTGCACAACAACGCCGGCGCCGTGCAGCGCGACGGAGGGTTCAACCGGCGGTGCCGGCGGTGTGGCCTCTACCGTGCGATCGTCAGGATTGGCGATCGGTACATCGCCTGACCGGCGCCGACGCAGGTCCTGTGACCACGACACGGTGATGACGAGCAGCAACAGACCCAGCACTGCCGCCGCGAGCCGCTCGGCCGGCTGGAAGTGCATCCCCGGAGTCGCGCGGCGATTGACCACAACAGTAGAACTCGACGAGACGGTGGTCACCACCAGCGTGGAACGCGGTGCTGGCGACCGAGGTGACGTGGGTCGTGTTGTGGCCGCCGCACGTGCCGCTGGTTGACGCTGCGCCGGCTTGGCCGGCGGTGCTGGCGCTGGTGCAGGCTTGCGGGTTGCGTCGGGCTTGTTCGGCGCCGTGGTGGCGGTTTCGACAACCGGTGGCGTGAGCGACGACAACAGCCCCAGGGCCCGGCCCCACATACCCACCGCCCTAAGTGCGATGTACGGCTGCCAGTAAAGGGG
>JACVCT010000259.1 GCA_016741895.1 Gemmatimonadaceae bacterium | reverse complement strand
TCGTCATGCTGTAAGGCGTACCTTGCTTTGCGAGTAGCTCTGAGTAGAGATCACCACGCACCGTTTTGTCACCAACGCCATAGAGCACGCTATTAAGCGCTTCCATAGGAAACCCAAGAGGTGCGGGACAGGTGACTCGATTGATATTGGCCACCCAAGCTACCGAACGACGCGTTGGCGAGGGCATCACGGTGGTAAGGAGTTTTCCGAACAAGAGCGTGCCAGCACGGGATGCGCGTACCTCCACGGCGTTTGCGCCGAGCCAAGTAGTGTCGAGAAGCCCCAACTCAGGGCTGAAGTACTTTGGCGAAAGATCTTGAGATGAAAGCTGGACGTCGCTCCCGAGTGCTTCGTTACTTGCTGCAAAAGCAATGGCAGAGTCCGTGGGGTTCTCCCCCTGATAGCTCTGCATGAACCGCGCCGCGCGCAGCGCCGCCGCGTCGGCCCCGGTCTGCAGCTCGTTGGTGCCCACGTACAGCCGACTGGCATCGATGGCGAACGCCGCCACACCCACCAGCGCCAGTGCGAACACCGCCACAAACACCAACGTGGCCCCGCGGCGATCACGCCGCGCGTTTGCAGGCCGCACATGCGCACGCCCCGCGACCGAACGCCAACCCGCTGCCAACCTGCGTGCACGCGTCCACATGGGACCTCCTATTGGGAAAGACTCCCCAGCTGGCCGATAACGGTGATGGCTGCCGGCCCGAGAATCACGGCCAGCAGCGCCGGCAGCAGGAACAACGCGAGCGGAAAGATCATCTTGAGCGCCGCTTCAGCCGCGCGCTTTTCGGCCTTCTGGCGCCGGCGCAGACGCAGCGACTCGGAATTCACCCGCAGTACACGTGCAATCGACGTGCCGAGCCGCTCGGTTTGAATCATACTCGCCACGAGGGTGCGCAGCTCGTCCACGCCGGTGCGCTGCGACAGGCTCAACAGTGCCCGATCACGGGGCATGCCGGCATTCACCCGGCGCACCACCTGCGCAAACTCGAGCGCCAGCTCGGGCCGGACGTTCGACAGGTCACGCGCCACGCGCAGAATGGCGGCGTCGAGTGAGACGCCGGCCTCCACACACACCACCAGAAGGTCGAGGGCATCGGGCACCGAACGCCGGATCCGCTCCTGACGAGCGCTGGCCAGGCGGTCCAGTACGGCCTGTGGCCCCGCCACGCCCACCACGAGCCCCATCACCACCGACACCGCCAGCCAGACCGGATTGTCGCGCGGAGCCGCCACAAACGACAGCACCGGCATGAGCAGCGCCGAGGCAATGCGTACTGCCGAAAAGATGACCGGCGCCGCCGCACCATCGAACCCGGCGTGCACCAGCTTGTGCACATTGCTGGTGTCCGACACGAAGCTCTCGGGCATGCGATCGCGCAGCCAGGACGCCAGTCTCGACGACGCCGTGGCGTCTTCGTTGAGCAGCAGGCGCTCGGCCAGGCGGGAGGCCTCGAGGTCGGGCGAGACGCGTTGCAGCGTCTCCTTCCGCTCCCGCTCGGCGATGGCCACATAGACCATCGTACTCACCGCCACGATGACGGTGAGCACGAGGAAGATGAGGGTCAGCGGGATCTCGGCCATCAGCGCGCGCCTCTCACAGGTCGATGCTCGCGATGCGGTCCATGATGACGTAGCCCACGATCACCGACACCACCGCGTACACCACCAGCAGCTTGCCCACCGGATGTGAGAACAGCGGCTCCATGTACTGGCGATTGATGGCGTAGATGGCGAAGAACATGACAAAGGGCATGGCCGCCAGCACCCGCGCCGACATCTTGGGTTCGGCCGTGAGCGTGGCCAGATTGGCCTGGAACTTGAGCCGCTCACGAATGAGGTTGGAGATATTCGTGAGCAGTTCCACCAGGTTGCCGCCCGTCTCACGCTGAATGATGAGCGAGGGGACGAACAGCCGAGCCTCTTCTGTGCCGATACGCTCCTGCATGGCGAGCAGCGCCGTGCGCACGTCCACGCCGAGGCGCTGCTCGTCGTAGAAGCGCAGGAACTCCTGACGCAGCGGAGCCTGCGACTCACGGCCCACGAACTCCATGGCCGCCTGCAGCGAATAGCCGGCACGCAGCGCGTTGGTCATGAGGTCGAGCGCATCAGGGAAGGCGTTCTCGAACTGCCGGCGCCGGATGCCCTGCCGGCGCCGCAGCATGAGCCAGGGGACGGGCGCGCCAAGCAGCAGCCCCACGACGCTGGCAATGCCCCCAATGGCAAATTGGGCCAAGGTGAGGCCGATCATGGCCGAGAGCAGGGTGAAGAGCAGAAACTCACCGGGCTTCTGACGTGAACCGGCGTGCGCCAACTCCCGCTCGAGACGAACCGTGATGTCCTTGCCACTGAGCAGCGTGTCCAGTGCCTTGACGTCCGACACCCGGTCGTCGCGCAGAATGGACAGGGGCACTTCACCACGCAGAATGCCGCCGGTATCGCCCACGCGAATGCGCGCGGCGTCAGCGGCAGCCAGTCGGCGCCGGTTGATGAACACGAAGGTGCCCACCACCAGCAGCATGGCGCCGAGAAACACCAGGGTGAGAACGAGTGCGGTCATGACTCGACGGCTTTGCCCAGCAGTCCCACGTCGAGGCCCGCCTCCAGCATGGGCGCGGCAGGTGTGCTGGAGCCGAAGGCGAAGGTTTCGTGCGGCAGGTTGATGCCGCGCGCCAGAATCTGGTCCATGAACAGCGGTCGCACGCCGGTGGCTTCGAAGTTGCCCAGCACCGTGCCGTCATCCGCCACGCCAAGCCGCCGGAAGCGGAAAATCTCCTGTGTGGTGATGACGTCGCTTTCCATGGTGGAGACTTCGGTGATGCTGGTGATGCGGCGCGTGCCGTCGGTCATGCGTGAGACCTGCACGATGACGTTGAGCGCGGAGGCCATCTGCTCGCGAATGGCGCGCGTGGGCAGCGCCGTGCCGGCAAAGAGCACCATGGTTTCGAGGCGCGCCAGCGCATCACGCGCCGAGTTGGCGTGGATGGTGGTGAGCGAGCCCTCGTGACCGGTATTCATGGCCTGCAGCATGTCGAGCGCTTCGCCCGATCGCACTTCGCCGATGATGATGCGGTCGGGACGCATGCGCAGTGCGTTCTTGACGAGATCGCGCGCACTCACCTCACCGCGTCCCTCGGTGTTGGGCGGGCGGGTTTCGAGGCGCACCACATGCGACTGCTGCAACCGCAACTCGGCCGCGTCTTCGATGGTCACCAGACGCTCGCTGCCGGGAATGAAGCTGGACAGCGCGTTGAGAATGGTGGTCTTGCCGGCGCCCGTGCCGCCCGACACGAGAATATTGAGCCGGGCCACGACGCAGGCGGCGAGAAGACGCAGCATGGCCGGCGACATGGCACCCAACTCCAGCAGGCGGCGCGGCCCGATGGACGCGCCGAATCGGCGGATGGAGAGCACCGGCCCGTCGATTGCCAGCGGCGGGATGATGGCGTTGACACGCGAGCCATCGGTGAGACGTGCGTCCACCATGGGCTGCGACTCGTCAACGCGGCGCCCGACCTTGCTGACGATGCGATCGATGATGGTGAGCAGATGCGCGTTGTCACGGAAGGTGACGCCGGTCTTTTCGAGACGGCCGCGACGCTCCACGTACACCGACTTGGGACCGTTGACGAGAATGTCGGAAATGGTCCCGTCACGCGTGAGCGGTTCGATGGGCCCGAGCCCCGTGACCTCCCAGACGATCTGCTCCACCACCTCATCGCGCTCGGCTGCCGACAGAGGCGCCTGCTCGATGCGCAGGAACTCCAGCACCGCCGTACGGATCTGCTGCGTGAGCACGGCCTCGTCGCGAATCTTTTCGAGCGCCGCGAGATCGAGGCGATCCACCAGCTTCTGGTGCAAATCGCGCTTGAGCAGGTCCACCGGCGAGAGTTCGCCTCGCGAGTCGCCTTCGGCCTTTTGCTCGGGCTGCGGCAGACCATGCAGCGGATCGATGGGCGTGTGCGGATCGGCACTCGGTGCTGACGCAGCGTTGCCGTTACCGTCGGGTGTGGCGGGCTTGCGGCCCAGCAGGCGTTCGCGGAGCGAGCGTTCCTGAGCCATGGCTACTTCCGGAGCTTGGACAACAGGCGTCCAATGCCGGAGCCCGTGCCGTTGGTGGTGACGATGGAGGCACCCGCCGAGGGCGTGAAGCCCTTCTGCCCCATGATGCGAATGGCCAGCAACTGGTAGGCTTCGATGAGTGCCTGCGCCGAGCCGCTGTTCATGCCGGCCAGCGCGATGGGCACACCGCGCGTCTGCGCGTCGGCCACCAGCTGAAAGCTGTTGGGCAGACGAAAATCCACCGAGCGCCCGAGCGCCTTGGCCACGTCGGGCCAAGCCATGACGTCTCCCGTGCCCACACGATTGGCCACGAGCACGATTTTTTCCTTGGCGAACTCGAGCTGCTCAAACATGGCAAGCGCCCGTTTGGCCTTGCGCAGTCCCGCCACCGTGACCTGGAACACGAGCAGAATGCGATCCGCCCCGTCGAGGGCGGCAATGGTGCGCGGCGACACGGTGTGCTCCACATCGAGGACCGTGTACGAGTAGGTGCTGCGCATGAGGGCCATGATGCGCATGACCGCGTCGGCCGTTACGTCCTCGCCGATTTCGATGTCGTCGGTACCGGTGAGTGCATCAAAACCCTCCTGCACGCTCACGGTGATGGAGTGCAGCGACTCGCTGTCGGCCCGGTCGAGCTTGCGCACCAGTTCGCCCAGATCGTAAGTGGGCGAGAGATTGAGGTGCGTGGCCACGTCGCCGAGTCCCACCACGAGATCCGCCACGGCCACGCGTCCCGGTGGTTTGCGCACCGACAGCGCGTGAGCCAGGTTGACCGCAATGGTCGTCACTCCCGCGCCGCCGGCCGGGCTGTACACGGCGGTGATGTGCCCGCCCTTTGGCGCGCGCGCCCACTTGGCCTCGAGGCGGGCGAGCGCCCCGGAGAGATCGTCGGGTACCGCCGGCGATACGAGAAACTCACTGAAGCCGCGGCGGAATGCGGCCAGGATGACCTCACTGCTGGCCTCGGGCGCCGTGCCAATGGCCACCAGGCCGTCACGCTGGCGCAGCAGGTCCTCGATGAGATCGAGGGTGGCTGGTGCGGCGCCCTGCAGCGGCACCACCAGCAAGTCCACGTCGCCACGTTCGACGAGATCGGGGAGCACATCCACCCGGTCCGTTTCGTCCGGACGGGCAAAGCCCGCCCCGGTGAACACGGGGTAGAGTGGTGTGAGGGGACCAAGAGCCCCCTGGAGGATCAGCGCACGACGCATGGCAGCAGCAACTCGGTACGGGAAGCGAAACGCGAAGAACTCACACTCAGTCGGGCGGCAGTCGCTTGCGCAGGGCCTCGATGGCGGGCGTGAGGCTGTCCGGCTTGAGCTGCATGGTGCGTGGGCCGCGCGGCGTGTTGGGGTCAAAGACCTGCGGCGTCACCACCACGAGCAACTCGGATTCATTGTTCTGCCAGCGTGAGCTCGAGAACAGCGCGCCGATGATGGGCAGACGCATGAGTCCGGGAATGCCGGTGCGCACGCTCTCGCGCTCTTCGTTGAAGAGTCCCGAGAGCACAAGGCTCTCGCCCGGCCTCACGTCCACCGTGGTCTCCACGCGCCGTGTGCGGATGGCGGGAATGCGGAAGCCGGAGAGCAGCACGGCATTGCCGAAGTCGAGACTGGAGACTTCGGGCGCCACACGCAGCTTGACCAGTGAGTCGTTGATGACCTCACCGCGGAACTTGAGCTGCACACCGAAGGGCCGGTATTGAATGACGATGAACACCTGACCGCCCTGTCCGGGCTGCGCCACGGGAACGGGCAATTCGCCTCCCGCGAGGAACGTGGCAGTGTCCCGGTTGCCGGCAATCAACGTGGGCTCGGCGAGGGAGCGCGCACGCCCCATCTGCTCCTGCGCATCGATGAAGGCCGTGATGTCCTGCGTGCCGAAGTTGAAGAAGGAGCCGGCCACCAGAGCCGCACTCTTGGCCTCGGGGGCGCCCGGGGCCGGCCACCCCGAACCGGCACCCA
>JACVCT010000258.1 GCA_016741895.1 Gemmatimonadaceae bacterium | reverse complement strand
GGGGTGGACGAGGCCACGCAGCGACTGGCCATGGAGGCGCTGGGCTGGGCCTGCCGTGATGTGCTGCCGGAGCGCACACCGCCTGCGGTACTGGGCGCGATTGAGCTTCGCGCGGCGCTGCTGCAACGGGTCTGGCCGCGGGTGGCGCGGGACCGGTCGGGGACTGGGCGGGCTGAGTGAGACGGTGGTGAACGAAATTCTGGAGGCTCCACAGCCTCCGGCGACTTCCGTTGCTGCGTTCACGAGACGAGAATGGGACAGCCGTCGGGCCGCCGAGTGCCCGACCTCCCGTCCACCCATTGGCATGTATCGATTCATCACGTTCGGCGGATGCGCCGTGGTATCCGACGAAGGCGAGGTGCGCGGCGCGGCCACGCAGCAGCGGCGGCTGGCGCTGCTGGCCGTGCTGGCGCGCGCGGGCGAGCGCGGCGTGTCACGCACCCGTCTGCTGCAACTGTTCTGGCCCGACGAAGCCGACGAGGAGCGCCGACGCAAGGCACTCGCACAGGCGCTCTATGCGCTGCGCCGGGATCTGGGCGACGAGTCGGTCATTACCGGCACGCAGGATCTCAAACTCGACGGCGAGTTGCTTCCGCACGACGTGGGATTGTTTGCGGAGCACCTCAAGCAGGGGCGTCATGCCGACGCGGTGGCGCTGTACACGGGCCCCTTTCTCGGCGGGTTTCACCTCGCGGGCGCCGCGGCGTTTGAGCGCTGGGCGGAAGAAGAGCGTCGTGTACTGGAGCGCGACTATCTGCGCGCGCTGGAAGCGTTGTCGGAGGCAGCCGAACGTGCAGGGCGCACGAGTGATGCGGTGCAGTGGCGGCGCAAGGCGGCAGCGGTGGATCCGCTCGACTCGCGTGCGACGCTCGCACTCATGCGTGCGCTGGTGGCGCACGGCGATGTGACGACGGCGATTCGTCAGGCGGCCATTCATGAGGCGCTCATTCAGGATGAGTTGGAGCTGCCGCCGGATCGGGAGGTGGTGGCGTACGCAAGGCAGCTCAAAGAACGGCAAACTGCGATAGCCGAACAGCAGGAAGCCATTGCGCCGGAAGCCGTGGTGTCGGGTGCCAAGGAGCAGGTACTGCAGTCGGAGTCGGAGTCGGGGTCGGGGTCGGGGTCGGGGTCTGACACTCCCGTTGCCGACGACGCAGTCGCTGGACCCACGGAAGCGCAACTGAACGAATACGCCTCCCTTCCTTCCCAGGGATGGCGCGCGAGAAGCGTCGCCATCAGTCGTGGCTCGCTGGCGTTGCTGGTGGTGCTCATGGTTGCGGTCGTGGCGGCCGCGGTTCAGGGGCGCGCCTTCCTGCACCACCGGCGCAGTGCGGTGACCGCCGACTCGCTGCGGCTCTTTGCGGTGGGCCGCATCATGGACTTCCGCGAGCAGCCGGCGGCACCGGCCGGCGCACTCACCGATCTGCTCGCCACCTCGCTGGCGCGCATTGACGGCCTGCAGGTGCTGAGCAACGCACGCATGCTGGAGATTCATGCGCGCATTGGCGGCAGTGAATCGCGAGATGTCTCGCGGGAAGCGGCGCATCAGGCGGGCGC
Organism: Gemmatimonadaceae bacterium; assembly: GCA_016741895.1. GTDB lineage: Bacteria > Gemmatimonadota > Gemmatimonadetes > Gemmatimonadales > Gemmatimonadaceae > Gemmatimonas. The sequence goes on along the minus strand of JACVCT010000258.1, from coordinate 4,501 downwards.
AACCGATTTGCTGGAGGGCGGCATTCAGCCACTGGGCAACGGACGCATGCTGCTGGACTTGCGCCGCGTGTCGGTGGACAATGGTGCCATTGTCGGCGCGTGGCGCTTTGAGGGCGATGATCTCTTTGCGCTGGTGACATCGGCCACCACTGAACTGGCGCGCGCTGTCGGCCGCCCAAGTATGGCGGGTGATTCGAGCAGCATGCCCACGCGCTCGCTCGTAGCGTACCGATTCTATGAGGAGGGATTGCGCGCTTTCTCGCGCAGTGATCTGGCATCAGCCGAACAGTTGTTGTCGGCAGCCGTGAAGGAAGATTCGCTGTTTGCCATGGCGGCGTTCAAGCTGTATCAGACGCGTGCGTTGCGTGGCGTCTTCCAACCCAACGAAGTGCTGGCGCGCGTGGTGCGCCTCGCCCGAGGCGCCAGTGATCGTGACCGGCTCATGATCACCGCCTACTGGGCGTTCACCACCGCACGTCCCGAGTTGCAGGCGCTGGCCGATACGCTGGCCATTCGCTATCCCGGTGAACCGGACGGCGCCTACTATCAGGCGGTGGCGCGCTTGCAGGACGGCGATTCGCCGGCGGCCATCGTGTCGCTCAAGCGCGTACTCGCGCTGGATTCGCTGTCGGGCAGTGCCACGCCGTACTGCCGTGCCTGCGACGCCATGGAGTCGCTGGTGTTTGCGTATCAATCGCTCGACAGTGTCAGCGCGGCGGAACGGGCGGCGCGCGAATGGGTTCGGGTGCAACCGGAGTCGGCACGGGCCTGGTCGGTACTCGCGGCATTTCTGCTGCACATGGACCGGGTGGACGAGGCCATCGAAGCCAATCAGCGCGTCACGCGTCTGACCGGCGACGGTGGAACAGCCAATGTGCTCTTCCCCGTGGTAGTGTATCTGCATGCAGGACAGCTGGACGATGCAGAACGCGCGTTGGACGACGCGGCACGCCGCGGTGCTGCGACAGGTTCGGTAATGGATCTGCGCATCATTCTTCGGCACCTGCAGGGACGGCTTTCGGACGCCGAGCGACTCGCGCAGGAATGGCTGCGTCCCGTGCCACGCGCGCAGCGCGGTGACAATGTCGGCCGTGTGGTCGATTGGCGACGCGCGGTCATGTGGCAGCAGCGCGGCGACGTGCCCACATCCCTCGCGCTGTGGGATTCGCTGTCACGATTCGCGGCGGGCGATGCCGATCCGGGTCAGGAGGCTCGCCTCAATGTGCAGCGCTGGGCCGTGGCAGCCAGCGTAGCCGCAGCCGCGCAGCGCGCCGATGTGGCGAAGCGCTGGGCCGACTCCTCGGAGGCGTGGAGCACGCGCGCGCCAACACGACGGGATCCTCGCACCGCCATGTGGGCGCGCGGCATGGCACTGGCCGCGGCTGGCGACACCGCCGGCGCCATTGTCACGCTGCAGCAGGCCATGTACTGGCCAGCGTTTGGTCTCCCACGACTCAACGCCGATCTGGCGCGCTTGCTGTTGGCGCGTGGGCGCTATGCCGAGGCCATTCCCGTCGCGCGCGGGGCACTGCGCGCGCCATTCGATTTGCGATCGAGTGTGGCCGACTTCACCACGTCACGCGTGCTGCTGGCACGCGCCTTTGAAGGTGCCGGTCAGCGTGACAGTGCTCTGGTGCACTGGCGCGTGGTGCAACGCAGTTGGCGCGGCGCCGATGCACCGCTGCGCGTATGGGCAGACAGTGCGGCGAGGCGCAACTAGGCCGAGTGCGATCTCAGGCGAGACCGTCCTGCTGCTGTCGCCTCGCCTGCTCGCGCCCAAGCCAGATAGCCACCACCAGCCACACCGCACTGAGCGGCGCGGCCAGCAACGAAATACTGCTCACCGCGAGCCCGGCCGCCGTGAGCCCCGCATAAGTCCAGGCCCCGATCTGATCGCCACCGCGATACACGAAGAGGTCGATGAAGTTCTTGGCCTTGTACTTGTCTTCGGGTGAGACGACCGTGAACAGCACCTCGCGGGCCGGACGGCCGAACGCGTATTCGCCGGCGCGCCGTGTCACCTGAAAAAGCACGAACACCGCCAACGTGCCCCAGGTGCCGAGCGCCGTGAAACCCACAAGGCTGAGCACCGGCATGATGGCCAGCGTGAGCCCCACCCCAATCCACTTGATCACGCGGCCGGTCACGAACAGCTGCGCGAGGATGGTGAGGGACTGCACCGCCGTGTCGATGGTGGCCAGAAACGCGGTGCGGGATTCGCGGTCGGCGTAACGCGCGCCCACGATCTCCGCCTGCTGGAAGTACAGTACCGTCGTGCCGATGGTGAACATCAGCATGTAGAGACAGATGCCCAGCAGATAGGGAGAACGCAGGACATGCGTGATGCCCGCAAACGAGGAGCCGCCGACGGGCTCATCGGCGGCGTCGCGGGCGCGGGTATCGGCGCGAAAGCTTGGCGGGAAGCGCCGCGAGGCCTGCACCGCACACTCCAGCAGCACCACGCTCATGAGCATGAGCACCGGCGTGCCCACACGCTCGGCCAGCTGCGAGGTGAGAAAGGCACCCGCGAGCGCGCCGAGCGTGCCACCGACACTGATGAACCCGAAGAGCCGCTTGGACTGCTCCGGATGGAAGGTGTCGGCCATGAATCCCCAGAACACCGAGGGGATGAACAGACTGTAAATGCTGGTGAGAATCCAGAACGCCGGTCCCAGCCACGGCTCCCACGACGCCGGTCCATAGCGGATGATGCCCGCGAAGACGAGCAGCAGCGCGATGAACACGCGGTACACGATGGGGATGAAACGCCGCACCGGCACGCGCGAGACCACGCTGGCGTACACCGGGTTCATCACCAGCGTCGTGATCAGGGTGCCGGTGAACAGCCACGGCAGTTGCCCGGTGCCCGCGGCCACACCGGCCGCATCCCGCACCGCCCGCAGAATGAAGTAGCTGGCCAGTGCGAAGAAGAAATACCCCGCGGCGAGGGCGGTGGCCCGCTCCTCGCCGCGTTCGATGGTGCCCAGACGATTCAGCCAACCCGCGTTCAATCCAGCGTTCAACGGGTGCGGCTCCGCTCTGCATGCCAGGCCGCCAGCACTTCCTTCTCACGCTCCGGCGAGATGCCTGCACGCAGCCGCTCCTGCTCGGCAGCCGGACGCGCATGATACCAGGTCATGGCATCGCGCACTGTGGTGGCCAGCGGACGGAAGGTGAGTCCCGCGGCCTTGGCCTTCTCGATGACCGACGTGCTGAAGGCCACCGTGCCCGCGCCGGTGAAGCTCCACACCGGCATCTCGGCCCACGAACGCACCTTGTTGGCGGTGAGGAAAGCCTCGGGCACCCAGGTGAACTGCGCGTCGTTGGCATAACAGGCCTTGATGCCATAGAGCAACTCGCCAATGCCACACACGGTGCGCGGCCCAACCGCGTTGAACACGCCGCCGGTGCGCGATTCTCCCAGCCGCACCATCCACTCCGTGAGATCGCGCGCGTCGATCCACTGCGCGGGATCATCCGGCTTGCCAGGCGCGAGAATCTCGCCGCCCTTCTCGATGCGCACCGGCCAGTAGGTGAAGCGGTCGGTGAGATCGCCAGGGCCGACGATGAGTCCGGGACGCACGATCGTGGCGCCCTCACCAAAGGCCGCCTGCACGAGCTGCTCGCAGCGCACCTTCTTGTTGCCGTAGGGCGCGCTCGCCGCATCCGGACCCTCGAGCGGCGCAGGGTCCTGGGTGGGATGCGTTTCGTCGGGGAAGGAGCGGGTGAAGTCCTTGTACGCGGCCGTGCTGCTCACATACACGTACTGCTTCGCGTTGCCCTTGAGCACGGCGGTGGCGCCCAGCACCCACTGCGGATTGGTGGCGGGCAGGTCGTACACGACATCCCACTGCCGGCCCTTGAGGGCGTCGTGCCCGCCCGGTGCGTTGCGATCGCCGATGAGCTGCTCGGCCTTCGGGAACAGACCGGGCCGCGTGCGACCGCGATTGAACAGCGTGACCTCATGTCCGCGCTCGAGGGCGTGATTGACGAGATGCGGTCCGATGTAGCCGGTGCCGCCAAGCACGAGGATCTTCATGCGAGACCTGCGGCGATATCGTGGTTGTGCATCATGAGCGCGCCTTCCACTCGGCGAGCACGGCCTTCTCGCGGTCGGGAGGCAGCCCCGCCTTGAGCGCCGCCTGCCGCTCGGGCGGCTGCGCGTGATAGTAGGTGAGCGTGTCGCGAGCCGTTTCTGCGAGCGGACGGAAGGTGAGCCCGGCCTTCACGGCCTTGCTCACATCCATGCGCGCCCAGCCCGCGCTGTTGCCACGCGGCGGCATCCACACCGGCAGGTCGGCGTAGGGCCGCAGCTTGCGCTCGAGCAGGAAGTCGGCGTCCACCCAGGTGAAGCGCGTATCGGCAGTGGTCACCGCCTTGCAGCCGTAGAGCATGCCGGCCATGGTGAGTCCGGAGGCGGGACCGACGACGTTGTACGTGCCGGTGGCGTTCTGTTCGCAGAGCCGCACCATGAACTCGGTGAGGTCACGCTGGTCCACAA
>JACVCT010000257.1 GCA_016741895.1 Gemmatimonadaceae bacterium | reverse complement strand
CGGGTGGGGGGGCCGGGGGGGGCGGCCGGGGGTGTGCGGTGGGGGGGGGGGGTGGGTGGGCACTGGCTCGGGGGGGTGGGGGGGCGCGGGCGGCGTTCAGGGCGGCTTGGGCCGGGGACGGGATCCGGGGGGGCGTGCTGACCCTGCCGGTGGGGGGGCTGGCGTTTGCGACAACGGGATACCGTGCCAGCGTGCACGGTCCCGACTGGTTGACCGGCGGCAGTTGGGGTCCCGAAGGGGGCCTCGCTGCAGCCTTCGTGCTGGGAGGCGCCGTGCTGTGGGCATCCCGCCCGCGCCGTAGCGCCCACGATCTGAACACATCGCACGCGTAAGAGGAGTGGCACCGATGTCGGTTTCCGAGAGCAGCCCCGTGCAGCGCGCCGCCGTGGTGGGCGCCGGTCAGATGGGCAATGGCATTGCCCATGTGTTCGCCACGAGCGGGCATGCCGTCACCATGATCGACGTGAGTGCTGATGCGCTGACGCGCGGTCGCGACACCATTGCCAAGAACCTCGACCGTCAGGTCAAGAAAGGCGCGCTCGAAGCGGCCGCTGCCGAAGCCGCGCTGGGTCGCATCAGCACGGCCACCGCACTCGATGCCGTCGCCGATGCGCAGATCGTGGTGGAAGCGGCCACCGAACGGGTGGATCTCAAGTTCCGCATCTTCGAGGATCTCGATCGCCTCGCGCCGGCCGGCGCCATTCTGGCCAGCAACACCAGCTCCATCTCCATCACGGAGATTGCGGCACGCACGAAGCGCCCCGAGTTGGTCATCGGCATGCACTTCATGAATCCGGTGCCGGTGATGCAGCTGGTCGAAGTCATTCGCGGTCTCGCCACCAGCGACGCCACCACGCAGCAGGTCATGGCCCTGTCGCGCGCGCTGGGCAAGACGCCGGTGGAAGTGAACGACTACCCGGGCTTCGTGGCCAATCGCATTCTCATGCCGATGATCAACGAAGCCATCTACTGCGTGATGGAAGGCGTGGGTACGCCGGAGGCCATCGACACGGTGATGAAGCTCGGCATGAATCATCCCATGGGGCCGCTCACGCTGGCCGACTTCATCGGGCTCGACACCTGTCTGGCCATTCTCGAGGTGCTGCACGAGGGCCTCGGCGATCCCAAGTACCGCCCCTGTCCGCTGCTGCGCAAGTACGTGGCCGCCGGCTGGTACGGCCGCAAGGCCGGTCGCGGTTTCTACCAGTACTGAGGGCTGTACGACATGGGTTTGCTCCACCTGACCGACACACAGCAGGAAATCCAGCGCCTCGCGCGCGACTACGCGCAGCGTGAACTCACGCCGCTGGCGGGTGAGCGTGACCGCGAATCGCGCTTCGATCGCGCGATGATCACGCAGATGGCCGAGCTCGGATTTCTGGGCATGCTCATCCCCGAGCAGTACGAGGGGCTGGGACTCGACGCGCAGAGCTATCTGCTGGCGCTCGAAGAAATCGCCGTGGGCGATGCGACAGCGGCGGTGACACTCAGTGTGCACAACTCGCTGCCCACGCAGATGATCCTCAACTTCGGCAACGACGCGCAGCGTCAGACCTACCTGCCGCGCATGGCGCGCGGGGAGTGGCTGGGTGCCTTCGCGCTCTCGGAGCCGGAGGCCGGTTCCGATGCCGGCAGCCTGCGCACGCAGGCCGTGCGCGACGGCGACCACTGGGTGCTGAACGGCACCAAGGCCTGGGTGTCGCACGGCAACGAGGCGCAGGTCATCCTCTGCATGGCGCGCACCGACACGGCCGACGCACGCCGCGGCAGCAAGGGCATCAGCACCTTCATTCTCACCCCCGATCTGCCCGGCTTCCATCTGACCAAGAAGGAAAACAAGATGGGGCTGCGGGCTTCGCCCACGCTGCAGATTGTGCTCGACAACTGCCGGGTGCCGGCAGATCGTCTGGTGGGTGAAGAGGGCAAGGGCCTGACGTACGCGCTCGGTTCACTCGATCATGGACGGCTTGGCATTGCGGCGCAGGCCGTGGGCATTGCCCGCGCCGCGCTCGAAGCCAGCGCGCGCTATATGACCGAGCGCAAGCAGTTCGGCAAGGCGATTGCCGAGTTCCAGGCTATCCAGTTCAAGCTGGCCGACATGGCCACACGCATTACCGCTGCCCGCACGTTGTTGCACACCGCGGCGGCCGCGAAGGAGCGGGGAGAACGGGTCACCCGCTTCAGCAGCATGGCGAAGCTCTTCGCAACGGAGACCGCCATGTGGGTCACCACCCAGGCCGTGCAGATCTACGGCGGCTACGGGTACGTGACCGATTATCCCGTCGAGCGCCACATGCGCGACGCGAAGGTCACGGAGATCTACGAAGGCACCTCCGAGATCCAGCGTATCGTCATCGCGCGTGAAACGCTGGCCGCTGCGGCGGCCGCCGACGGATCACTTCCCGACTGAACATACGGTCGTCCCATGCGCTACTTCGAAACCATCGCCGAGATGGGCCACGAGCAGGTCGTGTTCTGCCACGACAAGGCGTCGGGTTATCGCGGCATCATCGCCATTCACGACACCACGCTCGGGCCTGCGCTCGGTGGTGCGCGCTTCTGGAACTACGCCTCCGACGAGGAGGCCGTCATCGATGCGCTGCGCCTCTCGCGTGGCATGACATACAAGAACGCCGTGGCCGGTCTCAACCTCGGCGGCGGCAAGTCGGTCATCATCGGCGACAACAAGACCACGCAGCGCGAGATGCTGTTCCGGGCGCACGGCCGCTTCGTCGATTCGCTCGGCGGCCGCTACGTGACCGCGGAAGATGTGGGCACGTCGGTGGAGGACATGGACTTCGTGCACATGGAGACGGACTACGTCACCGGCATCGGGTCCAAGTCGGGTGATCCGTCGAGTGTGACGGCGCGCGGCGTGTTTCGCGCCATCCAGGCCTCGGCCTTCCAGCGTTGGGGCAGCAAGGAACTCACCGGCCGCACGGTGGCCATTCAGGGCCTCGGGCACGTGGGTGGTTACCTGGCGCGCGAGTTGCACAAGGCCGGCGCCGACCTCGTGGTGACGGACATCGATGTGACGCGCGTGGACAAGGTGGTGAAGGAGCTGGGCGCGACGGCCGTGCCGTTGTCCGACATTTATGGGGTCAAGGCCGACATCTTTGCGCCCTGCGCGCTGGGTGGCATCATCAACGATGACACCATCCCGCAGCTCAAGGTGGAGATCGTGGCCGGTGCCGCCAACAATCAGTTGCTCGAGGATCGCCATGGCGAAGAGCTCGAGTCGCGTGGCATTCTGTATGCTCCCGATTACGTGGCCAATGCCGGCGGCGTGATCAACGTGTACAGCGAACTCACGGGCTGGAGCCGCGATCGCTCGCTGCGCAAGGCCGATGAGATCTACGACACGGTGTTGAGCGTCTTTGCCCTGGCCAAGAGCACGGGCCTTCCCACGTACAAGGCCGCCGATCGTGTGGCCGAGCAGCGCATTCAGGCCGTTCGTGGCATGATGCGTACGTGGCCGCAGTATCCGAACAAGGAATCCTGACCTCCGTTCATCCTGAGCCCAGCGAGACGAACATGGTGGAACACGCACGTCCCGGCGAACGCATCCCGATCGCGTCGGACCACGCCGGCTTCGAGCTGAAGGAACGCTTGCGCACGGTGCTGGCCGACCTGGGCTATCAGGTGGAAGACATCGGTACGCACAGCACCGCCAGTACCGACTATCCCGACTACGCGCATCCGCTCGCCCAGCAGGTGTCCGACGGCGCGGCCGATCGCGGCGTGCTGCTCTGCGGCACGGGTCTTGGCATGTCGTATGTGGCCAACCGCTATCCCAATGTGCGGGCGGCGGTGGTGTGGAACCCGGAAATCGCGGCGCTGGCGCGCAAGCACAACGACGCCAATGTGCTGGTGTTGCCGGCGCGCTTCGTGTCCGACGAGGACGCGATCGCCATCCTGCGCACCTGGCTGGAAACCGATTTCGAAGGTGGCCGTCACGAAACGCGTGTGGCCAAGATCGAACAGACCAACGAACACAACGGGGCCGAGCGCCCGGGGAATGACGCATGAGTGCTGCTGCGAGTGCGGCCTGGTCCGACTGGGATCGTCTGCCACCGGGTGGTGCCCTCTCGGCAGTGGACCCACAGATCGCCGAGCTGATTGAAGAGGAAACGCGGCGCCAGAGTGATGGCATCGAGCTCATCGCCAGCGAGAATTTCGTGTCGCCGGCGGTCATGGAAGCCATGGGGTCGCCGCTCACCAACAAGTACGCCGAGGGCTTGCCGGGCAAGCGCTACTACGGTGGCTGCGAAGTGGTGGACAAGGTGGAGCAACTGGCCATTGATCGCCTGAAGCAGCTCTTTGGTGCCGAACACGCCAACGTGCAGGCGCACAGCGGCGCGTCGGCCAATGCCGCGGTGTTCCTCGCGTTCATGAAGCCGGGTGAGACCTTCCTCGGCATGGACCTCTCGCAGGGCGGTCACCTCACGCACGGCTCGCCGGTCAATTTCTCAGGACTGTTGTACAACGCCGTGTCGTACGGTGTGACCGGTGATGGTCTCATCGACTACGAGCACATGCGGGCGCAGGCACGGGCGCACAAGCCGAAGATGATCGTGGCGGGATACAGTGCGTATTCTCGTGTCGTCGATTGGCAGGCGTTTGCCGATATCGCCAAGGAAGTGGGCGCCATCTTCTGGGTGGACATGGCGCACTTCGCGGGGCTGGCCGCCACGGGGGTGTATCCGTCGCCCGTGCCCTTCGCCGATGTGGTGACGAGCACGACGCACAAGACCCTGCGTGGTCCGCGCGGCGGCATCATTCTCTGCAAGGCGGAACACGCCAAGGCCATCGACAAGGCCATGTTCCCCGGCATGCAGGGCGGACCGTTGGAGCATGTCATCGCCGCGAAGGCGGTGGCATTCCATGAGGCGCTGCAGCCGTCATTCACGGCGTACTGCCAGCAGGTGGTGCGCAATGCCCAGGTGCTGGCGGCCGCGCTCGTGGCGCGTGGTTATCACATTGTGTCGGGCGGCACCGACAATCACCTCATGCTGGTGGACCTGCGCAACAAGGGTCTCACCGGCAAGGTGGCGGAAAAGGCGCTGGATGCCGCCGGCATCACGGTCAACAAGAACACCGTACCCAACGAAACCCAGTCGCCCTTTGTCGCCAGCGGCATTCGCATTGGCACGCCGGCTGTGACGACGCGGGGTATGGGTGTCGAGGCCATGGAGCAGATTGCCGTGCTCATCGACCGGGTGATTGGTGCGCCGGAAGATGGCGCGGTGCTGGCGGCAGTGCGCGCCGATGTGAAGGCACTTGCCGATCGCTACCCGCTGTATCTCGAGCCGTCCAACGTGGGCTGAGATTGGGACCATTTGAGGTTGTGGCCACCCCGAATGGCCTGCATTTTTCGGGGTGGCCTTTTTTCTGCACAGGTGAGGAGCAATATCCGGTGACCGAGCTGGCATTCCGTGAAGGCATCATGGACCAGATCCGCTTGCGTGAGCAGCGGTTCGACGAGCGCGCGTATCTGTTTGTGCTCTCGTCGCTGGAGCATTGCCAGGGGAAGCTCACCGAACGGCGTCATATCACCGGGCCGGAGTTGGCGCACGCCTGCCGCGAGCTGGCGTTGCAACGCTTTGGTGTGATGGCGCGTCTGGTGCTGGAGCACTGGGGCGTGCGCAGCACCAGCGACATTGGCGACATCGTGTTCACGCTCGTGGACATGGGACTGCTCATCAGCCAGCCGCAGGATTCGCGCGATGACTTCTTCGGCGTGTTCGAGTTCGCCGACGCATTCGAGCGGTCCTATCCCTGGGGCACGGCCAACGTCTGACGTTTACCGTCTGATGCTCCGGACAGGGGCGGTGTGAGCGCCCCGGTTCCACGCGCGTTGCGCGTGACCACGGCCGCTGAAGCCCGCGCGGCCGACGAAGCGGCCATTGCGGCCGGCACGCCGTCGTTTGCCCTCATGTGCCGCGCCGGCACGGAAGCCGCAGCGGTCATTCTTGCTGAGCACGGCGATTGTCTTCATGCCGGTGTGGAGGTGTTGGCGGGCCGCGGCAACAATGGCGGTGACGCGTGCATCGTGGCCGCACAGTTGTAT
>JACVCT010000256.1 GCA_016741895.1 Gemmatimonadaceae bacterium | reverse complement strand
CGGTGTACACAGGCGGGCGCAAGCTGCACGGGCCTAGAATCTCGAGGATGGGGACCTGACCTCTCGGTTCTCATCTCTCGTCTCTGGGATCTCAGATCTGAGAGTTGAGAGTTGAGAGCTGTGAGATCAGATTCGATATAGAAATGGGAGAACAGCAACCAATGATGTGAGAATCGCGATCATGTGGGGCGAGGACCGCAGTTGCGGTCGACGTCGGCCGTGACCTCGACCGTGACTGCATTCCCCAGTCGGACACGATCGCATCTCCCACATCATTTGTTGCTGTCCTCTCATCTCTATATCGCGTCTGATCTCCCAACTCCCAACTCTCAGATCTGCGATCCCAGAGAAGTAGCGGGCGACAGGAGACACGAACGTTCAGATGTTGTGTGCTGCCGCGCGAAGCTCGAGGTCCGGTAGTACCCTTCGGATGATTCCGTCCACCTGTGCGAGTCGGTTCGACGACCGACGCTCGGCCAGCAGCGCGGAGCGCTGCATCACATCGAGGTCGATCATGGCCGCGATGGCCCAGGGCAGATGCGCGGGGGCATCGGGCAGTGAGGGCGCACTTGCGGGCTGATCGGACAGACGCTGCACTGCCGACACCACACGGCGAAAGTTGGCCGCCAGTTCGTCGGCCTGGAGCGCGATGGCAATGGCATTCACATCGGGTTCATCGGGCAGTGGTTCCACCATGCCCTGACGGTACAGCGAGTCGGCGTCCACGCTCTCGACGAAAATCACGCGCTCGCGTCCGTGCACAATGATGTTCGCGCGGCCGTCGGGCAGCATCTCGACATCGGTGACTTCCGCGACGCAGCCGATGCGGCCCGTGGGCAGTGTCTCGCTGCGCTCGCCGCTGTGCAGCGGCATGAGCGCGAAGCGCTGGTCGCCGGCACGGATGTCGGCCAGCATCTGCCGATAACGCGGCTCGAAGATGTGCAGGGGCATGGCGGTGCCGGGAAAGAGCACCGTCCCCAGCGGGAACAGCGGGATGGTCGTGCGGGCCATGTGCGGAGTCAAGCGCCTCGACCGACCCGGGGGAAGCGGCACCCCGCAGAGTTGCGGGGTGCCACTCGGGCCGTCTCAGACGAAACGCGCGACCCGGTCCACTTCGTGCCTGTGTGAGCGAAATCCGTCTTCCGCCCCGTGGCCGAGGGCCACCAGCGCCGTGATGGTGGCGTGGGCTGGCAGGCCGAGAATGGCCTTGGTGGTCTCGGCGTCAAAACCCAGCATGGGCGAGGTGTGGAAACCCTCCGACTCGGCAATGAGCAGGAGATATCCCAGCGCGATGTTGGCCTGGGTGTTGGCCCAGACGCCGCGGGCCTCCACCGTCATGCCGCCGAAGTTGCGCTCGAGCATGGCGATGGTGGCGGCCTTCTTGTCGGCCGGCAGGTCGGGATGCACGACCTCGTCCAGGTGGGCCATGGTGTCTTCCATGTCGGCGTACATGGCCAGGACGACCGGCGCTTCCCCCACCTGCTTCTGGCCGTAGGCCGCGGCCTGAAGGCGATCCTTGGTGGCCTGATCGCGGATGACGACGAAGCGCCAGGGCTGGAGGTTGAAGGCCGACGGGGCCCGACCCGTCAGCGTGAGCAGCTGCCGGACTTCTTCGTCTGTCACGGGCACATCGCGGTAGGCGCGGACCGACCGCCGAGTGAGGGCCGCTTCGGCGGCGGACCGACGGGCATCCGAAGCCGAGCCGCGAGCGCCGGCGATCTCGTGTTCGGTGGTAATGAAGGCGGAAGCGGAGTCGGAGCGGATCATCTCAGTTGGCACCGGTTGTCGTGAGTGTGTCTGTGTAAACAACTAATTGAGCAAAAAAAGAGTTCCAGTCAGCGGTCAGCCGCGCCGGGACAGGCCTGGCGGAGCTGCTGCAGCACCCGAAGCAAGGTCTCCTGATCCTCGGACGGGATGCCGGCAAACACCTGACGCTCGGCGGCACACACCACCGGGCGCACCTGTTCGAGCAGGGCGGATCCCTTCTCGGTCATCACCACATGCACGACCCGACGATCCTTCTCGTCCCTCGATCGAGCCACCAAGCCGGCAGTATCAAGCCTGTCGACCATTCTCGTGATGTCAGGACCAGGGGCAGCCATCTGCCGGCCCAGTTCCGAGCACCCGGCCGCGTCATTGCGGCTGATGAGCTGCAGCAGTTCGAACTGGGCAGCCGTGATCCCGTGGGGTTCGAGGGCCCGCGCCACCGTCAGCTCCACGTGCGCCGCAGCCGCCCGGAGGGCGTGCACGGTGCCGGTGTGGTGCGTGGGGACAAAAGGCACGATTTCTGCGAAAGCCATGCTTTGATAATCTCTGTTGAAACAACCTTTGTCAAGGCCGATTGCGACGCAGGGTACCACTCCCCATTCCGGTGGCATACATTGCGCATCCCGATGCCGCCGCGTGCGGCACGGAGTTGGGCGCCGTCGCCAAGTGGTAAGGCAGGAGACTGCAAATCTCCCACCGTCGGTTCGATTCCGACCGGCGCCTCTCTTAACTGCGGTCTGGAGTTTTGAGTTGGTGAGTGTTGAGTTGGTGGATGACGAACGCGCCCCGTCCTGACGGACGGGGCGCGTTCTTTCCTTATGGGCCTCGGCCTCGACCACGACCTAGGCGGAGACTGAAACCGCGGTTTGGGTCTGGGTCTGGGTCGTGGTCTGGGTCGTGGTCTGGGTCGTGGTCGTGGTCGTGGTCGTGGTGGCGGTCGTGGTCGGCCTACCAGTACACTGACAGATCGTAGTAGCCCGCGCCGCCCTGCGAGTCGTCGATCCGGATGACCGCCGTGTAGTTGTTCCAGGCCGAGGGCTGCTGCACGACGCGCACACTGCCGCGGCCACTGAGGCGATCAACGTTCACGTTCACGCCGCGATTGGGCAGACCGTCACCGCGCACGCTCGACGAGACGTCGCTGGCACGCACGCCGCTGCGGGTGATGGTCTCCACGCGACGACCGTTGATGCGGATCTCCACCACATCGTCCACGCGGCCGCTCCAGCGCAGCATGCCGTTGTCGCGTCCGCCACGATCATCCCATCCGCCGCGGTCGTTGCGATTGTTGCGATCGTTGCGGCCAGGCACCGGGAACGGCGGGCCCCAGCCACCGCCGCGGCCATTGGAGCCCTGACGATTCTCCCAGCGGTCGTCGCGCCGGTCATCGCGTCGATCATCTCGCCGGTCGTCGCGCCGATCGTCACGTCGATCATCACGCCGGTCGTCTAAGCGATCATCGCCGCTCCAGTACGCGATGAGCCGGTAGTTGTCGGCGCCACTGCGCGGATCGCGAATGCGGATGGTGGTGCTGTAACCGTTGCGCGCTGAGGGCTGCTCGATGACGTCCACATCGCCGCGGCCATCCTGCAGGCGCACGATCACATCACCGCGTCCACGCGGCAGCGCGCCACTGACCTGTGCGCGGTTGCCGAGTCGTGCGTCTTCTCCTGAGGTGCGCAGATTGCGGTCACGCATGGTGATGTAAACCTCGCGATCGACGCGGCCACTCCAGGTAAAGAGCGTGCGGTCCACACGATCCACCCGGTGTGCGGTTTCCGTGGGCAGCGCCCGCGCGTCGCGCGCCGCGAACAGGCTGAGGGTCAGCGCACTCAGGACCGTGACCAGCGTCACGGTGCCGGCCGACGCGAGCGGCGAGCCATGCGATGAGCGGGTGATGGTCGCAACGCGCGACGGCGAGACAGAGCGACGACGGTTCGAACGATGCAGTGACATGCTGTCCTCTCGGGTGACTGACACCGGCGATACAGCGCATTCGGAGTGCCAGCACGCCGCGCGTGCGCGCCGCGCATGTGGCCATTGTTGCGCAAGTGCTTGCTGCGTGATGTGTTGCCGTGCCTTGTGGGAACACGGTCCGGGCCCGTATGATGCCAGTGACACCTGTCCCGCTGTCCTTCATTGTGGACAGCCTGTGTGAACGCCTGCGGACGCTCATGACCACACCACTCCTTCTCATTCTCGTGGCAGCTGTGGCGTTCCTCGCCACCCACGTGGTGTACGAGTGGCTGGCCAAGCGGCTGCTGATTGTATCGGGCGCCGAATATCTGGTGCTGGGTGTGTTGCTGGGGCCGCAGGTCACCGGGCTGTTCACCCCGGCGGCCATCGAGGCCTTCCAGCCCATCATCATCCTCGGCATCGGATGGATGGGTGTTGCGGTGGCCATGCCGCTGCGTCTGCAACGGCTGGTGCGCATTCCGGCCGTGCCCTATCGCACGGCCCTGGTGGAGAGTCTGCTCACCTTTGGTGTGGTGACCGCGGGCGCGACGTCGGCCATTGCCTATGCCTATCAGGTGCCGTGGCGCGAGGTGCTGGCGGCGGGTGGCATTCTGGGCGCGATTGCCGTGGCCTCCACACCGGCCGGTCTCGACGTGGCTTTTGGTGAGCGCGGCAAGGATTCAGCGCGCGGTGCCCCGGTGCTGCTGCAGATCGAAGTGGCCAATCATCTCAATGCCGTGGTGAGCGTGGTGGCGTTCGGCATCATACTCGCTGTGATGCACGACACAGTGCCCCTGATGGTGCGTTCGCTGACCACCACGGAGTGGGTGGTGGTGACCCTGGGCATCGGTGTCGTGGGCGGCACGGTATTCCATCTGTTTCTGGGCGGCGAGCAGAGCGCCGACCGTCTCGTGATTTCGCTGGGTGGCGCCATCATTCTGGCCAGTGGCGCGGCGGCCTATCTCGAGCTCTCGCCCACGCTGGCGCTGTTCGCGATGGGTGTTGTGCTGGTGAACAGCCTGCGCCACCCGGGGGCCGTGCAGGAGGTGCTGCGCTCCGGTGAGCGCCCGCTGTACTACGCTCTGCTGCTGCTGGCCGGCGCGTCGTGGCGCCCCGACGCCAATATCGCGTGGTGGCTGGTGATCATGCACTACGTGGTGCTGCGCACGCTCATGAAGTTGTGGGGCACGGGCATCGTGACCTGGGTGAATGGCGCGCAGCGCGCGGTGGGTCTCGACTGGGGTCGGGCACTCATCGGGCAGGGCCGTCTGACCATTGCGCTGGCGTTCGACTATTCGCGGCGCGGCTTGCCGTACGGCGACGTGATCTTCACCTGCGCGGCGGTGTCGGTGCTGTTCACCGAATTCTTTGCGGCGCGTTTCGTGCGCGCGGCAGCCGCGCCGCTGCTTGCGCCGCTCGAACAGATTTCGGCCACCACCGGCGCCGTGCTGGACACGGTCACGGAAACCATGACTCACGCCTTGCCGGGCTTCCTGCAGCCGATCGAAAGCGAGACTGGGGAGCGGCCGGCGGACGTGCCACCCGAGACGAATCCTGCACCGCCGGGAGATCGCTGAATGCGACGTCTCGTCATTCTGCTGATCCTGTTTGCCGTGATGCGCGGCGTGTTCGTGCTGGGCGGCCCGACCAGCGGTATTCCCACGCTGATGCTGTTTGGTTTCCTCATTCTCGCCGCCTACAGCGTGGGCGAGCTGGTGAAGCCCTTTGGTATTCCGAAGATCGTGGGTTACCTGATTGCCGGCATCCTGTTCGGTCCGCCGGGTCTGGCCTACGTCAGCAAACCGGCGCTCACCGAGCTGACACCGGTGAGCAATCTGGCCATTGCGCTGATTGCCTTTCTGGCCGGCGCCGAACTGCAGCTGTCGGAAATCCGCGAGCGTGGTGCGGCCATTCTCAAGATGGTCTCCAGCGAACTGGTGCTGACCTTTGTGGCCATCGCCGGCACGATGGTGCTGCTGCGCAGTCAGCTGCCCATTCTTGCCAATGCACCGGCTGCGGAAGTGGTGGCCTTCTCCCTGCTGTTCGCGAGCGTGGCCGTGGTGCACTCACCGGCCGTGACCATGGCGCTGCTGACGGAAACGCGGGCCAATGGTCCGGTGGCCCGCTACACGCTCGGCGTGGTGCTGGTCATGGACGTGGCGGTGGTGCTGCTGTTCTCGCTGGTGCTGGCGGTGGCCCGCTCGCTGGCGCCGCCGGCTGGTGGCGCCGAGGGCGTGCAGGCGGGTGCCGTGCTGTGGGAGATTGGCGGATCGGTGCTGGTGGGCGCCGTGCTGGGCGCCTGCATCGCGCTCTATCTGCGCTTCATCAGTCGTGAGCTGTTCATCTT
>JACVCT010000255.1 GCA_016741895.1 Gemmatimonadaceae bacterium | reverse complement strand
CCTCACCCTGCCCCATGCCGGGGGCCGCCGCGGCTTCGGCCTCGGCCCGCGCCGCCTCGGCCCGCGCACGCGCCGGCTCCACCTGCTCCACCTGCAGACGCACGCGCGTCACTTCCACGCGGGCCTCTTCCACGGCCTTCTCGGCCTTGGCCTGGGCCTCGTCGGCCGCCGCACGCGCCGTGCGCTCGGCAATTTGCGCCTGGCGATCGAGCTCGGCCTGCTTCACGCGCAGCTCGTTCTGGGCGGCCGCCACCATCATCTGCGACTGCGCGCGGGCCACGTCGGCCTCCTGGGTGGAGCGGGCCTGCTCCCGTTCGGTCTCGGCCTTGGTACGGGCCTCGGCGATCTGGGCGTCACGCAGCACCTCCGCCGTACGGATACGGCCATAGGCGCGCAGGTAGCCGGCATCGTCGCTGATGTTCTGGATCTTCAGCATGTCGAGCTGGAGCCCCAGCTTCTGGAGGTCACGGGTGACCTCCTTCATCAGCTCGGTCTCGAACTTCACGCGGTCCTCGTTGGCCTCTTCCGGAGTGAGCGTGGACAGCACGCCACGCAGATTGGCCGCCAGGGTTTCCTGCGCCAGATCGGCCACCTGCTTTTCGCTGCCCAGGATGCGCTCCACCGCGTTGTTGAACACCTCCTCGGGCATGGAGGCGATCTTCACGTTGGCCACGGCCTGCACGTCGATGGGAATGCCGCCACGCGCAATGGCATTCCGCACACTGATGGTGAGCGGAATGGTGTTGAGCGTCATCCATTGCGCCTGTTCGAGAATGGGGATGCGGATGGTGCGCCCGCCCCGAACCACGCGATAGCCCACCGAAGTGCCGTCGGTGAGCTCGCGCCGCCGACCGGTGATGACAGCCACCATGTTCGGGGGCACGATGATGAGCAGCTGCTTCACGGTGGCCACGAGCAGCAGCAACATGACCACGACAAAGGCCACGCCGCCCAACGAAAACAGCGCCGTGCCGAATCCACCGTCGAGCAATTCGTTCATGCGTTCACTCCCAGGAGAAATGGTTGCGGTGTCCTGACGGACCGGCCGTCAGGGCGCCGCGGGTTGCACGATGGCCACGCCGTTTTCGATCCACCCGATGCGGCAGGTGGCGAAGTGGGCGCTCGGGACGTCCTGCACCTCGCTGGCCCGCCGGGCGGGCAGCTCGTGCACTTGGCCATGGGCGCGGAAACTGATGACGCCCATTCCCTCGTCGTTGAACGGCAGCACCAGTTCCGCCACGGTGCCCACCGCCAGCGCATCGAGCGCCTCGGATGAGGCTTCGCCGCGCTTGAGCATGCGGAAGAGCAGATGCACGCCGAACAGTGTGCCGAACCCTGCAAGCAGGGCTGACGCCCAGGTGGTGACGGGCCCGCGATGGGTGAGCTGGGCGAGCACGCCAATGCCACCGAAGGCAAAACTGGCCCAGGTGAGATTGCGCAGTGAGAAGACCGCGAAGAGCCCCGCGTCGGCCACATCGTGATGGCCGTCGCCGCCCACGTCATCGACATCGGAGCCGAACAGGCTCATGCCGATCATGATGCCGCCAAAGGCCAGCGCGGCCACGAACAACCAGATCATCCGCTTTTGACTCCCATCGTCGGTCCGGAAAGGGGCAACGGGAAGTTGACGCCGTGCACGGGAATGGAACAGCGCCAGTTGTGTGATCCTACGCACTTTGTTGGTGATTAGTGACAAGCGGCGATGCATCCGGCCCCAAGCGATCGGCGTACCCGGAGTGTTCCTCGCGCGCGGCCGGGTTGGCCGAGGCGCGCGTGCACACTTCATGATCGGGCCACGGAGGGCTCATGCCGTCGTCGCTGTCTCAGGTCGCCGTTCCCCGCGCCTTTGGCCAGGGGCTGTCGAACGTTCGCCGAATGGCGCTGCTGGCCGGGTTGGGATTGAGCCTGGCCGCATGTCAGGGAGAGGTGGGGCCCACCGGGCCGGCCGGTGCGCCGGGCGCGCCAGGGCCCGCCGGCCCTGCCGGTCCCACAGGTCCGCAGGGGCCTGCGGGTCCACAGGGGCCCGTGGGGTCAGCCAATGGCCGCAGCATCTATGGCGTGGATGGCGCCAACTCGCTCATCGTGTTCGGCGCGATCCGTCCGGACATCGTGCTGCGTCGCGTCACCGTGAGCGGGCTGCAGAGCGGCGAAACCGTACTGGGCATCGACTTCGGTCCGGTGGACGGCCGCCTGTATGCCCTGGGCAGTTCGAGCCGCATTTATACGCTCGACACGCTGAGCGGCGCGGCCACGGCGGTGAGCAGCACGGCCTTCACTCCGGCGTTGTCGGGCACGAGCTTCGGGTTTGACTTCAACCCTGTGCCCAATCGCATCCGTGTGCACAGCAGCGCCGCGCAGAATTTGCGTCTGGTGCCACGTCTCGGTGGGGCCACCGATGGCACGGTGGCTGTGGTGGATGGTACCCTGAGCTACGCGCTGGGCGATGCGGGCATGCTGCAGATGCCGATGATCGGCGGCACGGCGTACACCAACAGCGTGAGCGGCGCGGCGTCCACGGTCATCTACGCGATCGATTTTGCCCGCGACGTGCTGGTGACCATGGCCGACCCCAACAACGGTGTCATGACCACGGTCGGCCCGCTGGGCGTGAACACGACGGGTGATGTGGGCTTCGACATTGCCGGCAACAACGGCACGGCCTACGCCACCCTCACGGTGGGTGGCGGCTTCAGCGGCTCCACGCTGTATCAGATCAATCTGCTGACGGGCGCCGCCTTCCCCATCGGCGGCGTGGCCAACACATCGCCACTGCGGGGCATTGCCATCGCGCCCTAGGGCACCCGGCCGCGCTCCCAGGCAGCGGCTCTCCACGCGGTCCACGGCCCGGCTGGCTGTGGACCGCGTGTTTTTGTGACACCACACTTCACGTCCGGGGCCCTGCAGCCGACACTCTGCTGCATGCAACGCCTCTCCACGCCCTCCAATCCCTGGCAGGACCTGCGTCCCCGGGACGTGGTGTCGTTTTGTTTTGAGGGTGCCACGGTGAAAGCCGAAGTGCTCCGTCTGGACGAAAAGGCCCATGCGGAGTCGCCGTTGGGTGCGCCGTATCGGGTGTATGTGGTGTCGGCGGAGCCGGGCAGCGGGTATGTGGAGGGCCGTGAGTACACGGTACGCGCGGCCTGTCTGGTGCCCGATGGGGATGTGAGTGATCGGCCGTTGCGCGACCCGCAGCCGGGGCCGCTGGTGTCGGGTGCTCGGACCGTGGTGTCGGGTGGCGGCGTGGGCGCGTCAAGCGCGTTGGCGTCGCCGATGTTTCTGGTGGGCTATCTGCGGGAAGGTGGGCAATTCCCGGTACAGGGCGTGCTGCTGGTACAGGCCGTCGGACTGAATGAGGCCAATGCCCTGGCGACACAAACCCTGCAGGCCGAATTGGAGGCGGACCTTGCCGCCGGCCGCGAGCAGGAGGGGGCCATGGTGATGCTGGTGAATGCGGCGGAGGTGGACGCCAGCGCTGCCGGCGGAGTGGTTGGGCAGGTCAGCTGGTAGCGGCCTGGTTGGTGGAGTGGCCGCTCGTGTGGTGATGCGTAACCGGATTCCGTGATGGAGTCTGATGTCGAGGGCTTGCCCTGTCATGCCGCAACGCACGAACGCCGCAAGTGACCGAGTGATGGTCGCTTGCGGCGCGTGTGTTATGTCGCGGGTGACAGTGGAGCGTATCGGGTTCGAACCGATGACCCCCTGCTTGCAAAGCAGGTGCTCTCCCAGCTGAGCTAACGCCCCGAGACCGGAAATGTAGTCAGGTCACACGATGTGCGTGAAGGGGGCATCCCGTGGACCAACCCGCCCGTAAACGGCGGGTCCGCCTCCCGGTCAGCGGCGGCTTGGCGGGCCCGCCGGTGGCAAGGCCTTCGTGTAGCGCATGCCCTTTACTCGCGCGGCATCAAGCACCACATGGGTAACCCGACCGGAGGCATCACGCTCAAAGCGCGCGTCATAGATGTCGAACCGGAAGCGATCCCGTCCCGCAACCTGCACCGCCGCGTTTCGCGCGAGCGCACGCGCTTCCGCCAGCAGACGCCCCTCGACCACCGTGAAGTAGAGGGTCGCCTCGACGTCGACGCCGAGATAGGTCCCGGCGTATTCGCGCAGGTCCTCCGCAGAAAGCGGAGGAAGTGGCACGTTGCGGCGAAGAGCCGGCTCCTCGGCACCAGTCACGGCATCGCGGGTGAGTACCAGCACGCCACCGGGAACCGTGTCCGCCGTCAGGAACGTCAGGTGAAATACTCCCACCCCTGGTGCGATGGCCTCAAAGCGATTCGGGCCAATAGCACGCAATGACCTGGCGTTCTGCTCGGTCGGCCCGATGCGGAGACCACTGTCCGATCGCGTAACGCGAATGGGGCCGGGACGTCCGTCCATGCGCACATACTCGCCGGTAAGGCGCTGCAGAGCGTCCGACGGGAGCGAGACCGTTGGCGCGGCCGTGCCCGCTGCGCGCACCGACGCGCGCGACGCCCGGTCGCCGCTTGCAGGCGGGAGGAACAGCTCCGCCACCGCCGGACCGAACGTCCACATCTGTTCGTAGCTGTTGCAGAGCGTAACGACCGACAACGCCGCGTCCGGCACGCGCACGAGGTACTTGTAGTCTCCCACACCCTTGTATACGACGGCAGGACGGTCGTTGATCGTGTCGGCGTAGACGCCGTACGCCAGGCCACTCAGCGTCGGCCGCGCGGGCCTGCCCGGCTCCAACGCAGCGAGAACCGCACCATACCCACGGCGTGGATCCGCCGATGCCTGGGCCCAACGCACGAGGTCCTCCACGGAGGTGTTCACGGAGATGCCTCCCGTGGGGGAGCTGCGATATCGAAGAACGGTTCGCCAACCCTCCGCGCCAGGCTCGTGAAACAGCGCGTGGTTTGGCACGACGTCGGCCTGATCGGCTCCGACTCGCGTATCGCGCATGCCAAGCGGCTCAAACACGCGCTTCGTGAGAAACTGGTGCAGCGTGCCCTCTGTCACTCGCTCCACCAGCAGGCGCAGCAGGGCATAGTCCGTGTTGCTGTACACCTGCGCACTGCCCGGTGTATTGCCGAGCTTCCCCCATCGCGTGAGCGCCCGAAACATCGAGGCTTCAGTGAGACGGCCATTCATGGAGTCGAAGCTCGGATCGAGAACGCCGTAATCCGCGAGCCCACTCGTGTGATGCAACAGATGACGGACCGTCACGTTGGCCGCGTAGGCCGGCAGTTCAGGCACATATCGAACGACGGGCGAGTCCAACGCAATGCGACCATCCTGTGCGAGCAGACCAACGGCCAGCGCAACGAACACCCGCGCCTCGGAGTAGGGAATCCACATCGTCGTGGAGGTGGTCATCGGCACCCGAAAGCCGATGTGCGCCATGCCGTAGGCCTTGCGATACAGCAGACTGTCGCCGCGGATGACCGCGACACCACAACCCGGTGTCGTGACCGAATCGTACATGGAAAAGACCGCGTCGATCTGCGCCTGGGCAGGAGTGCGAATCGTCTGTGCGCGTGCAGTTGAGCCCGCCAGGGCGCAAGAGAACAACAGTCCCGCCGTCGTGCTGCGCCAGCCGGCGCCACGCAAACCAATAGAGGGCACTCTGACTCCGCGGGCGATAGGTGGCGTCTCGTGTATTCCAACACATCGCGAATACAGCTGGCCGAACTTACGTCGCATTCCGCGGTTCGGACAGCACGGCCGAGCGCGCCGACGGCATCAACAGGGCAAATCCGGGGCACGCCACCAGACACCGGGAAGTCCCTGACTGTGCGATGGACCGCCCGACCCCAGTGTTCGGAGGCCCCTTCTGCGGAGACATGTGATGGTTCAGCCAAGACTTGCAGACCGGCTTGACGCCTTTGGCCGGGAGGATCTGGCCGAAGTCGGTGGCAAGAACGCCTCACTCGGCGAGATGCGGCGCCATCTGGTACCCCTTGGCATTGCGGTGCCCGACGGCTTTGCGATCACCACCGCCGCCTATCGACGCTTCCTCGCCCACAACGGGCTGGACGAAACGCTGGCCCGTGAACTTCAGCGCCTGAAGACGGGCACTCCGCTCGCCGAGGTGGGCCGCGCCATCCGCGAGGCCACGC
>JACVCT010000254.1 GCA_016741895.1 Gemmatimonadaceae bacterium | reverse complement strand
GCGCGGTCGGCGGCGCCGGCGGCGAGGAACGCGTCGGTCTCCATGCCCGAGTAGACGGTGCGGTACTGGGCCGGCCGGCCGATGCCGCGGGCGAGGAACTGGGCGGTCATGGCGTCGGCGACGCTGAAGATGGGGGGGGCACCGCGGGCGGGCCGGGAGCGGGCGGCGGCAACACGCTGCATCGCTACCAGCTGAGTGCGCGGCGCGCGGCGCCGTTTGCGACTGGAGTGGCGCAGTACACCGTGAGCGCCGACGGCAAGCGGCTGCTGTATCGCACAGGTGGTGCGAATGCGGCCATGTATCTGGTGGACGCCGACAAGGCCGTGCCGCAGGCGGGCAGTGGTCGCCTCAACGCCACGCTGCGGGCCTACATCGATCCGCGCGAGGAGTTCCGGCAGATCTTCAACGAAGGCTGGCGCAATCAGCGCAACAACTTCTACGTCAAGAATCTGCATGGCACGGACTGGCCGGCCATCAAGCGCATGTATGAGCCGCTGCTGGCGCACGTGAATCACCGCGCCGATCTCAACTACCTGCTCGACAACATGGGCGCGGAAACGGCCATCGGGCACAGCTACGTGCGCGGTGGGGACATGCCGGAAGTGCCCAACGGCAACGGTGGTCTGCTCGGCGCCGACTTCAGCATCGAGAACGGCCGCTATCGTCTTGCGCGCATCTACGATGGCGAGAGCTGGAACCCGGAGTTGCGCGCACCGCTGGCCGTGCCGGGCCTCAACGTGGCACGCGGCGACTACGTGCTGGCCATCAATGGGGTGGAACTGCGCGCACCCGACAACATCTACCGTCTGCTCGATGGGACCGCCAACCGGCAGACGGTGCTCACCATCAACAGCCGTCCCGATCTGCAGGGCGCGCGGCAGATCACCGTGGTGCCCGTGGGCAACGAGCAGGGCCTCCGCACACGGGCCTGGGTGGAAGCCAATCGCCGCTATGTGGATTCGGTGTCCAACGGCAAGCTGGCCTATGTGTACCTGCCCAACACGGGCCAACCCGGGTACACGAGCTTCAATCGCTATTACTTCGCGCAGCAGGACCGGCTGGGTGTGGTCGTGGACGAGCGCTACAACGGCGGCGGCTCGGCGGCCGACTACATCGTGGATCTGCTGGGCCGTGACTACGACGGCTACTTCAACAACCCGGTGGGCGATCGCTACCCGTACACGAGCCCGGCCAACGGCATCTGGGGCCCCAAGGTCATGATCATCAACGAAATGGCCGGATCGGGCGGTGACCTCATGCCGTACATGTTCAAGCGCCGCAAGCTCGGGCCGCTGGTGGGATCGCGCACCTGGGGCGGCCTGGTGGCCACCACGGATACGCCACCCTTCGTGGACGGCGGCTCCATGATCGCGCCGCGCTTCGGCTTCTTCTCGCGCGAGAATCAGTTCGCGGTGGAGAACGAGGGCGTCGCGCCCGACATCGACGTGGAGAATTTCCCGCGCGAGGTCATTGGCGGCCGTGATCCGCAGCTCGAGCGCGCCACTCAGGAGGCCATGCGGTTGCTGCAATCTTATCGCAACGAACGCGCCAACACCGAGCCGACGGCTCCGGTGTGGGGCAAGCGGGATCGGTGATGGCGAAAAAGGAGGACAAGGGCGGCGTCAACTACCGCATTCTCAATCGCAAGCTGCATCGCTGGGGCTCGGTGGCGGTCGCGCTGCCCTTCCTGATCGTTCTTGTCACGGGGCTGCTGCTGCAGGTCAAGAAGCAGGTGACCTGGGTGCAGCCGGCGGAGCAGAAGACGGCGCATCGCGCGCCGTCGGTGAGCATGGAGCGATTGCTCGAGGTGGCGAAGTCGGTGCCGCAGGCCGGGGTGAAGGGTTGGTCGGACATCGATCGCTTCGATGTCCGACCAGGCAAGGGCCTGGTCAAGGTGATCACCAACTCGCGCTGGGAAATGCAGGTCGATGCGGAGACCGGCGAACTGCTGCAGACGGCGTATCGCCGGTCGGACCTCATCGAGACACTGCATGATGGCTCGTGGTTTCACGATGCCGTGAAGCTCTATGTGTTCCTGCCGGCGGCGATAATTGTGCTGGGGTTGTGGGGGACTGGCCTGTACCTATTCGTCTTGCCGTATCTCACCAGACGGAGACGTGAGATGAATGTGAGGTGAGAGATGGGAGACGGGATTGGTGGAGCGTAAGGTGGACTGCGTAAGGTCGCACCGCGGGAAGAAACGGCGAGCGAGGCTGCTGCAGTCGGGGTCGTTGCCCGGGTCGGGGTCGGGGTCGGGGTCGGGGTCGGGGTCGTTGCCCGGGTCGGGGTCGGGGTCGGGGTCGGGGTCGACTGCAGTCGGTTAACCGGGCGGGCGCTCGTACTCGTTCTTTGGCAGGGCGAAGGCCTTCACCAGTTCTGGATCGCCCGCCACACCGGTTACACGCTGCGCCACGTACTCGCCCACCACGGGCCCGAACTTGAATCCCTCGGCCTGTCCGACGCCGGCGATCCACGCGTTGCCGGTGCCGGGCACGTGGTCCACGATGAAGTTCTGATTGATGCTCGACTCGTAGTGACAGGCGCGCGTTTCAAGCAGTGGCGCGTTGGCCAGCAGCGGGAAGCGTGCCTGCAGAAAGCGCCGCGCGCCGTCCACGCGATCCTGATTGGTCCAGCGCGAGCTGAGATCGGGGTCCTGCAGGGTGGGGTCGGGCGCAGTCGCCGGTGCAGGGGCCGGTGCCGGTGTGCCCGCCGGTGGTGGCGGCGCGGCAATGGCGCCGCGCACACGGAAGCCGCGGCTGTCCACCGGCAGCATGGGCCACCCCGTGACACCGGGAAAGTTGTAGCTCGGCAGATTGGGAAACGTGAAGCGCGTGTCGGCCATGGGCACGCCGAAATACAACGCATGGCCAATCGGGATGCGCATGCGGTTCTCCATGTACGGAAACAGCTTGCGCAGCCAGGGGCCGCAGGCAAAGACATACGCGTCGCCACGCAGCACCGTGCCGTTGTCGAGCACCACTCCGTCCATCTGCCCGTTCACGATGGGGCCCGGTGTCACGCGACCGATGACAAGCTCCACACCCATTTTCTGTGCGGCACTGGCGACGGCCTGTGTGGCCGCGCGGCAGCGCACCACGCCGGCATCCGGCTCGTAGATGGCCACGCCAATGTCGTCGGCCTTGATGACGGGCCAGCGCTTGCGCGCCTCATCGCCGCTCAGCACCTCGTGGCGCACATTGTTTTTGGTCCACAGATCGATGGTGCGCGTGATGAAGGGCTCGCGTGTGGCGCGCATGATCACGTCACCGGTTTCGTGCCAGAACTGGGTGCGGAAGACCGGCCCCCACTCCTGCTCGAACACCTTCCAGCGCGCGATTGCCGCGCGTGCCCAGGGCGTCCAGAGCTCGCCGGCGGCGCGGTCGCCGTAGGACGAGCGAATGCCGCGCGTTTCGTCGCCGGATGTGGAGCGCGAATTGCCCGGGCCGTACTGGTCGACCAGCGTGACGCGCACGCCGCGGGCCCGCAGATGATAGGCAGTCCATCCGCCCCAGGCGCCGGCACCAATCACCACCACATGCGTGGACGACGACGCGCCGCCGCGGCCGCCAGTCAGGCCAGGCGCGGGGGCCGCGGCAAAGGGCACGGGCGGCGCGCAGCCAACGGCCAGAAGTCCGGCGCCGGCGCCCGCCAGCTTGAGAAAGTCCCGCCGCGGCACGGTGCCAAGCGGCGCGGTGCCAAGCGGTTCGGTGCCATCTGGCACGCTGGCGTCGTCGGGAACGGACGGCAGGGCAGGGGACGTAGAGGAGGGGGTCGAATCCATCGCCCGAAAATGCCCGACGGGACAGGACGTCGCAATCGGGGGTGGTTCAGACGCACCGACACCGCGCGCTCGCGCGCCTTGCCAGCGAACCGCGACTCCCACACGTTCACTGCATATGCACCGAACCACGATCTATCAGACCGTTCTGCTCGCCGCCGTGGTGGCAGCGAGCGTGGCCGCCGGCACGCGCAGCACCGCGCAGGCGCCAGGCGCGCCGATGTCGCCATGGGCCTTGCAGCGGGGCCAGGACTCGCTGCCCAAGGTGTACACGGACTCGCAGGCCACCGCCGGACAGGCCGTGTGGACGAAGACCTGCAGCGAGTGTCACGAGACCAGCGATGTCACCGGCTCGGACTTTCGGACCAAGTGGGTTGGCCAGAATCTTTTCGCGCTCTACGAGACGATTCGCACCACGATGCCCGATGGCGATCCGGGTACGTTGCCGGTTGACGACTATGCCGCGACCGTGGCGTACATCCTCAAATTGAACGGCTTGCCCTCGGGTGAAGCGCGGCTCACCACGGATTCCGTTTCGCTGTCGGCCATCACGTTTCGCCTGCCGACGAGTGGTGGCGCACCCGCGAGCGATACACTCGTTCGCTGATCGCTATTGACAGTCTCGTTGCAGCGTCGTAGCGTCTGCCGCCGTACCACATTGGTCATCCGACCGTGACATTCCCCCGCGCTGCCTCGTGCGCGCGACTCCGTGTCGATGATCCGGTTGTGCCGTTCGCTTTCGGCGATTTGGTCACAGCTCAGGTACCGATGCCCAGTGTTTGCCGCATTGTGACGCCGCGCGCCTCCGGGTTGTTGCTCGGAATGGTGCGCGGCGCGCTGCGATGACCTGGGCTCGCGTTCCACTTCCTGTTTCACTGCAGCATCCCGCCGTACCGTCCCACCATTCCCCACCCGCCTGAAGTCGTCGCGTTGTCACGCGCGCTGACCTCCGGTCCCCGCCCTACGGAATCCGCGCGCGACCCACCCGCGCCGACGGCATTCCTCTCCAACTCGTACATCCCGGGAGCGTTGCTCCCGTGCAAGACCATGACGATGTGTGCCCCCATCGCCGCGATGCTGCGGCGGCGGTCGTGCGCGCATTCGTCGTGCGCCGGTCACATCTGGGTGGCCGGCATGTGATCCTGAGCTGGGGAGTCACGAGATGCGATTGTTCGTACCTGCCGCGTTCACCCGTGGAGAGCGAGGCTGCTCACCACCGGCTGCCACACGCTCCAAAGGAGCGCGCTGGAGCCTTCTGTCCACCCTGCTTGCGTTGGCGGCAAGTGTCGGGGTGACAGCACCCGCTCCACTCTCCGCGCAAGGCGCCGGGGGGACCGTGACCGGTCAGGTTACCGACGCGGCCACCGGTCAGCCCATTCAGCAGGCCCGCGTCCTCGTTGCCGGCACACAAAACGGCACGCTTACCGCAGAAAACGGCCGCTACACCCTGCGAGTTCCCAACCAGGGCCCGGTCAATCTCGAAATCAGCCGCATCGGTTATGAGGCGCAGAAGCTCACGGTGACCGTGGGCGCCACGCCGCTGGTGCAAGACGTCAAGCTCACGCAGGCGGCCTTCTCGCTCGCCGCTGTCGTCACCACGGTGACCGGTCAGCAGCGCAAGGTCGAACTGGCCAACGCCACCTCCACGGTGAACGTGGCGGAAAAGATCGCCGAGCTGCCGGTGGCCAACATGGGCGCGCTCATGTCGGGCCGTTCGTCCAGCGTGCAGGTCGTGCAGACGGGTGCCACGGGCACCGGTTCACGTATCCGTATCCGCGGTCAGAACTCCTTCTCGTTGACCAACGACCCCATCGTCATCATCGACGGGGTGCGTGCCTCGGCGCAGACCAACAATCAGTCGCTCGGAGTTGGCGGTTCGGGCCCGTCGCGTCTCGACGACATCAATCCCAACGAAATCGAGAACATCGAAATTGTGAAGGGGCCCTCGGCCGCCACGCTCTACGGCACCGAAGCGGCCAACGGCGTAATCGTCATCACCACCAAGCGCGGCAAGTCGGGCAAGACCACCTGGAACCTCGGTATTGAAAATGGCCGCCTGGAGAACGTGGCCAGCTTCCCCGATCTCTGGACGCTCTGGGGCCGCACCACGGCCAACCCGAGCGTGTCCTCGCCCTGCCTGCTCACGGCGGTGGCCAGCGGCGCCTGCACCAACATCGACTCGCTTTCGCGTGGCAACGTGCTCAACGACCCGGATCTCACGCCGATCACCAACGGCATGCGACAGCAGTACAACCTCCAGGTCTCGGGCGGTAATGACAAGGTGCAATTCTTCGTTTCCGGGCAGTCGGAAGCGGGAAAAGGCCGTGTACAA
>JACVCT010000253.1 GCA_016741895.1 Gemmatimonadaceae bacterium | reverse complement strand
TTCGCCACGGGCGCACCGGGCGCTTCCGGCTTCCCGGCGGGCCGGTTCGCGCTGCAGGGCTACGCCCTGACATCCCCCACCGGGGGCCGGACCACCGGCCCCTCCCGCGCCCCGGGCGCGCGCCCTGCCAGCAGCTTCGGCACCATCAGCCAGCTGTCGTCGTTGTCATTCGATTGGTTTCGCCAGTCGAACGCCTACTCCATGAACACCAGCCTGACGTCGGATTGGGCAGACAAGACACCGGTCATGCGGCTGCGCTTGTGGGAAACGGCAGCGGATGGCTCGAAGTTCGAAAGCGAGCTGGTTTGGGAGGGCTGGTACAACCAGTGCGATCTCAACTACGGCCCGGTCAATCCGGCCAACTGCAACGACAACTCCACGCCGCTGGATACTTGGGTTCGTCAGGATGGCATGGAAAACGGACGATTCTGGTATCTCCGTCCACCTGGCGCCGGGGTGGGCGACGGCACGTTCCTCGACCAGGGTGACTGCACCTTTGCGACGGTGAACGCATGGAACGCTGCGGCCGCCGGCTCCACGATCGCCGAATTGCTCGGTGGCTCGTCGCGCCCCAAGTGCCTCGATGCCAACGCGCAGGTGCTCGGTTTGGCCGTCGGCATCGGTTCCCGCTGGCCGCATGAATATGTCGGCTTCGTGGATAACGTCCGCATGGGCTTCACCGGCCAGGACGGATATGCCGTCAACGCCAACTTCGACTTCGTTCCAGTTCCCGAGCCCTCGTCGATGGCCCTGCTGGGACTCGGCATCGCTGGCCTCGCCGCTGCGCGCCGCCGCCGCATGAACAGATAAAAATGCGCGCAGCGGACTAACCCTCCGCAGACCTGCTCGCCATATTGCGCCCGGCCCGTCTCTGTGACGGGCCGGGCGTTCGTTCGTGGTACCGTGGGACGGCCTTCGACCCGCCACATGACGGCGGGTTCCTGTCCGATGACAGGGTCGCTCCTGGCGCCGCTGCGACACCCGGCGTCTCCCTCCTCGACGTGTTCACATGTCCGCCCCTCCCGTGAAGCACACCGTCTGCCTGGTCATCGGCACGCGCCCCGAAGCCATCAAGATGGCCCCGGTCGTCGCGGCCATCCGCGAGCATCCGCATCTCGAGCCGCTCGTCATTGCCACCACGCAGCATCGCGAAATGCTCAAACAGGCCCTCGATGTATTCGGCATTGAGCCGGACATCGACCTCGGCCTCATGCAGAACGGGCAGAATCTCGGCGTCTTCACGTCGCGCGCCATGGCGGCCCTCACCGAGTGCTTCCTCGAACACCGGCCCGATTTTCTGCTCGTGCAGGGCGACACCTCCACGGTGACCGCCGCCTGTCTCGCCGGTTTCTATCAGGGCATCCCCATCGGACACATCGAGGCCGGTCTCCGCTCCTTCGATCTGTCCAGTCCCTTCCCCGAGGAAGTGAACCGCCGCATCGCCACCTGCACGGCGAATGTGCATTTCGCGCCCACCAATGAGGCCCGCAACAACCTCATCTCCGAGGGCATCCCGGAAAGCGACATCTTCGTCACCGGCAACACGGTCGTCGATGCCATGCACATGATTCCGCGCCGGGAGGTCTTCGAGACCTCGGCGCTGAACGGCATCCCCTGGGATGACAGCCAGGTGCTCGTGACCACCGTGCACCGCCGCGAATCGCTCGGCGAACACCTCGAGGCCATCTGTGATGCGCTCGAGGCCATCGTGCGTCTGCACGCCAACGTGCACATCGCCTTTCCCGTGCACCTCAACCCGCGCGTGCGGGACGTCGTGCACGCGCGTCTGGCCGGCATTCCGCGCATCCATCTGCTCGACCCGCTGCCCTATCCCGAGTTGCTCGAACTGCTGCGACGTTCGCACTTCGTGCTCTCGGACTCCGGCGGCATTCAGGAAGAGGTGCCGACGCTCGGCAAGCCCATTCTCATTCTGCGCGACACCACCGAGCGTCCCGAAGTGGTGCATGCCGGCTTCGGTGAACTGGTGGGTACCGATGCCACGCGCATTCTCGCCCGCACCTCGGCGCTGCTCACCGATCACGCGCTCTACGCGCAACGCTCGTCGGGCCGCAACCCCTTCGGCGATGGACGCGCGGCCTTCCGCATTGCGGAGGTCATCGACACGCTGCTGCGCCACCCGCCGGAACGACGCGGCCCGCGCCGGCTCGACCACGATCAGGTGAACGCCACGCTGGAGCGGCTTTCCGGTGCCAGCTGACATGATGCGCTCTCTTCCGACCCTGCGCGGCATGCATCGCCTTGCCGCCATGCTCCCGCTGGCGGCACTCGCCGTGCTCTGCCCCGGGCGCAGCGAGGCGCAGGCCCCGCTGGCCGGCGGGCTGCCCGGCTCCTGGACCGAAGTCAACGCCTTCGCGCAGCGCGTCACCAACGATTTTGGCGACTGGTCCGGCGCCTATGCCCGCGTGGTCAATCCGCGCGCCATGGACACGTTCTACGGCGAGGTCCTCGCGCTGCGCGGCTTCCGCGAACAGGGCATCCAGGTGGGCGCTGCCCATCGGCATGACTGGAACCCGCGACTCTTTCACGTCATTGGCGTGAATGTGGGCGACGGGTCCCCCATTCTGCCCAGACTGCGCAGCGATGCGCAGCTCGGCCTGCGCCTGGGTTCGCGCAAGGAGTGGCAGGTTACCGGTGGCGGTTCGTACGTCAAGTCGCCCTTCGAGTTGTACGATGTGGCCGCAACCGGCTCGATCGCGTGGTTCGCTCCCAAGGCGCTGCTGCTCGAAGTCTCCGGCCGCTACAACACCAGCCAGCCCGGCACCATCCGCTCGCACCGCATTCAGGGCGTGAGCATTCTCACGCCGTCACCGCGCCGCAGTTTTTCGTTGCGCGTGGGCGGAGGCAGTGAGGGGTGGCAGATCATCTCCGCGAACACGACGCTTCGGCGCTTTCATTCGCAGGAGTACGCGCTGGCCTGGCGCGAAAAGCTCACGACGCAGTGGGCCCTCAGTCTGCAGGGCGACCGCTACGTCAATCCGTTCTTCTCTCGAACCGGAGTGACCCTCGGTGTCGCGCGTTACTGGTAAGCCGTCCCGGCGCATCGACCAACTGCGTGATCGAGGGTTCCGCGGGGGGCGCATCGCGCCACATCGCGCGATGATTGGCCTCGAGATCTCCTGGACGCTGCTCGTCGATCTGTTCGTGCTGCCGATGATGTTCGCGGTGGCCATGTTCGCGCTGCTCGACCCGCTCATGGGTGCCTGGCGCGAGTTCTTCAATGCCATCCGTGAACCGCTCGGCCTTCCCGGCGTGGTGTCAACGCGGGTCTTCGAAGTCGGTCCGCTGGGTGTGGCCATTCCCTACTTCACCGCCGGCAGCTTCTGGCCCGAGCCGCGCGACCTGCAGACCGGCTGGCTGGTCACCGTTGTGCTCTTCGCCGTCAGCTTCTTCCTCAAGGATCGCTGGCTGCCATTCGGCTACCTCCTGCGCTTCCTCTCGGCCATCCAGCTCACGGCGCAGCTCTGGTTCACCTTTGCGGCACCGCCGTTCACCTACGACCTCGCGTCGTACACGGCCGGTCTGCTCATCTGCGGTGTGGTCATTCTGGTGCTCTCGCCGTTTCTGGTGGCGTTCACCTTTCACATCTTCGACTTCCTCCTCTGGCAGAAGGTCGCCATGGGGACGCTGCTGCTGGCCCACCTGAGTGTGCTGCTGCCACTGCAGGCGGCGGTGCACACCTGGGTCATCCATCGCGCCTCGCTGCTGGCCATGCCCATGCTGTTCCTGGTGTTCGGCGTGCTGCTCGACGTGTTCGTGTACGTCGCGCTGTACGGCTGGGGCATGAGCTGGCGCTCGGGTGGTGTGCTCGATGCGGTCGAGCGCCGTCCGCCCACCATGCCGGCGCGCTACCCCGAAGGCCGTCCGCGCCCCACCCCCACCCCGCAGTCGGTGCGCGCCATCACGCCCATCGGCTCTCAGATCATTCCCCCGCTGGGCTACGGCTCGATGCTCGTGCGCCGACTCGGGCTCGGGGGCCGCCCGTGAACACCCTCGTCGCCTTCGCCAATATCGGGCTCTGGGTGTGCATCGTGATTCTCGCGATCTACACCCTGCGCCACTATTTCTTCACGCTCAACCGGCTCTTCGGACGCCATCGCCAGCCGTTCGTCGACGTCATCCAGGCGGACTGGCCCTCGCTCGTGGTGTTCGTGCCGGCGCACAACGAGGAGCGCGTCATCCGCGACTCCCTCGATGCGCTGCTCACCTGCGACTATCCCGAGGACCGGCTCAAGATCGTGCCGGTGGACGACCGCTCCACCGACGACACGCGCAACATCCTCAAGGAATACGCCGAGAACTACCCGGGCCGCATCATCCCCTTCCTGCGCGATGAGGGCATCCCGGGCAAGGCGGCCGCGCTGGCCGATGCCATGGCGCTGCATCAGGACGAAATCTTCCTGGTGTTCGACGCCGACTACATCCCCGGCGAACGCCTGCTCAAGCAGCTCGTGGCACCGTTCTTCGACGCCGAGGTGGGCGCGGTGATGGGTCGCGTGGTGCCGCTCAACGTGGGCCTCTCCCTGCTCACACGCCTGCTCGACCTCGAGCGCGCCGGTGGCTACCAGGTGGACCAGCAGGCCCGCATGAACCTGCGTCTCGTGCCGCAATACGGTGGCACCGTGGGTGGCGTGCGGCGCGCGGCACTCGAACACGTGGGCGGCTGGAACGTGGACTCCCTCGCGGAGGACACCGACCTCACGGTGCGCCTCGTCATTGCCGGCTGGGAGGTCGTGTACCAGAATCGCTCCGAGTGCTACGAGGAGGTGCCCGAGACCTGGGAGTCGCGCATCCGGCAGATCAAGCGCTGGGCCAAGGGACACAATCAGGCGCTGCGTCGCTATGTGGCCGCGTTGCTCACCAATCGTTCACGACTGCCTCTCGCGCAGGTACTCGACGGCGCGTTGCTGCTTGGCGTGTTTGTCGTGCCGCTTGTGCTAGCGGTGGGCTGGCTCTGCACCATCATCCTGTTCTTCGCCGGCTATCCGCCCGAGTGGGGACGCTTCACCGTGCTGGCCATCTCGTCGTTCAACACGGTGGGCAACTTTGCCGCGTTCTTCCAGGTGGCCGCGGCCAGCCGCCTCGATGGTTCCCGTGAGCGCATTCGCATGCTGCCGTTCCTCTTCCTCGGCTTCCTTGTGAGCACCTTTGCCGTGGGCCGCGCCTCGCTGTCGCGTGCGTCGTGGCTGCGCGGTCGGCCGGTGCAGTGGCAGAAAACCGAGCGACACCGCGAAGGCCGCGCCAATGTCGGTGGCAACGGAGGGCGCGCGTGATGCCCAACTCACCAGGCATGGCCTTCGCACTGCTGCTGCTGGCGCTGATTGCATGGATGGCGCTGCCTCTGCTCCCGGCATTCATGGAGTTGCTGCGTCCGCGTGACGCGGCGCCGCTGAGCGCCGTGGGCAACGACGCGGGCAAGCTCACCTACTTTGCCGACTCCTTCACCAAGCGCGCACAGCGCGAGGGCCTGCTGGGCACCATGGTGCCGCCGCGCCTTGGCGACGGCACGCCCGTGCTGTCGCACTCACAGGCAGCGCCGCTGGTCAAGCAGCGCAAGCCCATCGAGGACATGGTCGTGCTCATGGACAGCACACCGTTGCCCGAGGACTGCGAACTGGCCACGGAGGTGCTGGCACGTCTCACCGTGCGCGGCAGCAATGGGGTGGTGTATCGCGCCCTGCTCGGGCAGCGCGACGTGTACCTTGGCGAGCGCTCCACCGTGCTGCGCTGGGTGCACGCCAAGGGACGGCTCGAGGTGGCCAACAACTGTCGGCTGCTGGGACGCGCCACCGCGGAACGCACCATCGTGCTGGGCACGAATGTCACCTTCGAACGACTCGAGGCCGGTGTCATTCGGGTCACCGACGTGGAGACCGCGGAAGCCCCGGTGCTGCCCACGGGCGCATACGAGCGCTTTGTGCCGAGCTACGGCAAGCAGTTGGCGCCGGCCTATTGGCGCATCGACGGCGGCCTGCCCATCACGGCCGGCTCGGCCTTCATTGGCTCGGCCATCGCCACGGGCTCCATTGTGGTGAACGACGGCGCGCGCGTGACGGGCTCGCTCAAGGCCCACGACGAAATCATCGTGCGCAGCGGCGCAGTGGTGACGGG
>JACVCT010000011.1:10761-33949 GCA_016741895.1 Gemmatimonadaceae bacterium | reverse complement strand
GGCGTGAGCACGATGGGCTGGGTGGCATCGGCGGCCACCTGGCGCCTCACGGTCTTGCCCGTGCCGTGATTGACCTGATGAAACGCATCCTTGTCCACATCCAACACCACGAGCAGGCGGCTGCCACGTGCCAGCCGCTTGCTGGTCACGCGGGAGCGGCCGAAGGGAAGATGCGTGACCACGCCGGTATCGAGCAGGCGGCGAGTGGTGAGATCATGGGCCGAGCTGGCCCGGCTCAGCATATACGAGAGATGAAACAGGCGGCCGTCCGGCATCAGTTCGTACAAGACGACATGGTAGTCAAAGTCTCGGGCGTTGCTCACAACCTGCAGGGCACCCGTCATCATGCCGCTGACTTCGACCGAATCCCCAAGCGGCTCGGAAACGAATGTCAGCGCGCCACTGAAGTCCATGTCACTGCGGACGATCTCCCCTGGATAGTAGCTGTTGCCTTGTCCGCTGCGATCTCCGAGATGCACCACCCGCCGAAGCGAATCGCGCGACGATCTGGGGGCTGGCGTCAACCGATGGTGCGCCCCGTCTCGTACAGATGACAGATGTAGCCGAAGTGACGTATTGCCCATGGACTGAAAGTCCGGGGCATGACGCCAGCGATTGCTGCCCATGACCTGATGATTGATGCGGTCCTGTAGCAGGCTTGGTCGCGGGGCGCCACGGAAGACATGATCAAACCAGGAAAAAGTCAGCTCCGAGCCATTGAATTGGGCCACCGGGTCGAGAACATGGCCGCGGAGTGCCGGCGCCTTGCGCCGAGCCGGCGCACTGAAGTGATCGTAGGGGCCGATCACGACATAGTGCTTGGCGTTTGGTCGATGCCGCAGATGTTCCCGTGTGTACTCAAGCGCGGAGATCTGCCCATCGTCGAAGTACCCGGTCACGGTGAGGACGGGAATGTCGATGGCGGCATACTCCGCGCCGTATGGCACCATCCCTTGCCAGTACGCGTCGTAGGTTGGATGCGCGAGCCAGCGCTGCATCATCGGATTCGGCGTTCCGTCCACGGCATCGATTTCTCGGAAGGCGCGTCCGCTTTCGTACCAGCGCGTGGACAACGTCTGCCAGCGACTGCGATCATTGTTCACGGCGTGGTCCAGCGTCCGATTGTTGCCCACGTAAAATGGCCAGGCATAGTTGGCAAACAGATACACATTGTTCTCCATCGGCATACCGAAGCCGGGCATGGCGGCAACAAAGGCCGCAATGGTGCGCAGGGCCGGATGCCGCTGCTTGGCGGCGGCCCAGCCGGCAAACGCACCGTAACTCGACCCATACATGCCGACGCGTCCATCACTCCATGGTTGGGCGGCGATCCAGTCCAGCGCAGCGTGCGTATCGCCCACTTCCGTTTCGAAAGGCCGGATACTGTCGGTACTCAGCCGTTTCCCGCGCGCATCGACCACCACCCCAGCATAGCCGTAAGACGCGGCGTAACGCGCATCATCCAGATGCACCGCGAGATCCGCATAGATGTCGAACTCCAGCGCAGTGGGCAGTCGGTCGGTTGTACGACGAGGCCGTACCACGAGCGCCGAGAGCGTCGCACCATCCTTGCTGCGAATGCGTATCGCAGTGTCTGTCACATAGCGCCGGGCGACGTCCGCGGCGAGGAGGGCGGGAAGTGCCTCGCCCAACGCCTGCAGTGAACGATGCCGACTGTGCAGGCGCACCAGGGACGTCGCCTCGGCTACCGTGAGCGAGTCGGAGTTGGCCGCCCGCTGCACGGCGTCACGCAAATTCCGTTCGACGACGGGGAAGGGTGTCTCGAGCGCCCACACCACCTCATACGCGGCCCGGTCAGGCAACGTCGACATGTACGAACGGAAGGCATCGCCGTAGGCCACAGCGTAGGCAAGCCGGCTGGTCTTGGCACGCCGCGCAGCGTCCACCTGCAGGGCCAGCATCGCGAACGCCGGCTCACGCTCCGGGTTCGGCGCGTCCGCGCGCTGGACCATACCATCCAGAATGCGCGCGGCCGCGTCCACCTCGCCGGCGCTCAGTTCCAGCACCACTTGGTCGACCAGCGCGCGCGTCGGAACCGCTGGACCGCTGGCAACCGTGCGCCGCATCAGCAGCGCACGAGCCAACTGTGGCATCTCGGCGTCGAGCCGCGCACTGCTGGTCGTCGCCCCGCGCGAAAACACCAGGGGTTGCGCGTGGGCGTCGGCGGCCGGCCATACGACACCAAGAAGCAGAGCGCAAAATGCAAATCGAAGCATGCTACGACGAGGGCGGAGGGAGAGCGAGCGCGTTTCCTCGGCGTACGCACCGGGGCAGGGCTCGGTTTCGTGGCATCAGCACCCTCCGGCATCCGCGCGACCTGGGAGTCCCGGTGCAGCGCGTCTCATGGAGGTGGCTTCGGGCGTGGAGACCTCGCCTGCGGACGGCGAGACACTCAGGGCCCCGCCAATTCGCGCACCTTCCGGCACACGGCTTTGCCAACGTCCCGGGTATGCAGACGACTCGATGCAACCAGATCTCGCGTCACGATCCGCTGTCCCATGCACCAGACCACCGCGTCCTCCACCAAGCGAGCCTCGTCATGGAGGCCGAGTGAGTGGCGAAACATCATGGCCACCGAAAGCAGCATGGCGATCGGATTGGCCACACCATGACCGGCGATGTCGGGCGCTGACCCGTGTACCGGCTCGTAGAGACCGCGGCCGTCGCCGTTCAGTGACGCCGAGGGAAGCAGGCCCATCGAGCCCACCAGCGCGGCTGCTTCATCGGTGAGAATGTCTCCGAACAGATTCTCGGTCAGGATGACGTCGTACGCCGACGGTCTGGTCACCAGTTGCATGGCCATGGTATCCACCAGCACATGCGACACCTGAACGTCAGGAAACTCGGTGGCCAGCACCCGATCAACGGTCTCGCGCCAGAGTCTGCTGGTCTCGAGCACATTGGCCTTGTCGACATGGGTGATGTGGCGACGTCGCCCACGCGCCAGAACAGCGGCAAGACGGGTGATCCGCTCGACTTCAGCGACCGAGTAGCGACACACGTCGAATGCCACATCCCCATCCCGGTATTTGTCACCGAAGTAGATCCCGCCTGTCAATTCACGGACAAACAGAATGTCCACACCCTGCAACAGAGAGCCTTTGATCGGCGACCGTCGCATCAGGGCCGGATGCGGTGTCACTGGTCGTAGATTCGCGTGGACGCCAAGGGCCGCACGCAACGCCAGCAAGCCTTGCTCCGGACGCACCACCGCCTGCGGGTTGGACCAACGCGGCCCTCCGACCGCTCCCAGCAACACCGCATGGGCCTGCGTACAGATCTCCCGCGTCTGGTCCGGCAGCGGGTTGCCGTGAACGTCGATGGCAGCACCGCCGATGACCCCTTCGCACAGCGTGAACGTATGGCCACCACACTCCGCCACCACACGGAGCAGCGCCAGCGCCTCGGCCATGACTTCTGGTCCTACCCCGTCGCCCGGTAGCACGGCTATCGTCGCTTTCATGTGTTCTCCGGGCGCGGCCCACGCTCTTCGAAACGCGCGATAGCCGACTCGAAGGACAGCAGATACCCCAGGGAATCGACGCCCTGCAACAGGCACTGCCGCGCGAAACCGTCGATTTCGAACGGAATGGAGCATGCATCCGACACCTGAATGACGTTGGCCTCGAGATCGACTGCGACCTCCCGGTCACGGTATTCACGCAGGACGCGCCAGGACGCCTCCGGCACTTCGATCGCCAGCAGTCCGTTCTTCAGGGCATTGCTGCGAAAGATGTCGGCGAAGCGCACGCTGATGACGACCCGAATGCCGTAGTCGAGCAAGGCCCACGCGGCATGTTCACGCGAGCTGCCACACCCGAAGTTGCGACCCGTCACCAGCACCGGAGCCGGGGACGCGTCCGGGCGGTACAGCGCGAAGCCGGTGCGCACATGGCCCTCGGCGTCGAAGCGCCAATCGGCAAAGCAGCAGGCCCCGAGTCCCTCGCGTGTCGTGACGCTCAGGAAGCGCGCGGGGATGATCTGATCCGTGTCCACATCGATCGCATCGAGCACCCCCACGGTGCCGCTGAATCGGGTAAAGGTGTTCATGCGCGTTCCCCCCAACTCCCCGCAGCTCGCGGATCGACGATGTGTCCGGCCACGGCGCAGGCAGCCGCAGTGCGTGGACTGGCGAGCACCGTTCGCGCTCCCGGCCCCTGGCGTCCTTCGAAGTTGCGGTTGGACGTGCTTACGGCCAACTGTCCCGCCCCTACCATGTCGCCGTTCATGGCGATGCACATCGAACAGCCGGGCTCACGCCATTCCGCACCAGCGTCCCGGAATACCAGATGCAGGCCCTCCGCCTCCGCACTGCGCTGGACCGCCTCGGAGCCGGGCACGACCAGCATGCGCACCCGCTCCGCCACCTGGCGTCCACGCAACACGGCAGCGGCGGCACGCAGATCGGACAAGCGGCCGTTCGTGCACGATCCGATGAACACGACATCCACTGGTGTGCCAAGCATCGGCGCTCCGGCGGTCCATTGCATGTACTGGCGTGCCCGCTCACCGGCTGGATCGAGCGGAACGCGACCAGTCACCGAAATGACTTGACCCGGGTTGGTGCCCCAGGTGACCGTGGGCTCCACGGCGGCGCCATCGATGTGAATTTCACGATCGAACACGGCGTCTTCGTCGGACACCCAAGTGCGCCATGTGGAAGCAAGCGACTCGAACGCCTCACCCGACGGAACACGCCGCCGACCGCGCAACCATTGAATGGTCGTTTCGTCACACCCGACCAGACCAGCCCGTGCTCCGGCCTCGATGGACATGTTGCACAGCGTCATCCGCGCCTCCATGTCCAACGCCCGGATTGCCTCGCCACGATACTCGATGACATATCCGGTTCCACCGTCCACGCCGAGGGTGCCGATGATATGCAGAACGAGATCCTTGGCCGTGACCTCGTCGGCAAGTCGACCACGCACCGTCACGGCCAGTGCCTTCGGCTTGCGCTGCAGGAGGCATTGCGTAGCCAGTACATGCCCCACCTCGGTAGTACCAATACCGAACGCCAGCGCCCCGAATGCTCCATGAGTCGCGGTATGAGAGTCACCACAGACAATCGTCATGCCGGGCTGCGTGGCCCCCTCTTCAGGGCCGATCACGTGAACAATGCCACGTCTCCCCGATCCGTACCCCAGCAGTTCCACGTTGAACGTCCGACAGTTGCGTTCCAGTTCGGCGACCTGGGCGGCGCTGGCAGCAGACACATACGGTCGCTGCCCCAGCGCGTCAGCCGGCAACGTCGGAGTGCTGTGATCCAAGGTGGCCAGTGTCCGATCGGGCCGGCGCACGGGCAGGTTGCGTACCCTGAGCGCATCGAAGGCCTGCGGCGAGGTGACCTCATGCACAAGATGCAAATCGACATACAGAATGGCGGGACTGTCGACAGTCTCTTCCCGTACGCAGTGCGCAGCCCAAATCTTGTCGAGAAGGGTCTTCGGTTCGGTGACGCTCACGAGACACGCTCCGCAGTCTGCAAGTGGCGCATCAGTCGGTCCAGGTCCTTGTCATCGACCTCTCGTTGGGTGTCCGCGAGTCTCTTGAAGGCGACAAAGGCGCGATTGAGCGCGGCGTCGTCGGGGGAATATCCCAAACCCGCGAGACGGGTACGCAGTGCGGCACGACCACTGTGCTTGCCGAGGACCATCGTCGAACCGGGTACCCCGACATCCTCGGGATCGATGATCTCGTACGTCTCGCGATGGCGCAACATGCCGTGCTGGTGGATACCGGCCTCGTGTGCAAACGCATTGTCGCCCACGATGGCCTTGTTTCGTGCGACGAGGCTACCGGTAATGGCTGCGAGCTCGCGCGACGCCGGATACAACCGGCGGGTGTTCACTCCACACTCCAGTCGATACCGACGGTGGTGGACACGGAGCGCCATGACCACCTCTTCAAGTGCGGCATTGCCCGCACGTTCTCCGATCCCGTTCAGGGTACACTCCACCTGACGGGCACCGTGTTCCAGACCAGCCAGCGTAT
Source organism: Gemmatimonadaceae bacterium (assembly GCA_016741895.1). Taxonomy (GTDB): domain Bacteria; phylum Gemmatimonadota; class Gemmatimonadetes; order Gemmatimonadales; family Gemmatimonadaceae; genus Gemmatimonas. The sequence continues at coordinate 27,934 of JACVCT010000011.1, read as the reverse complement.
TGGCCACGGCCAGCCCGAGGTCGTCGTGACAGTGCGTGGACCACACCACGCGGTCGGCACCAGGAACCTCGCGACGCAGCAGCGCAAAAAGCGCCCCGTAGCTGGCCGGATCGGCGTACCCCACCGTATCAGGCACGTTGATGGTGGTGGCACCCGCCGCGATGACTTCCGAGAAGAGGCGCACCAGAAACGCTGGTTCACTGCGTGACGCATCCTCCGCGCTGAACTCCACGTCGTCGCACAACGTACGGGCGAGCCGCACGTGATGCGCGGCCGTGCAGACAGCCTCCTCGCGTGACATGCGCAGCTTGTGCTCCAGATGAATGTCACTCGACGCCAGGAACAAGTGCAGCCGTGGAGCCTCCGCATGCTCCAGCGCCGCCATGGCCAATTCGACGTCCTCCTGAACACAACGGGCCAGTGTGGCAATCCGGACCCCCCGCACCGCGTGTGCAATGTGGGCGACAGCGGCACGGTCCTCCGGGCTGCTTGCCGCAAAGCCCGCCTCGATCACGTCGACACCGAGGTCGCGGAGGGTATGTGCCATTCGGGACTTCTCGGCCAAGCTCATCGAACAGCCCGGGGACTGCTCGCCATCCCGCAGGGTCGTGTCGAAGATGAGGACGCGCTCGCTCATACCGCACCGTAGGTCACAGGTGGCGGAGGCTCGTCGCCAGCGGCGGACCATCCGTCTGCGGCTGGCGAAGAGGACTCCCGGTGCCAGCGCACGTCCATGACTTCAGGCAGACGATAGAGCGCATGTACCAGAGCCTCCGGCTCACGGACAGAATCGACGAGGTCGAGACGCACGTCCACCTGCGCGGCCACGCGCGCCGCATGCATGGCGACGATTTCGTGACCGGATCGGTCGACAAGCCCAAGGGTGCGGAGTAGCGCCCCTTCCGTGGGGAGCAGACTGAACAGGATCTTGGGCATGGATATCCTCGCGCTGATGGTGGGGGGATCGGGAAAGGCGGACAGAACGCTGCGGAGAACGTCTTCGGGCGAAAACGCAATGCAGACAGCCATGATGCAAAAAGCCCCGCACCGTTTTCCGGTGCGGGGCTCGACATGACATGAGTCGCTGCTCGTATGACTACTTCGTCGATCCGCACCTCGGTGGGGCGTCTAGAAGAAGAAGAAGCGTTGCCAGCGCAAGCGAGACGGCCGCCAGCGACACGAAGTCGATGGCGGAAAGCGAAAGAAGGGTGGCGGCCGTCAGCAGCATATGAGCGAGACTATCGTGTAGCCGTGACCCCTGTCAAGGGTGAGGCAGTACCCAATCACAGGCGAGATGTCTTAGCGGTTGGATGTCTCGCCTTCTGCACATTGCGCTCATGGCCGAATCACCGGCGCCGCCGCAGCCGGACGATCTTTGAGGATGAACGGCACGCCATCTGTCATCCACTTCGGTGCCGGCGCGCCCTTGAGATGGTGATCGAAGAAATCGAAGTAGCGTGACGTCAGGTCACGGCGATTGGCGAGCCCGCGCAGCCCGTGGCCTTCACCCGGATAGGCCAGCATCACGGCCTCCTTCCGGTTGTAGCGCAGCGCGTTGTAGAAGTTCATGCCCTCCGTAAAGCTCACCGTCGGGTCGGCCGTACCATGCATGATGAGGAACGGCGACGACACATTGGGCACGTGCGTCAGGGCCGACTCGAAGCGATAGACCTCAGGCTTGTCCCAGGGAGAGAAGCCCCAGCGGCCCTGACCGCTCAGGTAGTAGCCACTGCCGTTCTCTCCACTGCCGCCCTGCACCTGATAGGTCCAGCCCCAGCTCTGGCTGAAATCGGAGAACAGGTCCGTCACGCCGGCGCCCATACCCACGGCGGCAAACATCTTGGAGCGCGTGCCGATGAATGCCGCTCCTTCGCCACCGTAGCTGTGGCCATGCACGCCAATGCGCTTGGGATCGGCATACCCCAGCTCGATGAGCTTCTTCGTGGCCGCCTCCACGGCATCCAGCATGTCGCTGTGCGACGAGCCGCCATGAAACGCGATGTCGGGCACCATGGTGACGTAGCCACGTGACGTAGCCTCCGCCGGAATGGCGCCCATGCCGGTGATGTAGCTCGGCATGGGATAGCGATGCAGACCCTGCGAGTTCTTTTCGTAGAAGGTCACCAGCGTGGGGCGACGCTGCCCCGGCTGATAATCCTCAGGCAGCGTAATGAGCCCCTGCAGCTTGTCGCCACGACGCGTGACATAGTCGAACAGCAGACGCCGTCCCCACTGATACTGCGCCTGCTGCGGGTTCACGTCCGACACCTTGCGCGCATTGGCCAGACTGGCATCGGCCACGAGGAGATCGGGGAACTCCTGATAGCTCTGCCGCGTGAACAGATACACGTCAGCGGACTGCGCACGCTGTGGCGTGCTGAACTGCGCGTCGCCCCACACCAGCGGCGTCAGCGTCCCGCCGGCGAGGCGGGCGACACCACTCTTCTTGGTGTATTCCCCGAACATCGAGAACGTCACCGGCTGCGTCAGGTCGATCTCTCGCAGCGCACGGGCGCCGCGCGTGGAACTTGAGTCGACCGGTGTAGTGCGGATCCAGCGATACACCACCTGATCACGCGTACCCTGACCGTTGGTGAGATTGCGCGCCGCACTGCCGTCGAGTGGCAGCAGCCATTCATCAAAGCGATGGTGCACCACCACGGCACTCGAGTCGCGCGTATAGCCGGCAATGCCGTAGGGCGGACGCGGCCCCGGTCTGTCCTCCTGCATGTCAAGGAAACTCGGCGCGTTGGAGCCCAGCACGCGGCTGCTGCCTGCAGCCAGATCCCAGGCGTTCCAGCGCGCGTTGCGCCAATACAGGAAGTATCGACCATCGGGTGACAATCCTGCGATGTGCCGGCCGAGGACCTGCTTACGCAGCAGGAGCGTACGCTGGCCTGTGCGCGTGTCCACGCGATAGATGTCCGCCGAGGCCGCCTCATAGTCGGACTGGTACGCGCGCTGGTCTCGCCCAATGGCATACACGCCGTACACGGGCAGCTCGATGTCTCGCAGCGTGCTGTCTGACAATTGCACGAACCGGCCGGCCGCCACATCGAAGGCCTGGCGGAAAGTACGATTGCGATCCTGCTCGGCCTGGATCATCTGCGCCGACTGAATGCGCTCGTCAGTGGTACGCCAGATGTCCACGTCGGCAATGGAATCGGTGCTGCGCCGCCGCGCGGTGTCCGGCGCCGGCGATTGCGGAATGAGCCCGAAGTACACACGAGCGCCATCGTCGCTGAAGGACAGCGGCGCGCGCTCGCTGATCATGAAGCCCGGCGTGACCGCCTTGCTCTCCAACTGCACCCGCCGATCACCCGACACATCCGGCAGCACCAGCAGCCGATTGTCGCGCTCCCGCATGCGCTCGACCTCGCGCCCCTTGAGCACCGCGAGACCCGAGCCCTCGTCATTCCAGGTCAGTCGTGCATAGCGCAGCGAATCGTTGTCCAACACACGGATGGCGTTGCTGCGGAGATCCACCACGAAGAGTCCGTTGCCGTCGCGCACTGGTGCATCCACCGTGTACGCGAGCTGCGATCCTGTCTTGTTGAACAGGGCCTCGGACACAGCGCCGAGGAACGTGGTGCGCCCGGTGGCCAATTCGTGAAGCAGGACGTCGCTGGCGCGTGCAGCAGCGGCCGTGCCACCGGTAGCTGCTGCGCCGCCACCTGCAGCGCTGGCATTGCCGCCGCCGTTGGCCGCGCCCGCCGGGCGGCGACGCAGCAGGACATGCGTGCCATTCGGGGAGAACGTGACCGACTGAATGTCCTGCCAGCTGCGCACCGTGCCGGTGGCCAACTCACGCAGCTCCCAGCGACGCGGTGGCGTGGCGCGGCTGGCCGACGCGGCGTTGCCCCCCTGTGGAGTGGCGGGCGGCTGTGTGGCTGGCGCAGACACGGGCGGCGCAGCCGGCGGCACCGATGGTGGTACGGAAGGTGGCACGTTGCCGGCACTGCTGCTGTCGTTGGCCCGCGCGGCGCGTGCCGGCGGCGGGGGTTCCACGAGATAGGCCAGCCAACGTCCGTCGGGTGTGAAGGCCGGCTGCGAGGCATGCAACACCTCGGTCTCTGCGCCGCTCGCCACCTCGCGAATGCGCACCACCGGCTTCGCATCAGCGGGCAGCACGTTGGTGAGCCGCGTGCCGTAGGCCACCCAGCGACCGTCCGCCGACAGCGACGCGGCATCGATGCTGCGCCAGAGCGTGTAGTCATTCAGTGTCAGCGGCTTGCGCGCCGATGGGGACACGGCGGGAGCGGCTTGTGCCGACAGGAGCGAGGGCGCGACAATCCACGACAGCAACACAGCGGCGCGGCGTACAGCGGACATGACCGGATCTCGGACGCGGAGCAGAACGGAAGACGAAGCCGCGTGACGGCTCGACTTGGGCGGGAGCCGAGAATCTACCGCCCTCGCAGCCAGCCGGGATCTTCCTGCAGCACGTCCCGCATCATGCGGGACGAATCGCCCCGGCTTGCCAGCGGCATCAGCACGCGGTCCCGCAGCCAGCGCATCGCGGGCTGCGTCCATTCGCTGATCTGTCCAAGTCGCGCCGAGGTATCGGCCACACGCTGCACCGCGGGCCTGCGCCGTGCGGTGTACTGCGCCAGCGCCTCGGGCAGGTCCTTCGCGTTGCGCAGGGACTCCATCAGCACCACGGCATCCACCAGCGCACTGTTGCCGCCCTGTCCGAGATTGGGGGCCATGGCATGGGCCGCGTCGCCAACCAGCACCAGCCGACCGTCGTGCCATTGCCGGCACGAGACGCGAATCACCTCATGGACCAGCAGTTCGTCAAACCGCTGAAGTGGGGCGAGCAGCGTGGCGCTCGGCGCGAAGGCTCGCTGCCACGCCATGCGAAAGGCATCGAGGTCTGCCGCCTCGATCGCACGCTCCAACTCCGGCGTACCGCAGCTGGCGTAGAGGTAACTGCCGCGCTGCAGCGGCAGCATGCCGAAGAGACCAGCAGACGTCCATGCCTCCAGCGCCTCTGATGGGGCGGCGGGTGAGAGCGCTCGAACATAATGAATACCGGAACGTCGCACTGACGCACCGAATCGGCCCTGCTCCCGCACTCGCGAGTGTACTCCGTCGGCGCCAACTACGAGGTCTGCCTGCATCGCCTCGCGCTGTCCGCTTGCGCTGTGTCGCACGATCACGCGACCATCCGGTGTGGCCGCTTCAACCGTCACACCGAGTGTGATCGCAATGCCTGGCGTGCTCCGCATGGCCTCAAACAAGGCGGCCTGCAGCGCGGCGCGGGTCACGATACGCAGGTCGGTGCCTTCTGGAGGGGCCAGCAGCGTCCGCTCGTTGGCATCGACAATGCGCGCCCCATTGATCTGCGTGGCTTGATTGAGCAGGGTGTTGAGCTGCAGGCGCTCGAGCACGGCCTGACCATTGGCGGCCAGTGCAATGCCTGCACCGGCTGCGCGCATCTCCGGTACACGGTCCAGCACCCGCACCGTGGCACCGGCCCGCGCCAGCAGCAACGCCGTCGCCGCGCCCGCCGTAGCCGCACCCGCCACCACCACCTGCATGCCCTGCACCTGCATGGTCCGCCTCCACGTCAAACCGTTTATGCAGGAGCGTGCCTGCCATTTGCTGAGGCGAGATCATGGGAGGAGTTCTTTCATGCGACACAAATCCACCCATGCCATTCTGTTCGTCAGACGCTGACAGGACGCCGTACCAGCTGACTATCGATTGACCGCGTCCTCGGAGATGCCATTCGCGCGGAGTATCAGCGCTGCCCGGCTCCTGCCTTCGCGAACCAGTCCGCGCAGCAGATCCTGCGGCGTCGCATCGCGCGGGTACTCCGCAAGTGCGGAGTCAACTGCCAGACGCAACACCTGCGCAGCGCGCGAAGTGTACGTGGGCAGCAGCGAGAGCGGCACCTTCCACGTCATCGGCGAACGGCCTCGGTGTTGACCGGCGTGGGCGTGGCCATCTCGGCCGTGATGCGCCGCGTGTCCTCTTCGTGCGTCTCACTCCGCTCGTCAGCCGGAATGATGCCGGCATCGTTGAGCATCAGCCCCACCGCATCGGGCACCATGGACGGCCACAGCACGATGCCCTCCAGTCGCACCAGGCGGCGCCGCGCGCGGCCCGTGCCGGCGTACTTCCGACGCGCCCAGAGCTCGTACAATACCGTGAGCGCGCCTCCGAATGCCGCGAAGACACTCCAGGTCACCACCGCTTCGCGCCACGGCAGGTCCACCAGCATCCACACCAGCACCCCATAGCTCAGCGCGAGTCCCATCAGGCCCATGCCGCGACGCAGGGCAGCATTGAGCGCCACACAGGCCGTGGTCCACAGCAAGACACCGAAGAGTACGATAGCCCACATGAGGTTGACGTGGAGAAACGTCATGGCTGCCTCGGGCGAATGTCAGACATGGGTGGGATTCTTCGACGGACGGAAGGAGCGGGATCCCCGATTCTGCACCCTCGTATTCGCCGCCGTCAACCGCCGTGTGACATTCGTCGACTGCAATTCTGGTCAAGCGGTCCAGCGCGGACTCGGCTATTTCTTCTGCATGCTTCCCACTCGCATCATACACAGCCGGAGCAGCCAGAGATTGGTTCGATCGGCGCTCCGGCAGATCCGGCGGCACCAGGAGGACGCGCCGCTGACGCTCCATGTACTTGCCGCATCGCTCGAGGTCTCACCCTTCCGGTTGATTCGCGCATCGCGGCAGGTGCTGGGCCTGAGCATCATGGACGTGGCGCGCCGCATCAGACTGCGCCGCGCGGCCATGAAGCTGGCGTTTCGTCATGGTGAACCGATTGCCGCCATTGCATTGCAGAGCGGCTACGACAGCCATGAAGCCTTTACTCGGGCCTTCAAGCGCGTGCTGGGGGTGTCGCCCAGTGTCTTTCGAAGTCAGCCGGACTGGAGCGTCTTTCATCATGCGTTGGATATTCCCGCGCTGCATGATGCGGACGCGGTGACGCGCAGTCCTGCCGGCATGCATCAGCTCACAAAAGCTTGGTCCGGCCTCGTTTCGGTCGTCAACCTGCCCGCTCAGCGAACACTGGCCCTGATGCATCACCCGCATTCGATTGGGGCGTTGGAGGATACGCTGAAGCGCTTCGTGTCCTGGCGACGGCAGCGCGGTGGTCTTTCGCCGCGCACGCACGCGACATGGAACGTGCTGTTTGCACCAGGGACTGCATCGAGTCAGCCATCCCTGGCCATCGCGGTCGCCACGTCGGCGCGACTGCGCGCTGACGATCGGGCGGCTGGCATCGCGCCGCTCATGATTGGCGGTGGGCGACACGCGCGTCTTCGTCTCGAAGGGCCGGACACGCACATTGCCGCAGCCGTCACCTTCCTCATCCACACCTGGTGCCCTGCACATGCAGTCATCCCAGGCCGGACTCCGTTGCTGTTGCGACGACTCCGTCTTTTTCCCGATGTACCGGAGCATTTGGTGTTGACAGACATTCACCTTCCGATTGAGGAGAAGCCGCCACATGGCGTCTGACGTGGCGCAGGTTGGCGCCCGCTGGCTTGACGGGAACAGTGGAGGCGCGGCATTGCCGGTGCTCGCGCTCTATCCAACCACAACCGTCGCGGGCGAACAGTCGTTCGGGCCGTACACCATGGCGGTGGCGCTTAATGCACCCATCGCGCCGAGCAACGCAGGTCCGAGGCCGGTGGCGCTTATCAGTCACGGCAACACCGGTTCGCCGCTCACGCATCGCGGCACGGCCGTGGCGCTCGCAGAGGCCGGGTTTGTGGTGCTGTTGCCGGAACATGTCGGTAACAGCCGCAGCAATGCGTCACTCACCGGCACGGTGGAGCTGCTGCGGGTCCGCCCGCAGCAGGTGTGCGATGCCGTTGCCGCGCTGCACCGGGACGTGTTGCTGTCGCCGCATGTGGACCGCACGCGTCGTTTGCTCATTGGCCACTCCATCGGCGCCTATACGGTGCTCGCAGCCGCTGGCGGGCGACCGGTCAACACGTCGTTCGACAGTCCAGACAACCCGCCTGCCCAGCTTGATGTGGCGAAGTTGGATGGTGTGGCGGGCCTCGTGCTGCTGGCCCCCGCGGCGGGCTGGTTCATGCCGCCCGCACATCTGAACGCTGTGACCGCTCCCGTGCTGCTCTTTCGCGGTGAGGAGGACCGTGTGACGCCGTCGTTTCATGCGGACATTCTGCGGAGCGGTCTGGTCGGGACACAGCTGCAGGAGGTCGCCGTGCCCAAGGCCGGCCACTTCAGCTTTCAGACGCCATTTCCGGCACAGATGGCGGTGCCGGGATTCGCGCCAGCCATCGATCCGCCGGGTTTCGATCGCGCGACGTTTCATCCTCAACTGAATGAGCAGATCGTGCGCTTCGCGTTGGCGTGTTGTCGTGGATGAAGCGACAGACCCTCTCGGCACCCTCTGCGCACTCCTTTCCTCTGCGTGAGCTGTTGACGATCTCGCGGGTCCGCCGAGTGCCGGTGGTCATTCTTCGTCCGTCAACGGCTCACGCAGAGAGGAGGAAGACACAGAGGGCGCAGAGACTTCAGGGCGCTACGGCCGGCTTCAATCCCGCAGTCAGCGCGGCCAATCCGCGCGCGAACCCGTCCCTGGGCCCGCTGCTGCCGAACATGCCCGCCGCCCGCAGCGAGGCGAAGCCGTGCAGAAGACTCCACGCCGCCACGGCGGCGCCGGTGTCGTCGGGATTGTTCGTCAGGCGGCCGACCACCTGCAGAACCAGATTCCAGAGCGCCTTGCGCTCCACCCCGGGCTGCGCGGCCCAGCTCGAGCGACTGGTATCCGTGGTCAGGGCCGCGTATAGCCCAGGCTCCGCAGCCGCGAAGTCAGCGTAAGCCCCGGCCAGTGCCTCGAAGGCCCCAGCGGCGCCGAGTCCGCGCTGCTCCGCCGCCGCCACCGCAGCACTCGCCTGGCCAGCAAGTTCGACAGCCGCAAACTCTGCTATAAGCGCCATTAATCCGTCAACATCGAAGCAGTAACGATACAAAGCTGTCGGACGAACCTGCAATCGCTCCGCCACCGATCGAATGCCAACCGACGACAGCCCGGCCTCACGCGCCAGGCTAGCCGCAGCATCGGCGATCTGCTCCACGGAAATCTTCGAAGGATATGGCATAATGTACAATGTACATCTTGACGAATCGCCCGACCAGTGCAATATGTACGGTGTACATTTTGAGGAGCTTCTGATGACCGAACCATACGCCGCCCACTTCGAAGCAGCCGTCGAATCCCCTGTCGACACGCGCTGGACCGTCCGCCACCTGCGGCTCGAAGGACTCGCCCTCCTCGTGGGCGCTTCCGCCACCTATGCCTGGCTGCCCACCTGGTCGAGCGCGGCCTGGGGCTGGGCCGTCTTCGCGGCCGCCTTCCTTCTCCCCGACCTCGCCATGCTTGGCTACCTCAAGTCGGCACGCGTTGGCGCCCTTACCTACAACCTCGCACACACCGAGTGGCTGCCGGCCGCTCTGCTCGGCCTGGGGCTCTGGTCGCAGCAGGCCCCACTGGTCAGTGCAGCCACCATCTGGTTGGCACACATCGGTTTCGACCGCGCCCTCGGCTACGGACTCAAGTACCCCGACGCCTTCGGCCACACGCACCTGGGACGTCTTGGTCGACCGCCAGCTGCATCACGCTGAGACGCGTCAGCGCCCTGACGCATCACGCGCTGACACTCCACGCTCATAGCTGGTCCGCCCGCCAACCACGGTGCGCTGCACCTGCACGGTGAACAGTGAATCCGTCGGCAGGGCAAACGGATCGCGGTCGAGCACCACGAAATCCGCCAGCATGCCGGCGCGCAGCCTGCCCACCTGCTCGTCGAGAAAGGCTGCATACGCCGCGTCGCGCGTGAAGTGACGCAGCGCCGCCTCCAGCGTGATGCGCCCGTCCGGATACCAGCCGCCACGTGGCGTGCCCTCCACCGTGGTGCGGTTGACGGCCACGTGAATGCCGCGCATGACCTGCATGGGGAATACCGGATGATCGCTGCCGAAGGCCTGCACCACGCCGGCGTCGTCAAACTGCTTGAAATGATTGGACCGCGACGCCCGCGCAGGCCCCAGCAGCGGCGCGTAGTTCTGCAGCGTGGTCACATCAGGTGTGGCAAACAGAGCCTGCGTGCTGGCCACGACACCGAGTGTGCGGAACCGTGGCACATCACTGGGGTCCGGCACCTCCACGTGTTCGATGCGATGGCGGGTATCGCGCACGCCGTTGCTGCGCCGCGCCGCCTCGAAGGCATCGAGTGCCTGCCGGATGGCGCGATCACCAATGGCATGCAGTGCCACCTGCAGACCCGCCGAGTCGTAGCGTTGCACGCCGCGGCGCAGCGCCGCGTCGGTCATGAATGGCAGGCCACGATCGCTCGTGCCCACATACGGCGAAAGCATGGCGGCCGTCCGCGCATCCACCGTGCCGTCCAACATGCCCTTGGCCACCCAGAAACGCAGCCAGGGCCCACGCAATGAGTCGGCCAGTGCCACGTAGCCACGCAACACCGAGTCGGCAACACCGGCGTTGAACGGGATGGAGACATACCAGCGCAGACGCATCGTGTCCGCCTCCGCCGCCTCACGCAGCGCGTCGAACACCTCGCCACGCGGCGCCCGCCCCGACATCTCCTGCACCATCGTGATGCCCAGCGCCGCCGCGTCGCGCGAGAGTTCATCGATGCGGCGCGCGATATCAGCACGTGTCGGTGGCGGCACCAGTCGGCGAACGAGCCCCGCTGCCGACTCCTGCAGCACGCCCGTTGGTAGGCCATCGGCGTCACGCACGATGCGGCCGCCGCTTGGGTCAGGCGTTGTGCGCGTGACGCCGGCCAGACGCAGCGCCGTGCTGTTCACCACCACCTGATGCCCATCGCGATCGGTGAGCAGCACCGGACGATCGGGATACATCACATCCAGATGACGGCGATGTGGCTGACGATCGGGGAAGTCGGTGGCCGTCCATCCTCGCCCCAGAATCCAGCTGTCGTTTGTCCGCCCTGTGGCCCACGCGGCAAGACGTGACGCAATCTCTGCAACGCTGCCCGCGCCATTCAGGTCGGCACTGCTGGTGGTGGACAGATGCCAGTGCGCGTCGATGAAACCCGGCACGACGCGCCGCCCCTCGAGGTCCACCACCATGGTGTTGGGCCCCACATGGCGCGCGGCGCTGTCCGAGGTCCCGACGTACAGCAGCCGCCCTCCACGAAGCACCAGCGCCTCGGCGGCAGGCTGCGCGCTGTCGCCTGTCCACACCCGCGCGTTGCGGTACACGGCGTCGGCCGCCTGTGCCGGCAGCGCTGCCACTTCGCGTGCATCGCGCCGCTTGGCCGCAAACAGCGCCACGCCCTCGAAGCTGGCCACCGCCAGCATGAGAAGAAAGAAGATGACGGCGCTGTGCTTCGACGCAAACGCCACCAGGGGCGGCAGGTCGTCGGGTTCGCGAGGCGATGGGGATGGAGACATGGAAGCCGAAAGAGAGGAAGGACGCCCGGCTAAAGCTGCAGGTCCGGCGTGGCGCGCGCCATGGACCGCGGCTGCAAAGCGTCGCGTCAAACGCTACACTCTGTGCATGACCACGCGCCGCGACATGCTTCGGCAGCTGACGCTCACCTCCCTCGCCCTGTCGCCACTCGGTGCGGGGCTGCGGACAGCGCAGGCCATGTCACCTCGCCCCCTGCGCGAACAGCCGCTGCGCGAACAGCCGCTGCGCGCTGATCTGATCATCATCGGCGGCGGCACGGGTGGCTGTGCGGCGGCGCTGGCGGCCTGCTCGCGTGGCCTCCGTGTCATCATGACCGAGGAATCCGCGTGGATTGGCGGACAGCTCACCGCACAGGCCGTGCCGCCGGACGAGAACAAGTGGATCGAAACCATGGGCGGCACGCGCAGCTATCGCGAATTGCGCAGCGTCGTGCGTGATCACTACCGCACAGACCCGCGTCTGCTCGCCCGCGCCCGCGGCAACCCGCGTCTCAACCCGGGCAACGGCTGGGTGTCCCGCCTCTGTGCAGAACCGCGGGTTTGGCTCGCGGCCATCGAGGCGCAGCTCGCGCCACACATCGCCTCGGGGCAGCTGCGTGTGCTGCGCCACACACGCGCCGTGGCCGCCGATGTCGAGCGCGACGTCGTGCGTGCCGTGCGGGTGCGGCAGGCCGATGACTCCGAGCTCCTGCTCGAAGCCCCCTACGTCGTGGACGCAACGGAACTGGGCAGCCTGAGCGCACTGGTGGGTGCGGAACTGGTCACCGGTGCCGAGTCGCGGCGCATGACGGGTGAACCCCATGCGGCGGAAGATGCGCAGCCGGACAACCAGCAGAGCTTCACGGTGGTGTTTGCCATGGAGTATCGCCCGGGCGAGCAGCACGTCATCGAGCGGCCAGCCGATTATGCCCGCTGGCGCAGCGAAACCGTGGACGTGAACGGCACCCTGTGGCCGCTGCTGGGTTTCGACGAGCCCGCCAACAAGCGCATTGGTTTTGATCCGGACAAGCGCAGTGGCTACTGGTCCTATCGGCGCATTATCGACCATACGCTGTTCACGCCGGGCACCCATGTCGGCGACGTCACCCTCGTGAACTGGTGGCAGAACGACTATCACCACGGTCCGCTCGTCGGTGTCACCGAACGGGAAGCCGCGGCCCACATTCAGGCGGCCGGTTCGCTGTCACTCAGTCTGCTCTACTGGCTGCAGACCGAAGCGCCCCGACCCGATGGAGGCCGCGGATGGCCGGGGCTCAAGTTGCGCCCGGACATCGTGGGCACGGACAATGGTCTGGCCATGACGCCCTACATTCGCGAGAGCCGGCGTCTCCTCACGCGTCGTACGCTGCGCGAACAGGACGTGCTGCGCTCGCTGCTGCCACCTGGCACCGAGACAACGGCCTTTCCGGACAGCGTGGGCATTGGCCACTACGCCATGGACCTGCATCGCACCACCCGTGGTGACAGCGGCGGCTACGGCGACACGGTGCCCTTTCAGATTCCACTCGGTGCGCTCATTCCCGTGCGGGTGCGCAATCTGCTGCCGGCCTGCAAGAACTTCGGGGTCACCCATCTCACCAACGGGTGTTATCGCCTGCACCCCATCGAGTGGAACGTGGGTGAAGCCGTGGGACATCTGGTGGCACATGCGTTGCAGACACGGCGCGCACCGGATGCCATTTACGCCAATGCCACACGCACCGCCGACTATCAGCGCGAGTTGCAGCAGGCAGGCATCGGGCTCACCTGGCCCACCCCGCTACCGGCAGAGTAATGCCGCGCTCTACTTGAGTCGCTCGAGCAGTTCACAGATCGCGCGATCGCCGTCTGCGAGTGCCGCCGCGTACTGATGCGTGTCGGGATGAATCACGGGATTGGTGGGACGGAGCGCGGTAAAAAGGGACTGCAGAATGTGTCCGAAACAATATGCGCCCTCACACAGCGCCGGGCCTGCCGCACGGCGGACCATGATTCGGCAAAGTCACGCCGCCGCGCGTAAGATCCACAGCGCAGGTCACTCCCACTGTCACTCCCACCGTTCGATCCCGCTCATCATGCTGCCGCATCGATTGCTCCTCACGCCGCTGCTTGGCCTCACTGTTGGCCAGCTCGCCACCCCAGCGCAGGTCCGGGAATCATCGCCGCCCGTGCAGCCCGCTGTTGTCGCATTTGATGGGGTTCACGTGGTCAGCATGGAGCGTGAAGGCATCGACCGCGATCGGGTGGTACTGGTGCGCGACGGGCGCATCGAAGCCATCGGATCACGCAGTGAGGTGAAGGTGCCCGCCGGCGCCACACGCATCGACGCGCGTGGCAAGTACCTCATGCCCGGCCTGCACGACATGCACGCACACCTGGCGCAGGGCACGGGCGAGAACATGGATGCCGTGCAGCGCCAGCTCAGTGTGTACCTCGCCTTCGGCGTGACCACCGTGCGCGCACTCGCGGCGCCACCTACGGGCTTTGAGGTCAAGCGCCGCGTGAACAGTGGCCAGTTGCTGGGCCCGCGGCTCTTCATCACCGGACAGTCCATCAATGGCCAGTCGGCGGCCACACCGGAGGCCGTGACGGCACTGGTGAAGCAGATGGCGTCACTCGGAGCAGACGTCATCAAGACCCACGGCATGTGGAAGTCGCCCGAACCCTACGCCGCACTCGTCGAGGCGACGCGGGAGGCAAAGCTGCCATTGGCGGGCCACATCACGCCGGAATTCGGTATCGAACGAGCGCTCGAGGCAGGCCAGCAGATCGAGCACCTCGACGGCATGATCGCCGCCACCGTCCCCCCGGGCACGGCCGTGCCACCGGGTCAGTTCGTCTTCGACGAGGCAGTGCTGGCGCAGGTGGACAGCGCGCGTGTTGATGCCCTCGCGCGTCGCATGGCGCAGCGTGGCATTCATCACGGACCCACGCTCGCGCTCTTCCGCATCTTTGCCGGCACCGAAACCGCCGAGAGCCTGCGGGCGCGTCCCGACACCATGTTCACGCCGCGGCAGGCGCTCGACCAATGGACGCTGCAGCGCAGCAATCAGTTGCAGCAGCCGCTGCCCACGTCGGCGCGCGAGCGCTATCTCGCGGTGCGCGACATGATGGTGCGGCGACTGCAGGCCCACGGCGTCCCGCTCCTGGCCGGCAGCGACGGGCCGCAGTTCTTCATGGTCCCGGGCTTTGGTCTGCACCGCGAACTCGAGGCCCTCGTCCAGGCCGGCCTCACACCCTATCAGGCGCTGCTGGCGGCCACCCGCACACCGGCCGCCTATCTGGGGCGCGGCGCAGAAACGGGAACCATAGCCGTGGGCAAGCAGGCCGATCTCGTGCTGCTCGACGCCAATCCACTGGAGAACATCAGCAACGCGCGCCGCATTCAGGGCACCATGCTGCGCGGACAGTGGCTGGCCCGCGCACAACTCGACGATCTGGAACAGCGGGTCAAGGCCGCCGTGCGTGCCCTCTAGGGCGCGCACGGCGCGGACGTCTCAACGGATGATGTAGAACTGCTCCTGCCGGGGACGGAAGAAGCGATACCCGTCTTCGGTCAGATGGGCGTCGTCCTCGAACATCACGAACACCTTCTTGCCGTTCCATTCCGGCACCGCCGTGGCCGTGTTGAGCTCGATGGACATGTAGGATCCAGACCGGAGCCGCGAGTTCTGGGCCGTCGTATCGCTGCGCAGCCCACTGCGGAAGTCGATCGACGTGCCGAGGCCGTGGCCCTGATTGCCGATCGGATGCGAATAGATCATGGCCTCGATGCCGCGCTGCTTCATCTCGGCCATCGTGTTGTTGAACACCGTGCCCCCGGTCAGCCCCGGCCGCGCATGCCGCTGCATCAGCGCGTCCTGCAGCGTGTTGGAGTTGGCCATGGCCTGCTTGAGTCCCGCAGGCACGTCGCGCTCGCCGGGCTTGCGCACATAGGCCATCTTCTGCCAGTCGGTGTCAAAGCCCATGTAGCTGATACCGAAGTCGATGTGCACCACATCGCCACGTTGAATGACCGTGCTCTCGGGCGCCACCGCCAGGAAGCCGCGCGACGTGGCCACGTCCCCGGTGGCCCGCTGCACACGCAAGTCGGGCTGGAACCAGGTGCGCACACCGGCCGCCCAGAGCATGTCAAACAGCGCGCGCCGCACATCGCCCACGGTGGTGACACCCGGCGTGATGACCGCATTGGACAGTGCCCGCTTCACGATGGCTTCGGTAACCTGCACCGCGGTGGTGTAGTGCGGCATCTCCTCGGGCAGACGCGTGTCGAGGTACTCCTGCACCAGTTCCGCCGCACTCACAAAGCGCTTCTCCGCCTCGGGCCCCAGAGTCTCGGCCAGAAAGCGATAGGCGTCATAACCCAGCGTGCGGGTCTGACCGCGCGTGCCGCGAATGCCAAGGCCAATGGTGGCCGGCTGGTACTGCGCATACAGATCACGCAGCGTCGCGGCCGGCGGCCTTGGCTCCGTGAACGGCGCGTCGAAGAAGCGCGCGAGATTCTCCTCGGTATAGCCGGTGATGGCAAACTTGCGCAGGCCCTGCTCGCCGGCATCGATGAACACGAAGATGTCACGGTTGCCGGTATAGGGCCGCGGCGGCGCCACGGCGTGCACCACGGGGTCATCGTGAAACTCCTCGTTCACCACGATCCACATGGCAATGCCGTGCCGGCGCATCATGGGCAGCAGCATGGCATGTCGCTTGGTCAGCCAGCCCTCGCGCACCGCGATCTGCTGGGACCATGGCAGGAGTGCATCCGCCTCGGGCACACGCAGGGCAGAGACTGACGACGCAGGGCGCGCCGCCTTGCCGGACGACGCGGTCTGGGCGCCGAGAACCGCGGTGGTGGTCAGCGCGTTCAGTGTCAGGAGTGCGGCGAGGCGGATGGACCTGGGCATCATCAGGCGAATGTCTCCGTCGGGTGGGAAGGCGGACAGCCGGCAGCAGTGCAAGATGCCCCCGAACGCCGGGACCCGCCATTGGACTATCATGCATACGGCGCATTCACCGTTCTCCCTGTTCGCTCTCTCGCTCGTTGTCACCGCACATGACGTCCTACGCCACCATCGACCGGACCATCGGCAACACGCCGCTGGTGCAACTGCAGCGTCTCCCTGCCGCCCATTCGGCCGGTCGCGGCACCGTGCTGCTGGGCAAGCTCGAGGGCAACAACCCCGGTGGCTCCGTCAAGGACCGGCCCGTGCTGTCCATGATTCGCGGCGCCGAAGCGCGCGGCGAGATACGGCCCGGTGATCGGCTCATCGAAGCCACCAGCGGCAACACGGGCATTGCCATGGCCATGATTGCGGCCATGACCGGCTACCGCATGACGCTCATCATGCCCGACAACCTGAGTGCCGAGCGACGGGCGTCCATGCGGGCGTATGGCGCTGAACTCATTCTCACGCCGGCGGCGGCTGGTGGCATGGAGTACGCGCGCGACCTCGCCATGCAGATGCAGGCGCGCGGTGAGGGGCGGGTACTCGACCAGTTCGCCAACCCCGACAACCCCCGCGCGCACTACCAGACCACCGGGCCCGAGATCAGGCGCGACCCCGGCGGGCGCCCCTCCAGCCTCGCTGCGGGCCTGTGCCCCCTCGCGCCCATCCCCGGCCGTGTGGGCGTTCGTCTGTGGACACCGGGCCCCGACCCCGCTACTCACCCCCCACCCCCCCCACGCCCCCAGCGCACCTCGATCCCACGACGGTCCGCGGCCATCTACG
>JACVCT010000011.1:0-10751 GCA_016741895.1 Gemmatimonadaceae bacterium | reverse complement strand
CCGAGCCCCCTACCAGGCCCCCGGGCCCGGGGACTGGCGCGACACCGGCGGGCGGCTCACGCATTTCGGGAGTGCCATGGGCACCCCCGGCACCATCATGGGCGTGGGGCGCTATCTGCGTGAGCAGCGGGCCGGCGTGCACATCATCGGCGCCCAGCCCAGCGAAGGCTCGCAGATCGCCGGTATCCGCAAGTGGTCGGCGGCCTATCAGCCCCGAATCTACGACGCCACCGGTGTCGATCGCATCGAGCTGGTTTCGCAGGCCGAAGCCGAGGACATGGCCCGTCGTCTGGCGGCCGAAGAGGGCATCTTCTGCGGCCCCTCCGCCGCCGGCGCCTGCGTGATTGCACTGCGCATTGCGGCCGAGGTGGAGAACGCCACCATCGTGTTCATTGTCTGCGATCGTGGCGACCGCTACCTGAGCACGGGCATCTTTCCGGCGTAGACCTCAGCGGACCTGCCGCGGCTCGTCGTGCGTGTCGGCGTCCAGCGCCTTCACACGCACCGCCGTACCGTAGCAGATGACTTCCGTCACGCCCCCCATGATCTCCGTGGCGTCGTAGCGAATGCCGATCACCGCATCGGCGTTGGCCATCTCCGCCTGCACCAGCATGGTGTTGAAGGCATCGGCGCGCGTGCGCTCGGCCAACTGCGTGAACAGCGTGATGTTGCCGCCCGCCAGGGTCTGAATCGTCGCGCCGATGGTGCCAAACACGGAGCGGGAACGCACCACGACGCCGCGCACCACACCAAGCACCGCCACGATCTTGTAGCCGGGCAGGTCAAAGCCCGTGGTGGTCATGTGGTACGGGAAGTCGACGGCTTGTGAGTGAACGATGTCAGTCATGCGTCCACGTTACGGCGCCGTCGCGGTTTGCGCGAGTTGTTCGCGGCCACCTGCTCCACTGGCTGCTGGATCTCTGTGAGATAGTCCACAGCGCCCGGCTCCACGGGAAGATGCAGCGACACCTCCCGCGCGCCTTCCAGTGTGCGGTAGCCGTTGCGCTCGGCCCACTCGCCGATCTGCCCGTAGCCGAGAATGATGCGCTCGAGCGGCCCACGAACCACGGTCGTGGCCGCGGCGTCCACCGCGGGTAGAAGGCGCGGCAGCAGCCGGAGCCCGTCCGGCAGTTCCAGCGCGGCCTGGCGCAGGGTGCTGGTGTGGCAGCCCAGCTCGAGATCGAGCGTGCGGTGGCTCTCGTGTGCAGCATGACAGATGCAGTAGCAGAGGCCATGCTGTCGGTCCTCGGGCAGCTGCGCCCGAATGCGCAGCAGCACGGCCAGTCCTTCGTCGAAGGACGCGACCGTCACCCGCACACCCAGCACGGCCTGCTCGGCCAGTGGCTTGACCACCACGTGCAGTGGCCGACCCGACTCACTTTCCCGGATAGCCTCCAGTCGCGCCTCGATCCGACGCAGTCGCTGCGCTTCGCTCTCAATGAGACGCTCGATCTCCGTCTTCCGTTCCTGCAGCAGATCATGCAATGCCGCCACGCCGATACGCTCGTCCAGCAGACGGCGCACCTCGGCCAGTGACAGTCCGAGATCCTTGAGAGCCAGAATGCGATTGAGCGCAGGCAGCTGATCCGCGCGGTAGCTGCGACGCCCCGTCCGCGTATCGCTGTGTGCCGGCTTGAACAACCCGATCTGGTCGTAGTAGCGCAGAAGACGCTTGGACACCCGCGCAATGCGGGAGAATTCGCCCACGGTGAACATGGTCGGAACATGCACCCGGGCGCGCGGGACTTGCAGTTGACGTTACGTCACCTTGCAGCATGTGGGGGTTCAGCCCAACCCCAACCGGAGTCGATGTCATGTCACAGTTGTCCGTTCGTCCCATTCTGATCACCAGCGCCGGCGGCAAGACCGGACGTCGCGTCATGGAGCGTCTGATCACTGCCGGCGTCCCCGTGCGTGCCGCGTCACGAAGCAGCTCCCCGGCTTTCGACTGGAGTGACCGTAGTACCTGGCCTGCCGCACTGGCGGGGGTGCGGGCTGCGTATATCGCCTATCAGCCCGACTTGGCCGTACCGGCTGCGCTTGGCGACATCACCCACTTCGTGGATCTCGCGCGCAGTGCCGGCGTGGAACAGCTCGTGCTGCTCTCCGGCCGCGGTGAGTTGGAGGCCGAGGCCTGTGAGCGGGTGGTGCAGGCATCGGGACTGCATTGGACCATCCTCAGTGCAAGCTGGTTCTTCCAGAACTTCACGGAGAGCTTCATTGCGCCCATGGTGGACAGCGGCGCCGTGTATCTGCCGGTGGGCGCCGTGCAGGAACCGTTCGTGGACTGCGAGGACATTGCCGATATTGCGGTGGCGGCCTTCGCCGACGCCGCGCAACACCACGGGCAACGCTACGAACTCACCGGGCCACGCCTGCTCACCTTTGGTGACGCCATCGCGGAACTGGCCGAGGCCACGGGACGCGAGATTGCGTTCACCAGCATTCCGATGGAGGTGTTCCAGGAGGCTCTGCTGGCCGATCATGTGCCGGCCGAGCTGGGACAGCTGATGCGCTACCTCTTCACGACGGTGCTGGATGGACGCAACGCGTCGTTGACCGACGATGTGCAACGCGCGCTCGGCCGCCCCCCACGGGACTTCCGGGACTACGCGAGTCAGCTGGCCGCACTCACGCCTTGAGGTGGTGCGCGGTCATTTGGCCCGCCGCGCACTCCGCCGCGCCAGCGTCTTCTCAAAGAACCAGTGGGCGTACGGGTTTTCGTTGTAGCGCGGGATCTCGACCCAGCCGCTGCGCTTATACAGCGCCCGGGCCTCGGTGAGCGCCTCGTTTGTGTCGAGCCGCAGCGTGTGAATGCCCAGCGTGCGCGCGGCCTCCTCGGCCTCTTCCATGAGACGGCGTCCGAGGCCAAGACCGCGCGCCGCTGGCGCCACCCAGAGGCGCTTGATCTCCGCGACGCTGCTGCCGTCTCCCACCACGCCAACACAGCCCAGCGGCAAGCCGTCGGACATGGCCACCAGAAACGTGCCCAGCGGTGCAACGAGGGACGCGCGTGAGGGCGGCACGGACTGCGCCACATCAAAACCGTTCGCGAAGCGTTCGTTCACTTCGGCGTAGTATGCCGCGAGACAGTACTGCGCTGCCTCGCCGTCGGGATCGGCGGGCCCCACCGTCACCTGATCGGCAGCCAATACCGTCGCCACCAGATCCAGCGCCGCCAGCAGGCGCTCGCGATGGGGATAGCGCGCCAAGGCAGCCCGCGCGCGGGCATTGGACAGTGTTTCGTAGGCGCGGAACTCGCGGCGCCCGGCGGCAGTGAGCGCCACCGTGCGCCGGCGGCCGTCCTCCGGGTCGGCCGTGACCGTGACCAACCCCTCGTCTTCAAGACTGCGCAGCAATCGGCTCATGAGTCCCGAGTCGAGGCGCAGATACTGACGAAGCGCGGTCACATCCTCCTGGCCGTGTCCTACCGCATTGAGCACCCGGGCGGCACCCAACGGGCGGCCACGGCCGAGGAAGGACTGATCGAGTGCTCCCACTTCGGTGGTGACGGCGCGCGCGAAGCGGCGAAAACGCTGTGCAGGAGTCAGCATAATAGCTGACTTTAGTCAGATATTTTCCCCTCCACAAGCCCGGGCCGCTGGCGCGCGGCCTCAGTCCACCTGCAGCGTTCGCAGCATCCTGGCCACCAGCTCCTCCGGCGGCGCCGACACATCGAAGGGCTCACCAAGCGCCCTGTCATCCCGCCCGTACAGTACCCCGCGTTCCTCGGCCACCGTCTCCCGCTCGAATTCCGTCTCGTCGAGTGCGCGGGCCTTCTGCCGCTGCGCAATGCGACGCAGATTCTCCGCTTCCGGCAGTGTCAGCAGGAAGCAGCGCAGTTCCGCCCCGCCGTCCACCGCGCGCAACCGGCTGCGCAGGTCGTCCAGCTGCTCGGGTGCACTCCAGTAGTGATTGATGACGACGTGCCGGTACCCGGCGCGCTGGTGGTGCGCCACCAACAGGGCCAGTGTGTCGTGCAGGTAGGCCAGCTCGTCATCGGGCGCCGGATTGAGCGCCACGACATGATCGCCATCGAGCATCACCGAAGAATCGAGGTGCTCATGCAGCGCCTCGGCGAGCGTGGACTTGCCAATGCCAAGCGGACCGTTGAGGACGATGATCACCGTTGTGTGGGCGAGCGGGTGTTGGGTAGAACTGCGCCGGGCACGAGGTCCCAGCGAATGTCACGGGTCACCTGCAAGGTATCACCGTTCGCCGAACGACCAGGTGAAACGCGCGCGATGCCGGAACCGCCACGTCCGTCCAGCCTGGCGCGCCAGCGCGCGTCCAGAATGGGGTCGTCCTCAAACATGAGATCGTCGATGTAGGTCATGCGGCTGGCGTCCACCGGGCGCGTGAGCGACACCGTCATGTGCACGTGCGCCGGCGTGTCGCGCTCCCGATAGATGCCCGGACGGATGGTCAGAATTTCATAGCGCCCCTGCGCATCGCTCTGCACATAGCCGCGCAGATAGCCCTGAATGCGTGCCGCGCCGCAGAGGCCGGGCCGCTTGGGATAGATGCCGTTGGCGTTGGTCTGATACACGTAGATCAGGACACCAGACACAGGCGTGCCATCAGCCAGCAGGACCCGCCCCGTAACGCGCAGCGGCGTACCCGGCTCACCTGGCGGCGGCACCACCAGACGCGACGGCGCCTGTCTGGGCACATCCACAAGGCGGTCGGTTGCGCAGCTGTCCGGCTGTGTGGCGGGATGGAGAAACAGCAACGACGCCTGAAGGGCGGTGATCAGCATGGGCATGACGGCACTCCGGGGATGGAGTGGGTTGGATGCCGCGACCGCCGTGCCGGTTTAGACCGCGCTGGATCTTGCGGCGGCGGCAACTATCGCGACACCACACCGGCCGGATACGTTTGCGGCGTCTCCTTCCCCTTCCCGCCATGATCCGTCGCCAACTGATGCGGCAGCTGCCGCTCTGGCTGCTGCCGTCGCTCCTGCTTGTCCCCCGCCACCTCCCCGCCCAACTGGCCCCATCGGCACTGGACAGCGCCTACCAGCCACTCAAGTGGCGCTCCATCGGCCCCTTCCGCGGCGGTCGCTCGGTGGCCGCGTCGGGCGTGGTGGGCAATGACAAGGTCTACTACATGGGCACCACCGGTGGTGGCCTGTGGAAGACGGAGAACATGGGCATCAGCTGGCGCAATATCTCCGACGGGTTCTTCACCACCGCCACCATCGGCGCGATTGCGGTGGCCGAGAGTGATGCCAACGTGGTGTATGTGGGCACCGGCGAGCACGCCGTACGCGGCGTGATGACCCATTCGGGCGACGGCGTGTACCGATCCACTGACGCCGGCAAGACCTGGAAGAAGGTGGGTCTCGACTCCACGCGACACATCGCGCGCATTGTGGTTCACCCGAAGAATCCCGACGTGCTGCTGGTGGCGGCGCAGGGCGCGCTGTATGCGCCCAACAGCGAGCGCGGCGTGTACAAATCGGTCGACGGTGGTGCGACGTGGAAGCGCGTGCTGTTCGTGGACGAGCGCACTGGCGCCGCCGAGCTGGCCATGGACCCCAACAACCCGCGCATTCTGTACGCGGCCATGTGGGAACATGGCCGCAAGCCCTGGCAGGTCATCAGTGGTGGTCCCGGCAGTGCGCTCTACAAGTCCACCGATATGGGTGAGACCTGGACGAAGATGACCACGGGTCTTCCGAAGAAGATGGGCAAGATGGCCGTGGCCGTCAGTCGCTCAAACAGTGAGCGCGTGTATGCGCTCATCGAGAGCGACTCGAACGAGGACGAGCGTGGTCTCTATGTCTCCACCAACGCCGGGACCAGCTGGACCAAGGTCACCGATGAACCGCGTCTCGTGCAGCGGGCCTGGTACTACATCGAACTCTTTGTCGATCCACAGAACGAGCAGACCGTCTATGTGCTGAGCGCACCCGCCCTGCGCTCCGACGACGGCGGCAGAACCTGGAGCGAAGTGCGCGGTGTGCACGGCGACTACCACGACATGTGGATCAACCCCGCCAACTCCAGCAACTTCATTCTGGCCGACGATGGCGGTGCCGTCGTCACCTTCGACAAGGGCCAGAGCTGGAGCACGCAGGCCAACATGCCCACCGCGCAGCTCTATCGCATCAGCGTGGACAATGCGTTCCCGTACCGCATCTACGCCGGCCAGCAGGACAACACCTCCGTCATGATTGCCAGCCGCGAACTGGGTAGCGGCAGCATCACGCCGGCCAGCTGGACACGCTCCGCAGGCGGCGAAAGTGCCTTCCTGGCATTTGATCCCGACAACCCGCGCTTTGTGCTGGGCGGCAGCTATCAGGGCACCATGGAGGTGGTGGACACCGAGGCCAAGGCATCCACCAGCATCATGGGCGCGCCTATTCAATACCTTGGCATGGACGCCAAGGACATGAAGTACCGCTTCAACTGGAACGCGCCCATCATCTGGAGTCGGCACGAGCCCACCACCTACTATCACGGTGCGCAGATGCTGCTCAAGACCCAGGATATGGGTCGCACCTGGCGCGAGGTGTCGCCGGATCTCACGCGCAACGAGAAGGATAAGCAGGGTCGGCCCGGTGTGCCCTTCACCAATGAGGCCGTTGGCGCGGAGAACTACGGCACGCTGTCCTACGTGGTGGAATCACCGCATGAGCGCGGCGTGATCTGGACCGGCAGCGACGACGGTCTGGTGTATCACACACGGGACAACGGCGCGACCTGGAAGAACGTCACGCCACGCGGGTTGCCGGAAACACTCATCAACGCCATCGAAGTCTCGCCGCATGACCGTGGCACGGCCTACATCGCCACCACGCGCTACAAGTTCCACGATCACACGCCGGGGCTGTACAAGACCACCGACTACGGCGCGACGTGGACCAAGATCGACAAGGGCATTCCCGCGGAAGCCTTCACGCGGGTGGTGCGCGAAGACGATGTGCGGCGTGACCTGCTGTACGCTGGAACCGAACGAGGACTGTTCCTCTCGTGGGATGGCGGCAAGAACTGGATTCCATTCCAGCTCAATCTGCCACGCACCCCCATTACCGACCTGCGCGTGCATCAGGGCAACCTCATCGCCGCCACGTCGGGACGCAGCTTCTGGATTCTCGACGACCTGACACTGCTGCGGCAGCACAAGATCGACCTGCCGGCGCTGCACCTGTATCAGCCCGCCGATGCCTACCTGGTGAACGGCGGCAGCGCTTTGAATGCGCCGGCGCCCGATTTCACCGGCGCCGACACCTTTGCAGGCGTCAATCCGGCCAACGGCGTCGTGCTGTACTACCAGTTGCCGGAGCTCAGCGACAGCAGCCACATCACCCTCGAAATCCGCGATGCGGCCGGCCGTGTGATTCGTACGATCAGCTCCCGCAAGGACAGCAGCGCCAGAAGCTGGGCCGGTGGTCCGCCGGCACCGTCCACGCTGCCCAAAGCCAAGGGGCTCAACCGCTTCGTGTGGGATATGCGACACGAAACACTGCCCGGCGTACCGGGCGTGTACATCGAGGCCAGCTACCGTGGCCACAAGGCCGTGCCGGGGCGTTATCGCTTTACGCTCAAGCACGGTGACAAGACCGTTGAGACGGACGGCACCATCCTCCCCAATCCGCTGTACGCCGTGGAAGCGGCAACGTATGCGGAATACGACGCGTTCATGACGCGAGCCGAAGCGGAACTCGCGGTCATGCACGGCACCGTGAACCGGCTGCAGGATGTGCGCACACAGCTCAAGACCATGCTGGCGGCCCTGCCCGCCGAAGAGCGCTACACTGGCGTCAGACGCAGCGCCGACAGTCTCGCCGCGCGCCTCGCCGCCTGGGACTCGGCCATGGTCAGCCGCCGCACCCGCGCCTATGACGACGTGGAGAACTACGCACAGCAGTTCACCGCCAACTGGATGTTCATGGTCAACGCCACCGAGAGCGACTTGCCGCGCGTCAACCAATCCTCACGTGATCGGCTGACCGAACTGCAGACCACCTGGCAGTCACTCAAGGCCCGTTCGGACGCCTTTGTTGGCCGCGACATCCCGGCACTCAATCGCCAGCTCTGGGATCTGGGCATCGGTGCCATTCGTCTGCCACAACCGCTCAGGATTGTGCCGTGAACGTCGCGCCGGCCATCGCGAATCCTTTCCGCGCTCGTTTGGCTCTCTTTGTCAGGCAGCGCAGCCGCGTTGCTTGACCCGTTCTCGGAGCCTCCCATGACTACCCTGTTCGCTCGCAACGTCGGCCCCATCGATCGCAGCCTGCGTCTTCTGCTTGGCGTTGGCCTGCTCTCTCTCGTCTTTGTCGGGCCCCGTACCCCGTGGGGCTGGCTTGGACTCATTCCGCTCATGACGGCGGTGTTCAGCACCTGCCCCCTCTACTCGCTGCTGGGGATCACCACCTGCTCGAAGACGCGCTGATCGCAGACGATCCCGAACTGCTCGCAGCGGTGGCGTCCGGTCGTCCGGACGCCCTTGCCCAGTTCATGCATCGCCACGAGGCGGCGCTGCGCCGCTATCTGGCCGTGTCGCTTGCGCCTGATGATGTGGACGACGTGGTGCAGGAAACCTTCGTGTCCGTCTGGCGTGGGGCGGACGGATACCGCGGTGGTCCCTCGGCACGTGGCTGGCTGTACACCATCGCCCGCCATGTGGTGGCGCATCGGGTTCGCCGACGCGTCGGTGAGCCGGCGACATTGGAGTCATTCGACGTGCTGGCTGAACGGGCGGGTTGGGGTCTGACGAGCGACTCGGGCGTGTTGAACCGCGAGATCGATTCCCTTGAGGCGCGCGATCTGCTCACGCGGGCGTTGCGCCGGCTGCCCGACGACGAGCGCGACGTCATCGTCCTGCGGGAGTTGGATGGCTACAGCGGAGAGGAAACGGCCCATATGCTGCACGTGTCACTGGCGGCCATGAAGAGCCGGCTGCATCGGGCGCGCCTGCATCTGGCCGCCGAGGTGCGCGCCCTCTCTGCCACCACCCCGGCGTCCCTTGCCTCCAGCGGAGAAGCTTCATGAGCGCACCGACGCTGGACACGGAGGTGGCCGGTCTTCGTTGCCGCGATGTACTGGACGCCCTGTCGGCCTATCTCGACGGTGAACTGGATGCGAATCGGGTTCAGGCACTCAACGCCCACCTCGCAGACTGCGCGAACTGCGCACGCTTTGGCGGACAGATGGGTACGTTTCTCACGAAACTCCGAGCGGGTGTCCCACTTCCCTCGGTCGACACCTCCATGCTGCAACGCGTGCTGAAGACGGTTGGTCAGCGCGAGTAAGGTCCCGGACCACTGCAACACAGATTTGGCCGCTCCCTATTCTCGACCGTCATGAAGCCGAAGCAGACCACTCGATGAGTTCGCGTCGCGATTTCGTCAGAATCAGTGCCGCATCACTTGGTGCCTCCGTCTTTGGTGGTGGCCGGCTGGTTGCGCAGACTCCGGTGGCTCAGCCCTCGGCCTTTGTACCCTCCCGCCGGGCCTACGACCTCGTGCTGCGTGGCGGGCAGGTTCTTGACGGCAGCGGCACCCCAGCGCGTCGTCTCGATATCGCCGTCACCGCCGGCCGCATCGTGGCCATGCAGCCTGCCGTCGCTGACCGCGGGACCGGGGAAATCGACGCGCCCGGCAGGCCGGGGCGCCCCGGTTTCCTCGCCACCCATTGCACGGGGGACGGGGGGCTGCGCGATGACCCGCGCATGGAAAGTGTCATCCGCCAGGGTATCACCACCATCGTGGTGGGCGCCGACGGCAGTTCGCGTTTCAGCGGCGACGACGGCAACTCGTTTGCCGCATGGGAGGCGCGGACCGACCTGCTGCGCCCCTCGGTGAACATCGCCAGCATGATCGGACTCGGCACCGTGCGTGGTGCCGTGGTGGGCGAGTCAGATCGCGGGGCCAGCGCCTCTGAGATGGCCCGCATGACCGCCATGGTGGAACGCGCCGTTTCCGAAGGTGCCTGCGGTGCCAGCTCGGGTCTCGAGTACACGCCGGGCGCGTTTGCGAGCGAGAGTGAGTTGGTGGCACTCTGCCGTCCACTGAGCGCGCGTGGCTTGAGTTACGCCACACACATGCGCAACGAGGACGACCAGCTGCTCGAGTCCATCGACGAGTCCATTGCCGTGGCGCGCGGCGCACGCTGCGGCCTGCAGGTATCACATCTCAAGCAGCAAGGCACACGCAACTGGAGCAAGATCGACGCCTGCTTTGCGCGATTGCGCGCCGCACGTGCCGAAGGCATTGCCGCCTGGTTCGACGTGTATCCCTATGTGGCCTACGCCACCGGACTCACCAATCTCTTCCCCACCTGGGCCCGCGACGGTGGCGACGCCGCCTTTCTGGCGCGTCTGGTGGACTCGGCCACCGCGTCGCGCATTCGTGGTGAAACCCTCGCCAAAGTGGAACTCATCGGCGGCTGGGACAACGTACAGATCTCACGGGTGGCCCGTGCCGAAGACCGCGACGCTGAGGGCAAGCGTCTGGGCGCCTGGGCCGCGGCGCGGCAGCAGGACCCCTACGAAGCCACCATTGGTCTGCTGCAGCGCAACAATACCGATGTCGGCATGCTGGGCTTTGCCATGAGCGAGGACAATCTCGACCGGTTGCTGGCGCACGAGTTCTCCATGGTCTGCTCGGATGGCGGCGGCTTTGCCATTGACGGCCCAACACGTCGTGGCAGTCCGCATCCGCGTGGAGCCGGCACCTTTCCCCGTGTGCTCGGTCGCCATGTACGCGAGCGGCGCGCCCTTTCGCTGGAGCAGCCTGTGCACCG
>JACVCT010000252.1 GCA_016741895.1 Gemmatimonadaceae bacterium | reverse complement strand
ACCAGTTCACGGGTGCCGTCGGTGGAGCGCCTGTCCCCCACCAGTACCTCCAACAACGGTGTGGTCTGCTGCATCAGCCCTTCCAGACAGGGCCCCACCCGATGCGCCTCGTTGAGCGTGGTCACGATCACACTCACCGTCGTGTCATCGCGCGGTGTCAGGCGCGGCGGCAGCGGTGGCCGCCGTGTCCGTCCGGGCAAGAGCCGCAGCGTGAGCACGGTCAGCAGGAGGGCCTGCGCGAACAACAGGCACAGGGCAAACAGGACACCAGGCGACACGGAGGGCAGCATGCGCGGAGTGCGGGGAGTCTGCGGGTGAACGCAGTGGGACCTGCAGCGAGGCCTCGGAAAACGGGGCCCGGCGGTGTACGACAGGCGACGGATCGGCAGCGCGACGGCTGATACCCGGGGGGAACCCGGGGCAGCCACGCTGCTTCATCAATGGAAGGTGGCGCCCCGGCGGTTCCGGGGATAGGCTCTCACATGACTTCCGCACGGGTTTCGCTGGGTCAGCAGCTTCTGGCAAACTGGGAGCGCATGCAGCGCTGGCCCTTCGGCAAGCGGCTCTTCAGTTGGGCCGTGGGCCGGATGGCCCCGTACACCGGCACGGTGGGCGGCGTGTACACCGATGTCCGACCGGGCTTTGCACAGGTCGAGCTGCGAGATCGGCAACGGGTACGCAACCATCTCCGCTCCGTGCATGCCGTGGCCCTCGTCAATCTGGCCGAGATGACCAGCGGGGTGGCCCTGCTCACGGCCCTGCCCCACGGAGTGCGCGGCATCGTGTCCTCGCTTGACATCCATTATCGCAAGAAGGCCCGCGGCACACTGACCTGCTCCTGCACCGCCGACGCCCCTGACGTTGTGGACGCGCCGCGCGATCACCCGGTTACGGCCGTCATTCGCGACAGCGCCGGCGATGTCGTGGCCGAATGCACCGTGCACTGGCGGATCTCGCCGGTGGAATCGTCATGAACACGGCGCAGCAGGACGCCTCGTTGACGGGCACCGCGTTCACGCGCCACGCCGGCGTGCGCGTCCCGCTCATCTGCGGCCCCATGTATCCCTGCAGCAATCCGGAGCTGGTGGCGGCGGTGAGCCGGGCGGGCGGTCTGGGCATCGTGCAGCCCATTTCACTCACCTACGTGCACGGGCACGAGTTTCGCGCCGGCCTCCAGCGCATCCGTGAACTGAGCAACAATGCGCCCATCGGCTTCAACGCCCTCATCGAGGCCTCGAGTCGCACCTACCACCAGCGCATGCAGCGCTGGGTGGACATTGCGCTCGAGGAAGGCGTGCGCTTCTTCCTCACCTCGCTCGGCAACCCGCGATGGGTGTGTGAACGGGTGCATGCCGCGGGTGGCGTGGTGTACCACGACGTCACCGAACGGAACTGGGCACTCAAGGGCCGGGACGCGGGGGCGGACGGGCTGGTGGCGGTGAATCGCGAAGCCGGCGGTCACGCCGGGGCGCGCGATCCGCGTGCGCTGCTTGATGAGGTGGCCGACCTGGGTCTGCCGGTCGTCGGCGCCGGCGGCGTGGGAAATGCAGAACAGTTCGTGGCCATGCTGCGCATGGGCTACGCCGGCGTGCAGATGGGCACACGCTTCATCGCCACCACCGAGTGCATCGCCGATCCGCGCTACAAGCAGGCCATCGTGGACGCGGAGGCCAGCGATGTCGTGCTCACCGAACGCCTGACCGGCGTCCCGGTGGCGGTGCTTCGCACCCCCTATGTCGAGCGCCTCGGCACCCGCGTGTCACCGCTCGCGCGCTGGATGTTTCGCGGACGACGCACCAAGCATTGGATTCGCAGCTGGTACGCACTGCGTTCACTGTATCGCCTCAAGCGCAGCTCCATTGCCGGCAGCAGCAATGACTACTGGCAGGCTGGCCGCAGTGTGGAAACGATCACCGACATCAGGCCGGCCGGTGACATCGTGGCGGAATGCGAGGCCTCGCTGCTGCGCCACTCCCACCCAGAACGCACGTCACACAACTCAGAACTGTGAATCGCGCCGCCGTTCCATCAACCCTGTAGCGCAACATCAAACCCACCCCCACCATGCTCCCCATCTCCCTTCCCATCATCGTCCTCGCCGCCTCCGTCTCCGCCGCGCCCGCTCCGGAGCCGCTTGCCCAGGCGGACATGTCCTTCTTCATCACCAGCGCCGGACCGGGCGACGGCGCCAATATTGGTGGCCTCGAGGGCGCCGACCGGCATTGCGCCACGCTGGCCGAGGCGGCAGGTGTGCGCGGCAAGACCTGGCGCGCCTACCTCAGCCAGCAGGCGCTGGGTGGCAAGCCGGCCATCAACGCGCGTGACCGCATTGGCGCCGGACCGTGGAAGAACGCCAAGGGCGTGGTCGTGGCCACCAGCGTCGATGATCTGCACAGTGACAACAACAAGCTCTCCAAGGAGAACAGCCTCACCGAAAAGGGCGCCGTGGTGAACGGTCGCGGCGATCAGCCCAACACGCACGACATCATCACCGGCTCCACACTCGACGGCCGCGTGCAGGCCGGCGACGGGGACAGCACCTGCAGCAACTGGACCAGCAACGCCGCCACCGGCTCGGCACTGCTGGGGCACCATGACCGCCAGGGCGGCGGCGCGAATCCCACCTCGTGGAACTCGGCGCATGGCTCACGCGGATGTGGGCAGGACAACCTGCGCGCCACCGGCGGCGCGGGACTGTTCTACTGCTTCGCCGTCTGAGGCCAGCGCCGTTTCGGTGGCCAGTCGCCTCCCTTCGCGGTGGCGCATGCTGGTGGCCGTCGGCGTTCTGCTGACGGCCACCGCCGGCGCTGCGCCCGCTCGCGCACAGGGTGCCGCCGCGACGACGGTGTCAGGCCGCCTCCTGCAGCGCGACGGACGCACGCCCCTCGCCCATGCCATTGTCGAACTGGGTGGGGCCAACCGCGAAGTGATTCGCACCCTCAGTGCGCCCGACGGCGCCTTCCGCGTGACGATTCCCGCACGCGGACCGTACACGCTGCGCGTGTTGCGCGTCGGCTTCCTGCCCTTCAGCGGTCCATCGGTCGATGCGCAGGGACGCGCCGTGCTGTTGGCGCCGCTCATCGTGAGCAGCCCGCAGGTGCTGCTCACGACCACCACCAATGCCTCGCGCAGCTGCGCGGTGGACCGCGACGTCGGTCTCGCTGTGGCCACGGCCTGGGAGGAGGCGCGCAAGGCCATGTTGACCACCACATTGCTCGACCGCGAAGCGCGGCAGGATTCGCTTGAAGGCGAATGGATGACCTACGACCGGATGCTCGATGCAGGCGGCCGGCATGTGCGCTCGCAGCGTGTCGCGGTACGCACGCACTTCACGCAGCGGGTGTTCCGCAGCGCTCCGGTCGACAGCATTCTGCGGCATGGCTTCGTGGGCAATACGGATGACGGCATTGCCTATCATCTGCCCGATGCCGAGGTGCTGCTGTCTCCGCTGTTCACGGCGATGCACTGTTTTGACCTCGATATGTCGGCGCCGCCGCACGAAGTCCAGGTGCGTTTCATCCCCGCGCCGGCAGCGAGCCTGCGCTATGACGTGACGGGAACGGCCGTACTCGATCGGGCGTCGGGGCAACTGAAGGCCATTCGCTTTCGTTACACAGGGCTTCCCGATACACCGGCCCCATTGGCGGGCGGCGGCGACGTGCAGTTCACCGTACTGCGCGACGGTCGCTGGGTGGTGTCCAGCTGGATGGCCCAATTGCCGCTGCACCGTGCGGCGGCGCGCACTGCAGCGCCGGGAACTCGGGCCACGCGCAGCGGCAGAACGGCAGCGGTGGTCACCGGTCTTCATCAAACCGGTGGCAGTGTGCGGCTGCTGCGTCGGGCAAGCGACACGCTGCTGCTGGTGCCGCTTCCGGCACTTCGTGTGCAACTCACGGGCACGCAGCCTTCGCTCTTTGCCGGCATCGCACGCGTCATCCTCGACAGCACCACGCTCGAGGCCACGGTTGATTCAACCGGGTATGCCGTGCTGGCGCCGTTGCCCGCGGGGACGTACACACTGCGCGTGGCCGTACCACTGCGTGACTCCCTCGGGGCCCCGCGGCTCACACGCACCGTCACCGTGCACGAGCCGACCCGGGCTCCACCGGCGCAACTCGCGGTGGTGGACTCCGTTCGTGTCCCGGATGATGTGTCCACCGTGCGTGACCTCTGCCCGTCGGTCGATTCCACCGCAGGGAGCGCCCTGCTGCGCGGATGGCTGCAACTCGAAGATGGGCGGGCGGCTGCCCGGCTCCGTGTGGTGCTCGACTATCTGCGGCCCGATGCGCGACGACTCGCGTCCACGGGGGAGGTGCGCTGGCATCCCGAGCGACGTGAATCGACCAGCGATGAGTCGGGCCGCTTTGCCTTCTGCGGTGTTCCGCGCAACACCGATCTCCGCCTCGAGGCCAGCGCACCCGCGCTCCGGCAGCGTGGCGTGCAGCGACTGCGCATTCAGGCTGAGCGCATGAGCTGGAGCACGACCCTCCGCCTGCAGTCGGACACAGTGCATACCGCAGCCGCCACACATCCCTGGCTGCGCATCGACGTGGTTGGTGACGAGGGCGCGGTCATTGCCGACGCCGACGTGCGTCTGCGCTCAGTGAAGGACGGGGAGGAGCGCCGGGACCGTTCCGCCCCCGACGGTCGTGTGTACTTTCGCGAGGTCCCGCTCGGACCGGCGCAGCTGACGGTGCAGCGGGTGGGCTACGCTCCGCTCGTGGATTCCGTGCAGATCTCGAACGACATGGGCGCCATTCGTGTGGAGATGACGGCGGCCAATACTCCGCGCCTCACGGTCGTCCGCACCGAGGCCTCACGACGCACACCACAGCTGCTCGCCTTCGAACGCCGCGCCGCGGCGGCTGTCACCTCGGCGTCCATTCTGCGTGACGAAATCGAACGCCGCGCGCCGGTGAGCACCTGGCAACTGCTCACGCGTGTTGGCGCCTTGCGCATTACCTCGTTTGCCGGGGCCGTATACGCCGCGAGCAATCGTGGTGACAAGCCCTCGCTGATCGAGGCGGGCAAGGCCTGCCCGGTGCAGGTGTTTGTCGATGGAGTGCGTCTGCTGCCCACCTCCGGCGAGGCGGTGGACCTGACCACGCTGCCACCACCCCAGGACATTCACGGCATCGAAGTTTACTCGGGTGCGGCCCGCATCCCCGCGGAGTTCACCGCGGGGATGGGGAGCAACACCTGGTGTGGCGTCATTGCCGTGTGGACGCGCGATCAGTAATCGCGCGTCACACGCTGCGGCATCAATTCGCGGTGCCGGCCTTCTGCCCCTGCAGCCAGTAGCCGAACCAGTCGCGCAGACGGCCGAGTCGATCCACCAGCAGCCAGGGCTCACCCGTGCGGCTCAGGTCGTGATTGGACCGCGGATAGCGAATGAGCTCCACCGGCACACCCTGCTTCTTGAGCGACATGAACCAGATCTCCGCGCTTCCCATGGGCGTGCGATGATCCTCTTCGCTCTGCACGATGAGCATCGGCGTCTTGACCTTGTTCACATAGCGAATGGGCGAGAGCTCGTCATACAGCTTCTGATTGTCCCAGGGCTTGCCGAAGAACTCGAACTCCGTGAGCCCCTGGGCATCACTCGCGCCGTACCAGTACGTCCAGTCGGTGATGGTGCGGTCCGTCTGAATGGCGGCAAAGCGTGTCGTCTTGGTGGCCATCCACGTTGTCATGAAACCACCGTACGACCCACCGGATGCGCCAAGCTTGGTCGCATCCACGTCGGGGCGCGCGGCCACGATGTCCACGGCCTTCATGAGGTCCTCGTAGTCCTCCATGCCCCAGCGACCACGCGTGCTGTAGGTGAAGTCGGCGCCGTAGCCGCTCGATCCGCGCGGGTTGGTGAAGAGCACGAACATGCCCTGCGCGGCGAGGTTCTGGAACTCATCGAACCAGCCTTCGCCATAGGCCGAATGCGGACCGCCGTGGATGTAGAGCACCAGGGGATACTTCCTGCCCGGCTGGTAGCCGTAGGGCTTCATCAGCCAGGCTTCGATCTCCACGTCGCCCACACTCTTGTACGTGAAGCGCTCGGCGTCGCTCCACACCACGTCGGCGTTCACGTCCTTGTTGAAGTCCTGGAGCTGCCGCTCGCCGGTGCCGCCGCCGTTGGCCACAAAGAGTT
>JACVCT010000010.1:29361-34020 GCA_016741895.1 Gemmatimonadaceae bacterium | reverse complement strand
GTGTGGTAGTGACCAACACCCACGTCATCCAGGGCATGAATGAAATCGTCGTCGGCCTGAATGACCGCCGCCAGTTTACCGCCAAGGTCCTGCTGGCCGATGAGCGCTCCGACATCGCCGTCCTGCAGTTGCAAGGGGTCGAGGAGCCTCTGCCGGTGCTGCGGATCGATGTGGGCGAGGATCAGCAGATCGGCGATCTGGTGCTGGCCATGCGGGCCTGTCCGCAGCCCATCGTGGCCGCGGTGGACGGCGTGTGTGCGGGCGCCGGCGCCATTCTCGCCATGGCATCCGATCTGCGCATCGGCACGGCGCGCGCGAGTGTGGCCTTCCTGTTCAACCGGGTGGGGCTGGCAGGCTGCGACATGGGTGCCTGCGCCATGCTGCCGCGCATCATCGGACAGGGACGCGCGAGCGAACTGCTGTTCACCGGGCGCAGCCTGCGTGGTGAAGAGGCCGAACGCTGGGGCTTCTTCAATCGATTGGTGGAGCCGGACGCGCTGCTGGCCGAAGCCGGTACACTCGCGCAGACTCTGGCCGCGGGGCCCACGTTCGCCAATGGTCTCACCAAAACCATGCTGCATCAGGAGTGGAGCATGGGCATCGAGCAGGCCATCGAGGCCGAGGCGCAGGCGCAGGCGCTCTGCATGCTCACCGAAGATTTCCGGGCGGCCTACGAGGCCTTCGTGGCCAAGCGTCGTCCCGTCTTTGCGGGACGCTGAGCCATGGCTGACACGCAGTATCTCCACTGGCCGTTCTTCGCGCCGCATCACGCGGCTTTTGCAGTGGCGCTGGATGTCTGGGCCGCGCAGCAGGTCGAGGGCTCGCCGGCTCCAGAGTCGGATGGGCGAAACGTCGACGATCGCTGCCGCCACTACGTGCGCGCGCTGGGGGCAGGAGGCTGGCTGCGGCACGCGGTGGCGGGTGAGGCGTACGGCGGGGCGGCCGACGTCATCGACACCCGCGCGGTGTGTCTCGCGCGCGAGACCCTCGCGCGTCACGACGCCCTGCTGGACTTCGCGTTTGCCATGCAGGGGCTGGGGTCGGGCGCCATCTCGCTCGCCGGCAGCGACGCGCAGCGGGCGCGCTACCTGCCACTGGTGGCGCGCGGCGAGGCCATCGCGGCGTTTGCCCTGTCCGAACCCGACGCCGGCTCCGACGTGGCCGCGCTGCAGTGCGCCGCCACCGTCGACGGCGATCAGGCCGTGCTCAACGGTGAGAAGACCTGGATTTCCAACGGCGGCATTGCCGACTTCTACGTGGTCTTCGCCCGCACGGGCGACGCGCCCGGCGCGCGCGGCATTTCGGCATTCATCATCGATGCCGATACGCCGGGACTCGAGGTGGCCGAACGGCTCGACGTCATGGCGCCGCACCCGCTGGCGCGCCTGCGGTTCACCAACTGCCGCGTGCCGGTGAGTGCGCGCATCGGAGCATCCGGCGAGGGCTTCAAGATCGCCATGCGCACGCTCGATGTGTTTCGCACCTCGGTGGCGGCGGCGGCGCTGGGCATGGCGCGGCGCGCGCTCGACGAGGCGCTGGCGCGCAGCACCACACGACGCCTCTTTGGCGGCGTGCTGTCCGATCTGCAACTGACCCAGGCCACGCTGGCGCGCATGGCCATCACGATCGATTCGGCGGCGCTGCTGACCTATCGCGCCGCCTGGCAGCGCGATCAGGGCCAACCCGTCACGCGTGAGGCGGCCATGGCCAAGTACGTGGCCACGGAAGGCGCGCAGCAGGTCATCGATGCCGCCGTGCAGTTGTGGGGCGGCCTCGGTGTGCTGCATGACATGCCGGTGGAGCGGCTGTACCGCGAGATTCGCGCTCTGCGGATTTACGAAGGGGCCAGTGAAGTGCAGCAGCTCATCATCGCGCGCGAGCTGCTGCGTGACGCCACCTCCGCCGGGGCGGCCGCGCCCCCCGCTGTCTGAGTGCCGCCCATGCCCAGCGCACACGTCGATACCTTCGCCCGCGATCATCTGCCGCCGCCGGAGGCGCAGCCGGAGTTTCTCTTCGAGTTGCCCGAGCTGCAGTTTCCCCCCACGCTCAACTGCGCGGCCGCGCTGCTCGATGCCGCCGTGGCTGCGGGCCGTGGGGAGCGCCCCTGCCTGATTGCGCCGGGACTGCGCTGGACGTACCGCGAGCTGCAGCAGCACAGCGACCGCATTGCGCACGTGCTCGTGCACGAGATGGGTGTCGTGCCCGGCAACCGTGTGCTGCTGCGTGGTGGCAATCACCCCATGCTGGTGGCCTGCTGGTTTGCGGTCATGAAGGTGGGGGCCATTGCCGTCACCACCATGCCCATGCTCCGCGCCAAGGAGCTGAGCACCATGATTGCGATCGCGCAGGTCACCCACGCGCTGTGCGATGTGTCGTTGCGCGAGGACCTCGAGGCGGCGCGGCTCATGGCGCCGGTGCTGCGCCGGGTCTGCTGCTATCACGATGCGGGTCCGGACGGTCTCGAACAGGCCATGGCGCGCTACGATGCGCCGTTTATGGCGGTGGACACGGCGGCCGATGACACCTGTCTGCTGGCCTTCACGTCGGGCACGACGGGCATTCCCAAGGCCACCATGCACTTCCATCGTGATGTGATGGCCATCTGCGCCTGCTGGCCTCCGCACGTGCTGCGGGCCAGCGAGGACGATGTGTTCATTGGCAGTCCGCCCCTCGCGTTCACCTTTGGCCTGGGTGGGCTCGTGCTCTTCCCCATGTCCATCGGCGCCTCGACCGTCCTGTTGGAGAAGGCCACGCCGCCGCACCTGCTCGACGCCATTCGTGCCTTCGGCGCCACGGTGCTGTTCACGGCGCCCACGTCGTATCGTGCCATGGCGGCGCACCCCGAGGCACTGCAGGGCACGCGCCTTCGCAAGTGTGTTTCGGCCGGTGAGGCCCTGCCCGTGGCCACGCGCACACTCTGGCGCAACGTCACGGGTCTCGAGCTCATCGACGGCATCGGGGCCACGGAGCTGTTGCACATCTTCATCTCCGCCGACGAAGCGCATGCACGGCCCGGGGCCACGGGGCTGCCGGTGCCGGGCTATCGGGCGGAGGTGGTGAACGAGCAGGATCAGCCGGTGCCGCCCGGCACGGTGGGCCGTTTGCGCGTCAAGGGGCCAACGGGCTGTCGCTATCTGCGTGACGAGCGGCAGCGGCAGTACGTGCGGCACGGGTGGAACTACACCGGTGACGCCTACATGATGGACGACGACGGCTACTTCCACTACCAGGCGCGCACGGACGACATCATCATTTCGTCGGGCTACAACATTGCGGGACCCGAGGTGGAGAACGTCCTGCTGCAGCACCCGGCCGTGGCGGAGTGCGGCGTCATCGGCGTGCCCGACGAGGAGCGGGGCCAGATTGTGAAGGCCTTTGTGGTGCTGCGGCCCGGCTACGAACCTACCGCCGACACCACCAAGGCCCTGCAGGATTTCGTCAAGCAGTCCGTGGCACCCTACAAGTATCCGCGCAGGGTGGCGTACGTGTCCGCCCTGCCGCGTACCGATACCGGCAAACTGCAGCGCTTTCGCCTGCGCGACCTCGACACTCCGGGCGCTTCATGAACACGCCGTTGCTTCCCCCCACCTGGCCCAGGCCGCGCGGCTACGCCAATGGCGTGCTGGCCAGCGGCCGCCAGGTCCATGTGGCCGGCATGATCGGCTGGGACGCGCAGCAGGTCTTTCACAGCGACGACTTTGGCGAGCAGACCCGCCAGGCCCTGCAAAACGTGCTGGCGGTGCTGGCCGAGGCCGGTGCCGGGCCCCAGCACATCGTTCGCATGACCTGGTACGTAACCGATCGGGCGGCGTACCGCGCGGCCCTGCCCGCCATCGGCCGCCACTTCCGCGAGCTCATCGGCCACTACGACATTGCCATGACGGCCGTGCAGGTGGTGGCGCTCATGGAGGACAGGGCGCTCGTGGAAATCGAAGTCACGGCGGTCATCCCGGAGTAACCGACGCCGGTTCGCTCCGCGGCACCGTAGCACGCTGGACCAGACACTCCCCTCCACTTCCCGTGTTTCCCATGACGCACGTCCTGCGGGCGCTGCTGCTCTGTTTGGCGGTGGCGCTGCCGCCTGCTGTTCTCCCGGCGCAGCCCAACGCCGCCAACACCCCGCCCATCCGTCTCGATGCCGCGGTGGCGGACTCGTTTGCGCGCGCGGCGCGGGCCCGTCCGCTGCCCACGGCGGCCGCCCTGCGCATCACGACCGCGCCCAGCATTGACGGCCGTCTCGATGAGGCCTTCTGGCGCGAGGGCACGCCCATCAGCGACTTCGTGCAGCGCGAACTCAACGAAGGCGTGCCGGCGTCGGAACGCACGGAAGTGCGGCTGGCCACTGACGGCATCAACCTGTACATCGGCGCGCGCATGTACGACCGGGAGCCGCGTCTCATCGTGCCCGGCGAGAAGATCCGCGACGTGCAGCTCGCCAATAGCGACTACATCGCCTTCATCTTCGACACCTATCACGACCGGCAGAACGGATTCGTGTTCGCCACCACACCCGAGGGTGGGCAGTACGAAGGCCAGGTCATTCGCGAAGGTGCGGCCATCATCCTCTACCTGCTGGAAAAGCATAAGAATCAGATGCTGCCCGAAGGCGGCCTGGAAAAGACCCGCTTCATCGAATGGCTGATGTTCGCCAACGCCACG
>JACVCT010000010.1:0-29351 GCA_016741895.1 Gemmatimonadaceae bacterium | reverse complement strand
GGTGAGGGCGGCGGCGCCAACGTGGCGGGTCAGAACCTCATGATGGCCGGCGCCATGGGCGGATTCAACGTCAACTGGGACGCAAGCTGGACGGTGGCCACGCGCATCGATTCGCTGGGCTGGACGGCCGAGTTCCGCATTCCCTTCTCCACGCTGCGCTACCAGTCGGGCGACGACGAGCAGTCGTGGGGGCTCAACGTGTCGCGCATGATCCGTCGCAAGAACGAGGAGCTGTACTGGGCCTTCATTCCGCGGCAGTTCAATCTGTATCGCCTGTCGCTGGCGGGTACGCTCGACAATCTCAAGGTGCCGGTGCGCCGCATCCAGACCATCACGCCCTACGTGCTCACCTCGAGCCAGGCGCAGTGGACCGATGGCGTGCGCGCCACGCGCTCTCCGTCGGACTTCGGCGGCGAAATCAAGTACGGCGTCACGCCCTCACTCACGCTCGACCTCACCTACAACACCGACTTTGCGCAGGTGGAAGTGGACGATCAGCGGGTGAATCTCACCCGCTTTCCGGTCTTCTTCCCCGAAAAGCGGCCGTTTTTCCTCGAGAACGCCGGGGTGTTCAGCGCCGGCACACCGCAGGCGGTCGATCTGTTCTTCTCGCGGCGCATCGGCATTGGCGAGAACGGGGCGCCACAGCCCATCCTGGGCGGCGGACGCCTGTCGGGGCGTATTGGCTCCACCACGGTGGGACTGCTGCAGATGGTCACCGATGCGCCCGATCAATTCAGCAACGGGCAGTCGTACTCGGTGGGCCGGGTCATCCGCGAGCTGTCGTCACGGTCTCGGGTGGGCGCCATGTTCGTGCAGCGCATGAGCACCGACAGCAGCGCCGATGTGAACCGCACCTATGCGCTGGACGGCCGCATCGGCATCGGCCAGAGCTGGACCAGCGATCTCTGGGCCGCGCGCACGGAAACACCGGGGCGCGGTGGCGATGAATACGCGTACAGCGCGCGCGTGGCCTATCAGACGAACGTGTGGAACCACAGCGCGCGGCTGGCGCAGGTGGGCGATGGCTTCAACCCCGAGGTGGGCTTCATGAGCCGCCCCGGTGGTTATCGCAGCTACGACGTGTCCATGATGCGTCTGGTGCGCAAGCCGGAGTGGTCGTGGTTCCGGCAGTGGAATCCGCACGCCAGCTATCGCGGTGTGTTCGGTCAGCGCGACGGCTTCTATCAGACGGGGTACTGGCACATCGACCTCACCGAAATCGAGTTTGCCAACAGCTCCCGCTTCGGGCCCGAGTACAACATCTCACACGAGGGCCTGCAGGCGCCGTTCGAGATTGCGCCGGGTGTGGTGCTGCAGCCCGGACAGTACAACTGGGGCACGCTCGGGTTCGACTATCAGACCGATCCCAGCGAGAACATCTGGGCAAACGGGCGTTTCGATGTCGGCGAGTTCTGGACGGGCACGCGGCGCGGCGGGTCGGGCACCGTTACCGTGCGGCGTGGCGCCACCTTCTCGGGGTCGCTGAGCGTGGAGCACAACGACGTGCGGCTGCCGGAGGGCGACTTCACGCGCACGCTCGAGGCGCTGCGCCTCAACTACTTCTTCACGCCGCGCGTGTTTGTGCAGACGCTCACGCAGTACAACAACCAGCAGCGCATCTGGTCGGCCAATGTGCGCTTCGGTTGGCTCAACACGGCGGGCACCGGTCTCTTCGTGGTCTTCAACGATGGCCGTGAAGCCAACGGCTTCTTCGACTGGGTGCGGCCGCAGCAGCGCACGGTGTTCGTGAAGTTCACGCGGCAGTTCGGCACCGGAGGCTGAGCCGGCGCGGTCGAGGTCGCGTAAAGGATTCCCCTATGGCGACGAGGCCCGAACGGTTGCACTATAGCCCTGCAGAGTGAGGGCGATGCCTCCACGATGCCTCGGCGGGTCGGGGATCGATCCCGATTCCTCGGGGTGAAAGAGGCGTAGCGAGACGGCACCGCGCGCATCGACCCGCTGCAACATTCCACCGCAGTGTGGAACGCGCCGTTGGCCGGGCTGCATGCCCGCCCAATCGGGTGTCGACGGGGACTCAGATGGCTGCAGGCGCCATCACGACCACAGGTCGTCACGAACCTCCTCGGACGGCACAGAGAAGCGCCGACTCGGTTGAGTCGGCGCTTCTTGCTGTTCGGCTGGCCGCTCGGCCACGCTATCTTTGCTGTCATGGCCGACATCTCCGCCACCATTCGCGCGCTGCGCAAACAGTCCAACGCCGCCATCGCATCACTCGACGCGCATTACGTGGTGTCCTTCATGAGTGAGGACATCGAAGTGCAGGTGGCCGGCGGGCCACTGCTGCGTGGGCGTGCCGCCAACCAGGACGCCTGGGAGGCACAGATGCAGGACCGCGGTTTTGGCGGGTACGTACGCTCACCCGAGGTGGTGCACGTGGCGCCCGACGGCCGCACCGCCACCGAGCGCGGCCAGTGGGTGGGGCGCTGGCGCATGGGCGGACGAAGCCGCGAACAGCATGGGCAGTACAGCGCCGAATGGCGTCTCGGACCCATGGGATGGGAAATCACACGCGAGACCTACGTCGAACGCTGAGGCCGTCGGCCGATCGTCAGCGGTAGCCACCTGCCGCGGCGCATCGTACAATTGCGCGACCGATTCCCATTCCCCCGGAGCATGCGCATGCCCACTGGTCGCGTGGCGACAACTCTCTCCCTGCTGGCCGTCGGGCTGCAGGCCACCGCGCTGCAGGCCACCGCGCTGCAGGTCACCGCGCTCAATGCCCAACCGGCTCGGCCACCGGCACTGCAGGTGGAAGTGCAGCTGCCTGCGGGCAAGGCCAACGGGCCGCTCGACGGACGTCTGCTGCTGCTTGTCTCCACGGACAGCACGCGTGAACCGCGCTTTCAGATCAGCGACGACGTGGCCACGCAGCAGGTGTTCGGGCTCGACGTGGAGGCGTGGACGCCCGGCAGCACCCGTCTGGTCGACGCCACTGCGGACGGATATCCGCTGGCCTCGCTGCGCGAGCTGCCGCGTGGTCGCTACTGGGTGCAGGCCGTGCTCAACCGCTACGAAACCTTTCGCCTGAGCACCGGGCACACGGTCAAGCTGCCGCCGGACAAGGGCGAGGGGCAGCAGTGGAGCCGCAAGCCGGGCAATCTGTACTCGACCCCGCGCTGGATCACGCTCGACGCGCGCCAGCGCATGCGGCCGCGTCTCGTGCTGGAGCGCGAGATCGCGCCCATTGCGCCGGCGCAGGACACCCGCTGGATCAAGCATGTCACCATCCGCAGCGAGCGGCTTTCGAAGTTCTGGGGGCGTGACATGTACATCGGGGCCAACGTGCTGCTGCCGGCCGGCTTCGACAGTCATCCCGATGCGCGCTACCCGCTGGTGGTCTACCACGGACATTTCCCGGCCACCTTCGAGGGCTTTCGCGAGGCGCCGCCCGATCCGAATCTCGCGCCCGACTTTTCCGCCCGCTTCAACCTGCGCGGCTACAACCGCATTCAGCAGGAGCTGCATCACCAGTTCTACAAGGATTGGACGGGTCCCGGTTTCCCGCGCGTGCTGCTCATGGAAGTCCGGCATCCCACGCCCTACTACGACGACTCGTATGCGGTGAACTCCGCGTCGCAGGGGCCCTGGGGCGACGCCATCATGTTTGAGCTCATTCCCGAGGTGGAGCGTCGCTTCCGCGGCATCGGCCAGGGCTGGGCGCGCATCACCTACGGTGGCAGCACCGGTGGCTGGGAAGCCATGGCCGTGCAGCTGTTCTATCCCGATGAGTTCAACGGCGCCTACATCGCCTGTCCCGATCCCATCGACTTCCGCGCCAACACGGTCTTCAACCTGTACGAAGACCGCAACGCCTATTTCACCGAAGGGCCGTGGCGTCGCACGCCGCGTCCGGGTCAGCGCAACTGGCTGGGTCAGGTGCGCAACACCATGGAAGAAGCCAATCGCCGGGAGGCGGCCCTGGGCAGCAAAGGGCGCAGTGGCGATCAGTGGGACATCTGGCAGGCCACGTATTCGCCCATGGGACCCGATGGCTACCCCAAACCCATCTGGGACAAGAAGACCGGCGTCATCGACACGGCGGTCGCGCGCTACTGGCGTGACAACTACGACCTGTCGTACATGCTGCGTCGTGATTGGGCCACGCTGGGCCCCAAGGTCCACGACAAGATCAACATCTATGTCGGCGACATGGACAACTACTATCTCAACAACGCCGTCTATCTCACCGAGGAGTTCCTGCGCTCCACCAGCAATCCCAAGTGGACCGGCGAGATTCTTTACGGCGATCGCGCCGAGCATTGCTGGAACGGCGACCTCACACGCAGCAACGCCTATTCACGCCTGCGCTATCACCAGATGTACATCCCGCGCATTCTCGATCGTATGCGGGCCCGCGCGCCGCGTGGCGCCGACACGCTCAGCTGGCGCTACTGACCGTGGCCAGCGACGCCGCCTTCGTG
The DNA here is from genome assembly GCA_016741895.1 of Gemmatimonadaceae bacterium. GTDB lineage: Bacteria > Gemmatimonadota > Gemmatimonadetes > Gemmatimonadales > Gemmatimonadaceae > Gemmatimonas. Next base: position 24,906 of record JACVCT010000010.1, on the reverse strand, counting down.
CAGTATGTGTGCGACCAGCTCGCGCGCGCGGGGGCCGTACGCGCACAGAAGATGTTCGGGGAGTATGCCGTGTACCTGGACGAGAAGCCCGTGATGCTGGTGTGCGACAATCAGGTCTTCGTGAAACCCACCGAGGCCGGCACCGCTCTGCTGCAGAAGCCGGCCTATGGGGCACCCTATCCCGGTGCCAAGCCTCATCTGCTGGTGACGGACCTGCTCGACGAGGCCGAGGCGTTGTCACAGCTGCTGCGTGTCACAGCCGACGCGCTTCCCACTCCCAAGCCGCGCCGCCGATCTGGCGGCAAATAGTCACTTCACCCACGTCCCATAGCACACGTGCCACGCAAGAAACATCCGGATCATCACGACGCCGAACTGGTGCTCAAGCTCTATGAGCTCCGCCGCGAATCGGTCATGCGCGAATCGCGCCGCGCCCTCGTGGCCAACTTTCTGCCGCGCAGCCTCGACGACGTGATGGCGGTGATGGCTCCCGACCATCCGCTCAACGCCGCCTTCCGCCAGGTCTTTTCGTACTGGGAAATGGCCTACGCCATGGCGCGGCACGGCATCGTGCACGCCGACTACCTCATGGAGAGCAACAACGGCGAGGGCGTACTGCTCTTCACGCGCGTCGAACCCTGGCTGGCCGCCTATCGCGAGGCCACCGGCAACCCGGTGGCCCTTCGCAACGCCGAATGGGTGGCAACGGAATGCGACATGGGCCGCCTGCTGGCTGAGCGCTTCCGCAAGCGCGTGCAGGCCTATCTCAATCCGCCCACTCCCGCAAAGGAAGGCTGAGCTCAGGGCCGCGTACCCGGCACAGTCGGGTTGGGTGTTACACGACGGGCGGCAGTTCGGTCACGGTGACCGGCCTTCCGCCCGTTTCCTGCTCCGAGCACCCGGGTTGTGCAACGGACAGCCCACAGCTCTGTAACGGACCTGTCACGCAAGCCGTTACCGTGTAACGGCCGGTTACGGTTCGGTCGCAGTCCGCCGATGACTCGGTGACCGACCAACGACCGAAGCCATGACCCGTACCCATTCGATCTCGCCGTTCCTGCAGCCGAAGCGCCCCAACGGGCTGCTCCGGCACGTTGTGCTCGCCCTGGCGATCACCGCCGGCGGACTGATTCCGCCGGTTTCGCTCAAGGCCCAGGTCGCGGGGCAGGGACAGGGGGCCAAGGCCGACTCCGCCGCCGCCGCCGCGGCCAAGGCGCCCAAGGCCAAGGCCTGGTACGAGAACATCCGCATTCGCGGCTACGGACAGATCCGCTACAATCGCCTGCTCGAAAACAACCCGCAGTTGCAGTGCGAACAGTGCGATCGCAGCTGGGGCGAGAACGGCGGCTTCTTCATCCGGCGGGCACGCATCATCCTGCAGGGTTATGTGCATCCGCAGGTGTTCATCTACCTGCAGCCCGATTACGCCTCGAGTGCCGGCACCACCGGGCATGTGGCGCAGCTGCGTGACTGGTACGTGGACGTGGGCCTCGACAAGGCCAACGAGTTCCGGATGCGCATCGGCCAGAGCAAGGTGCCGTTCAGCTTCGAAAACATGCAGAGCAGCCAGAACCGCATCCCACTCGATCGTGCCGATGGCACCAACAGCGCCAATGCCAACGAGCGCGACCTCGGTGTGTTCTTCATGTGGGCGCCGCGTGTGGCCCGCGAGCGTTTCGCGCACCTGGTGAACGACAATCTCAAGGGCAGCGGCGACTACGGCGTGATCACCGTGGGTGCGTACAACGGTCAGACGGCCAATCGGGCCGAGGCCAACGACAATCAGCACGTGGTGGCGCGCGTCACCTACCCCTTCCTCGTGCGTGGGCAGATCATCGAGCCCTCGGTGGCGGCCTACACCGGCATGTATCGCATCACGCCGGATCAGCGCACGTCGGGCGTGAAGGGACGCGCCGACTGGGACTACCGCGACGAGCGCGTACTGGCCACGCTGGCCATCGCGCCGCAGCCGCTGGGCATTCTCGCCGAGTACAACGTGGGCCGCGGCCCCGAGTACAACCCTGCGCGCGACAGCATCGAAACGCAGTCGCTGCACGGCGGCTTCGTGACCGTCACCTGGCAGCACAAGGCGCGCACCCAGGTGTTTTCGCCCTTCGTGCGCTACCAGGTCTATGACGGGGGCAAGAAGCACGAGCGCGATGCGCGCAGCTACGACGTGAACGACGTGGAGTTCGGCGTTGAGTGGCAGCCGCATGCCAACTTTGAACTCGTGGCCGCCTGGTATCAGGGCGATCGGCGATTCGAGGACAAGACCCGTCCCATCAACGAGCAGGCGGGCCGTCTCATGCGCCTGCAGGCACAGTTCAACTTCTGATTGCCGCTGAGCCCGCCCGGCAGCGACGGCGTGGGCGGCGGCGCGCATGGTCGCATGACTGCGGGGCTGGGCGGAAGCGCCCCGGTGACGGGACCGGTCGCCGCAGGGTAGCAGGGATATGCTGCTCACTCGCCTGCGCCGCCTCATCCTTCCGCTGCTGGGTTTCGGGCTCGTACCGCTGCTGTCCGCCTGTGGCAGCGACGCGCCCCCGGCCGGCGTTGCGGAACTGCGCGATCTCGAACGCGCCGAAACGCTCTGGCGCAAACGCGGATTCCGCAATTACCGCATGCTCATGTCCAAGGAATGCTTCTGTCTGGCCGAGATGGCACGGCCGGCCCTCGTGACGGTGCATGGCACGACCATTGTGGACGTCCGCCTTCCCGATGGTACAGCGATTCCGGCACAGTACTGGTCCGGGCGACCGGTGGTGGACAGTCTCTTTCCGCGCATTCGCGACGCGCTGCGGTCCGACTTCTACGAGCGGGTCGAGCTGCGCTTCGATGGGCGTCTGGGGTTCCCCACCCGTGCAGCATTCTATGCGCCCTCACGCGTTGCCGATGGTGACGTGGCGTACGTGATCACCGGCCTCACGCCCCTGGATTGAGCGCCGCCGCCGTCAGGTCGTGCCGGCAATGAGCCGAACGAGATCCTCGGTGGCAAAGGGCTTGTCGAGGCGCTGCACATCGGCATAGGGCGCCAGATGCTCGTCGCTGATGACGGCGCCGAAGCCGGACATGAGCACCACGGGGCAGGCATTGCCTGACTCGCGCAGGCGCGTGATGAGTTCAGCACCTGTCATCACCGGCATGGTGTGATCGGTGACCAGCACATCGATGTCCGGACCGCGACCGAGACGCGACAGCGCCTCGGCGCCGTTGCTGGCGGTTTCCACCTCGAAACCTCGGCGGGTGAGCGTGCGCTGCAGCACCTGGGCAATGGCGGGTTCGTCGTCCACCACCAGCACGCGACGTGGCGCTCTCACGCGGTCGGTGGCTGCCGGGGTGTGCAGATGTGCGGGCTTCGCCTCGCGGCGGAAGGCGGGCAGCCGCACTGTGACGCTTGTTCCAGCGCCGGGCACCGACTGCAGCGCCACATCGCCGCCATGGGCGCCGACGATGCCGTGCAGCACACTGAGGCCGAGCCCGGTGCCCTCGCCAACGGGCTTGGTGGTGTAGAACGGTTCGAAGGCACGTGCGCGCACGTCGTCCGTCATGCCCGTGCCGGTGTCACGCACGCTGAGCAGCAGCGTGGCCTGACCATCGGCCAACTGACGATCGGCGCTTGCCCAGTCGAGCGTGATGGTCAGGACCCCGCCATGTGTGGCCCGCATGGCGTGTTCGGCATTGGCGCAGAGGTTGAGCAGCACCTGCTGCAGTTGCGTGGCATCGCCCTTCACCCAGGCTTCGCCGGCGCGGTCGTTCACGGTGAGCGTGATCGTGGAGGGGATGGTTGCACGCAGCAGCGTGAGCGTTTCTTCAAGCAGCGTACGCACATGGATGTCGCTGCGCCGCGGTGGGGTCTTGCGGCTGAAAGTGAGAATCTGCCGCACCACCTCACGCGCGCGCCGGCTGGCCACGAGCACCTGACGCAGTGCGTCGGCCGCCGCAGGCACCGGCGCCGGCGCCTGCTGCACTTCGTGCACGGCCAGCTCGGCGTTGCTCTGGATGACCGTGAGCAGATTGTTGAAGTCGTGGGCCACTCCGCCGGCCAGCGTGCCCACGGACTCCAGACGCTGTGTTTCACGCACGTGGGCTTCGAGGTCCCGCCGTTCACGCGCCAGGCGTTCACGTTCGCGCAGATCCTGCAACTCGAGATGCTCGAGCGTGCCTTCGTCGAGGGGAATGCGGGTGCGACGCACATCGAGTGGCAGTGGTTCACCCTGCGTGGTCCGTCCCACCAGTTCCCGTCGCCAGCTGTCGGGAACGGGCGTATTTCCTGCGCCCATGGGCATGCCGTCCGTAACGGGAAGCAGCAGCTCCACGCGGGTGCCGGCCAACGGCAGATCCTGGCCGAGCAGTTGCTGCGCGGCGGCGTTGGCCTTCCATACCACACCGTCGAGCACCAGCAGTTGCGGGTTCACGCCGTCTTCGAACAGCCGTCGGAAGCGCTCTTCGCTGATGGACAGGCGGCGTTCGTTGGCCTCGGCCTCCTGGGCCCGATGTTGCACGCTGCGCGTGCGCCAGCTCAACACGCCGATCCACGTGCCGATGAACAGCACACCGTACGCCAGGACGGCAGCGGGTGAGCGCCAGGGCGGCGTCAGCACACGGAAGCGCCGCTCGAGCATGGCGGAGCGGCGTCCTTCGAAGTCCATGACCTGCACGCGCAGCACATGCTGTCCCGCCGGAAGGGACAGCTGCGTATGGGTCGCGCGATCCGTCCATGGCACTCTGTGCAGTGGGATCCCGTCCAGTTCCACACGGTAGCGCAGGTCGAGATCACGATGGTACGACGTGGCATAGACCGTCACATCGAGACGCGCGTTGTCGGCGTCGATGCGCGCGTCCTGTTCGATGGGCCTGCCGGCGCCGTCCAGCACACTCACGCCAAGCAGGCGTGGCGGTGCGCGTTCGGTGCGCATGGCCGCGAGGGGCACGACGCCCACGCCCAGTGTGGTGCCCACCCACAGACGCTGCTCGGCATCCACGCCGCCGATGCTCGAAACGAAGGGGTGCGGGAGGCCGTCGGCGTCGGTGAAGGAGGACACGATGCGCTCCGGCTCATCCAGCGACGTTCCCATGTCGAGTATCTGCAGCCCGTCGCCGGTCCCCACGGCAAGCCGTCCGTCGGGCAGGGCGGCCAGGTCGAGAATCTCGCGGCCGGCCATCGTCCACAGCCCGTCGGCGTCGAGGCGCTTCCAGCGTTTCGTGCCGCCCGCAAAGCAAAGGGCTTCGACACCATCACCCGTGCCCAGTACCACCACGTGTTCTCCGGACGGCAGACGCAGGGTGGCCGCGGCGCGCACGAACGACTGCCGTGGCCGCGGCGGTACGTCCAGCGCGCGCCAACCTGCGCTATCGAGGCGATAGACGAGTCCCTGCCGCGACACGGCGAGCACCGACACATGGCGTGTGCTGTCCGTTGTGCCGGCGGTATCAACCTCGGTGGTGACGATGTCCAGGGGAAAGCCTTCCCACGGCACCAACTCGTCGCGGTCACTGAGTATCCAGGCGCCCCGCGTGCCAATGATGACCGGACGCGTAGGACCATCAGGTGTTGGCAGCTCCACCAGGCCGTGGATGTAGTCGCCGGGGCCAAGCCCGCCCAGTCGCTGCCAGACACCATTGCGGTGTTGGAAGAGGCGCCACTCCACCGAAAGCAGCAGACGTTCGCCGCCTGCGCGGGTTGGCAGCAGGCGCACGCGCCCGTCACCGCCTTCAAGAAACACGGTACCGGCACCGATGGTGCGCAGATCAGGCACGCGCACGGCGCCCACGCCCAGCATCCAGCTCCAGAAGCCGGGCTCGCCCGGCCCGCGTTTGCTGGCCACGGCCGTGACCGGATGCCCAATCCATTCGGGGGGCACGATGAGTCGCCCGGCACCACCGAGCTGGAAGCGCAGCAGTGATCCGCTGCGGAAGCCCGCATAGATGGTGGTGCGTCCCGGGTCGTGCGAAACCGCACGCAACACCTGCGCGCGTGAGCCGCGTGTCCGTCCGCTCAGTTCGATGAGGGAGAAGGGGGCGCCGTCCACCACGCGATAGAGTTCGCCGCTGAGCGCGCCAAGCCACGACTCGCCGCGTCCGTCGATGACCACACGCAGGGCGCGTGCGAGGTGCTGTCGCGGACCCACGGGTCGCCAGCGCGCCCCGTCGAGCACGAACGCGCCAGCCTGGGTGGCCACGATGGCGCGCACCGAGTCCTGGGCCGGAGCGGCGGCAATGTGCTCGATACCCAGCGAGGTCAGACCATCGGCCTCGCCCCAGTGTGTCCAGCGTCCCTGCAGCAGTCGCGCCACGCCACCGCCGCGGGTGCCGATCCACAACGCATCGCCGCGCCCGGCGGCGCCCGGGGCTGCATCGACCATGGCATCGGCGCTGCTCATGCCGTCCGGCAACGGCACAGCCACAAAGCCGCTGCCTGGCGACCAGCGAAACACACCACCGGACGCTCCAACGACGAGCGTGGCCTGCCCCTGCTCATCACGCCAGATCGTGGCGGAATAGATGGGAGCGAGTCGCGTGGCGAGACTGTCCACGCGGGTCCACCGTGTCCCCTCACGCAGCACCACGCCGAAGGAGTGCACGTAGAACCGCCGTCCGTCGGGAGCCTCGAGCACGTCCCGGTATTCGCGCCGACTCACCATGGGTGGCAGCGATTCCGACTCCCAACTGCGGCCATTGAAGCGAAACACGCCCTGGCTGGTCCCGGCCACCACATACCCGCTGCGCTCCATGCGCAGGCTCAGAATGGGGGCATCGGGCAGGCCATCGCGACGGCCGTAACCCACGTAGGCCGCATCGTCGATCTGACCCGGAACGGACTGGGCTCGAGCGCCAGATGAAGTGGTCCCGATCAGCAGGACGGCGAACGCCGCAAGTCGCAGGATCACGCGCTCAGGGTGGGGAGACAGACCCGGGGAACGGGCTGCACCGCCCGCTGCTGAAGCATACGCCGGCTGCCACGTTTCGTCACGCGTGAGAGCAGACCGATCCCGCGTCCCGGTCCGGTGGCCGCGGCGAGTGGGAGGGCGCCGGCCGTCGCACTAGCTTTGCCCATACGGAGGTCCGCTCAACGGCGAGCCCCGCTCCCTTCGTACACCCTTCAGCAGGTGCCGCGCATGGTACCTGAGGTGTTCTTCATGTCCGTCGCACCCGAGATGCCCTCCACCGGAACCATGCCCCCGTCACGCGCTGCTGCGCTCGCCGTGGCCTGCGGACTCGTGGGCTACGCCATCATCGATGCCATACCGTGGTTCAGCGCGCGCGGCATCCCGCAGGGCGCGGTGCAACTGCTGTGGCTCATGCTCATGATGGCCGCAGCCGGCCTGTGCGGCTATCTGTCGCCGGTGAAAGCCTGGCGCTGGGGCGCACTGGTGCTCGCCGTGCAACCGCTGTTCATGCTGGTACTCACGATGGTGCGGGGAGAGCCCGACGCGTCTCCGGACACCATCCCCGCCCGCACCTCGGTGTTCATCGCCTCGGTGTTCATCGCCACGGTGAGCCCCTTCACGCTGCTGGCCGCCTCCGCGCTGGCGAGCAAACGCCGACAGGAACTGAATCAATGACGACACGCGCCGAGGGACAGCATCGGGTGGCACAGCGCATCACCCGTCTGGGTGTGGTGACAATCGCCGCCGCTCTCGCCCTCGGCGCTTCAGCCGTCCGCACGCCGGCGGCGTCCCGGACGCATGTGGCGTCGGTGGACAGTCTGAGCTCGCGCGATCCCGTCGCGCGCCTCAAGGCGCAGCTGGCGGCCGGTACGGTGCGGCTGCGTCACGACTCGGCGCTAGGCTTTCTGCCGGCGCTGCTCGACGCGCTCGACATTCCCGTGTCGTCGCAGGTGCTGGTGTTCTCGCGCACCAGTCTGCAGACCGATCGCATCACCCCGTGGTCGCCGCGCGCGCTGTATTTCAATGACGACGTGTACGTGGGCTACGTCTTCGACAGTCCCTTTCTCGAGATCGGCGCCGTGGATCCCACACGCGGCGGCGTGTTCTACACCATGCCGCAGCGCCTGGGCGCCGCGTCCACGGGTGGCGCATCACTGCAGCGCGAAGGGCGCACCTGTCTCATGTGCCACACCTCGCGCACGGCCACCGGCGGCGTGAGTGGCTTCATGGTGCTGTCCACCGTGTCCGACCGGCATGGCTATCCCGTCACGGGGGTGCACGAAGGCAGCACCACCGATGCCACGCCCTATGCGCAGCGCTACGGCGGGTGGTATGTGACCGGCACGGGCGGACACGCCGCCAACACCTACTCGCCGCTGCTCTTCCAGGACATCAGCGACAAGGACGGTTATCGCGCGCGCTTTCTTGCCGACATCCTGGCGCGCGATTCGGGTGTCACGGCGCTCACCGGCGGTGTGGTGCACAGCCTGGGCGAGCGTTTCGACACCACGGGCTATCTCACCGGGCAGAGCGACGTGGTGGCGCTGTCGGTGCTCACGCACCAGACCATCCTGCACAATCTCATCACGGCCACGCACGAGGCGGCGCGTCAGGCGCTGCTGCAGGAGGCCATCACGCCTGGCGGCGGCGACACGGTGTTCAGCGATCACCCCGCGCTGCGTGGCGCCGTGGAGAACCTGGTGCGCGGTCTGCTGTTCGTGAAGGCCGCGCCGCTGCCGTCGCCCATGCGCGGCAGCACCAGCTTTGCACAGGACTTCATGCGCCACGGCCCGCGCGACGGCAAGGGGCGATCACTGCGCGATCTCGAGCTCGAAACGCGCCTTTTCCGCTACCCCTGCAGCTTTCTCATTCACTCCGAGGCCTTCACCTCGCTGCCGCTGGTGGCGCGCCGCGCCGTGTACGCGCGCCTGTGGGACATTCTGAGCGGTCAGGATGACACGCCGGACCTGCAGAACTTCGCCGCGGCCGACCGTCAGGCCGTAACGGAGATTCTCGAGGCCACGATCCCCGAATTTGTCACGCTGCGCGCCATGCGCCGCTGATCGCGTGACGCTGATCGCGTGACGCTGCGGCGTCAGGGCTGAATGGCCCGGCGCCGCGCCATCAGGGCCTCGATCTCGTCGATCTCGCGCGGCACAAGCGAGAGACGCTCGAGGCCCTTGTCGGTGATGATGTAGTCGTCCTCGATGCGCACGCCGGTGTTCTCGTAGCGCTTGACGGCCGCCAGCACCTTGGCCTTGAACTGCCGGTTGCGCGGCGTGTCCGGAAGCACGTCGAGCGCCTTTGTGCTCACGTAGATGCCGGGCTCGATGGTGAAGGCGTCGCCCTCGTGAAACACGCCGTCACGGCGCGCGTCGCCCTGCAGTGGATCGTGCACGGCGAGCCCGATGCCATGCGTGATGCCGTGAATGGTCCAGAGGTTGGCCTGCCTGCAGGATGCCGGCGACGCGACGCAGTCCACACGCCAGGGCGGATCGTACTGCGCGTCTTCGCTTTCAATGAGGCCCAGCGCCGCGAGCCCTTTCACACGCACCGCCACCGAGGAGTCGGCGGCGGCGCGAATGCTGAGCCCGGGCTTGCTGTTGCGCTCCGCTGCGGCCTGCGCATCGCGCACAAGCTGGTACAGCGCGCGCTGCTCGGGAGTGAAGCGGCCGCTCACCGGAATCGTGCGCGTGATGTCGGCCGCATACCCGCGGTACTCGGCGCCGGCGTCCATGACCACCAGATCACCCGGCTTCACCGGGTCGCTGTCCTTCATGTAGTGCAGCGTGGTGCCGTTGTAGCCGCCGCCCACAATGGAGCCATAGGCCGGCCGTTCGGCGCCGCGCCGCGTGAATTCATACTCCAGCGCGGCCCGCAGTTCGTACTCATGCTGCGGATTGGCTGTCAGCATGGCCGCGCGATGGCCTTCGGCGCTGATTTCCACCGCCTTGCGAATGAGCGCGAGCTCCGTGGCCGACTTGCGCGCGCGCACCGCCAGCACATGCGGCATGGCATTGCGAATGGTCAGCGCAGGATGGGCGCGCGTGAGCGCCTTCACCGTTTCCTGTCCCCGCGTGAGCGTGTCGAGACGCGAAAAATCCGTGGTCTCGACATCCGGGATGTGCCAGAAGGTCTGACCGCTGCCCGCGAGAGAGTCCAGCACAGCGGCCAGGGCGCTGAAGCTGCGCGCCGGCATGCCGGTGCGCGCCATGCTGCTGGCCGAGTCTGTGCGCTGCCCGTAGTAGAACGCCGTGCGCGCGTCGAGCGGCGTGAGGAACAGGGTGCTCTGCGGCACCTTGTCCTTGACCACCATCAGCAGCGCGTGATCGGGTTCGTTGAGTTCGGTGAGATAGCGGAACGACGGCAGCTGATAGAAGGTGCTGAAGTCGTGCACCAGTGCGCGCCCGCCAAAGGCAATCAGGACGCCGTTCTCCAGACGCTCGGCCAGCGCGCGGCGCCGCGCTGCGGTCTCGTCGAGCGAAATGGCTGGCGCGGGTTCACGTGCGGCATTGCCGGCACGCGGCCTCGGCTGCTGCGCCGCGAGGGTGGTGCTGCCCACGGCCAGCAGCGTGAGCAAGGCAGCCGGACGCAGCGTGCCGCGGCGGCCGGGGCAGGAAGGAAAGAGGGCGCGCATCTGGGTAAGATAGCGCGCCCCCCGTTGGCTGCATGACCTTCCGTTGACCACGCCGGTCAGGCCGCCGGCTGCACGGGTGGTGTGCGCGCAAGCTTGACGGCATACATGGCCGCATCGGCTCGGCGCAGACAGTCGGCCAGCAGTTCCGGCGGCTGCCACTCGGCCGCACCCGCACTGGCTGACAGCGGGCCCGCCTGCTCGCGGAACGGCCACGTCAGTACCGAGAGCTGGCTGCGAAAGCGCTCGGCCAGGCGCTGCGCCAGCGCGAGCGTGGTGCCCGGCAGCAGGACGGCAAACTCGTCTCCACCGAGGCGGCAGGTCACGTCGCCTTCGCCGATGAACACACGCGGCATGGCATTGGCCAGCGTCACCAGCGCCGCGTCGCCCACGTGATGGCCGTGCGCGTCGTTGAGTGTCTTGAGGAAGTCGAGGTCGATGACCACCACACTGAGTGGCTGTCCGCTCAGGGCGTGCAGCGCGGCCAGCCGTGTGAGTTGCCGCTCGAAGAGCAGCCGGTTGCCGAGCCCGGTGAGGGCATCGGTTTCGCTCGCACGCCGTGCTTCCTCGAGCTGTGAGCCCAGCTGTTCGACTCGTGCCGCCAGTTGTCCGAAGGCCTCGCGCTGTGTGTGCTGCCGCTGACGCGTGACCTGCTCGAGATGCTGCATGGCCTGCTGGATCTCCGACTTCACTGCGCCCGTTTCGAGGTTGTTGAGCGCCAATCGCACGCGCGCGACCTGTTCGTCCGCCACCGGCGACGATTGCTGCTCGGCCAGCAGCGCGTGATGCGAGCGTTCCACGCAGGTCCAGAGGGCATCACGCAGGTCGGTGAGCGCGGTGTCCACATAGCGTCGCTCGTCGCGGCGATGCGAGGCGAAGGCCTGCGTGACACCGGTCCAGTTGCGTTGCCGGATTCCGCCGGAAGCAGGCGGCTCGGCGTCACCGCCTTCCACGGCCGCATGCTCGCCGGTGTCGCGGCCCACTGCAGGACGCTGCGCGGCGCCCGGCGCAGGAGTGCCGAGCAGCGCGTGACGTCTCCAGGCCTCGAGCTCGTGCTGGACCTCGTGCGTGGGACGATCGGGCAGATCGAGCACGTGCTGGACGTACTGCGCCAGCACCTGGCCAAGCGCGTCGAGTACCGGCCCCACCTCGTCAGTCGTGGGCGCTGCTGGTGTGGCAGATGATGGCCCTGCGGGCGGTGCAGCGGACTGACGCGAAAAGAACATGGGGGAACGGACGATTGTCGAATGCCGGGCGCTGGGCCGCGCCAATGGCTTCGAGTATCGGCAGTTCAGGGCCGGGGCTTTACGCCCCCCGCGGGTCCGCGGTCAGACCACCTGCGCGCGCCGGTCGCTTCCCACCAACCAGGCCACCACGTCGGCCGCCGAATAGGGACCGTTGCGGGAAAGCAGTCCCACCGACGCGAGATCGTCGCCGCTGGTGACCAACGGTGGCTCCACACCGGTCTCACGCCGCTGCCCGAGCCCCACGTCGGCGAGCAGTCCGTTACAGAGGCACTGACGTCCCACCGTGGCCTCCACCGTGCCGCCCTTTTTCACGTAGGCGTCCACGGGCTCGGCGGCGCAGCGGTAGACCAGGCGGCCATCATCGAGGCGTATGGCCTCGCGCAGGTAACCCAGATCGCAGAGGCGCTCGCGGCTGCCGTGGAGGGGCGACGCAACGGGACTGCCGCCGATGTTCGAGGTGATCTGCACGACCTTGAACGGATAGCCGGTGGGCGAAGCGCGCGGGTCAGTGTGCACGGAGACGGTGCCACAACGCACCCCCTCGAGGACGGTCTGGCGAAGCTCGGGTGCGAGACCCGATTCCTCGCAGTAGGCGAACAGGGTCCCCACCTGCACACCCGCCGCACCGGCCTCCTCGGCGGCGCGCAGCCCCTCGGGCGTGCCGGCGCCTCCCGCCACCCAGAAGGGCAGGCCGAGTTCCGCCATGCGTGCGAGATCCACCATGTCGCGCTCACCGTACACCGGCTGTCCTCGATCATCGAGCGTGAGCGTCCCGCGCGGTGGGGCGTTGTGTCCGCCGGCGGTCGGTCCCTCCACCACAAAACCGTCCACGCGTCCGTTGCTCTTGCGGGCCAGCGTCGCGGCGAGCGATACCGCCGAGACGACGGGATAGAACGCTGGCCGCAGCAGCGGAGTGGAGGGCAGGGCCCGATCAGGCCACAGATCTGCCGGGTCGAATCGCAGCAGGGCGTTGTCATCACGCGCACCTTCGACGTCGAAACGCAGCGTGGCCACGCCGTGTTCGGCCAGCGCATCAAGGGCGCCGGGGATCTCGCGGGGAATGCCCGCGCCCATGATGACCGTGGCGACGCCGGCGAGCATGGCGCCATACAGCGTGGGCAGATTGGGCATCTGCACCTTGGTGAGCAGGTTGACCCCGACGGCATGCTCGTGTCCCTCGCGCGCCAGCCAGGTCTCCACGAAGGCCGCGGCCACGGTGACCCGTTGACGCGCGGCGCTCACCACCTGCTTGTACATGGGCAGCAGATGATACGGTTCGTCCTTGTCGCGCCCCCCTTCGCGGAAGTACCGACGCAGCAGTTCGTCGGCCACGCCGGGAATCGGGAAATGCGCGAGCGCCCGTCGCACATGGCCACCGGGGTCGCCGTCCTGCAGCCGGCGCACGAAGACGGTGTCGATGACCGTTCCGGACACGACGCCGAGCTGTCCCAGGCGCGAGACCGCATTGGCCAGTCGCCAGTTGGAGACGCCAATGCCCATGCCTCCCTGAATGACACGGGGAAGCGGTGTGGAGGGAACAGACGTCGGACGCATGACAGCTCGGTGCAGGAGGATGGATCGGCGTGCAGTCGCCTGCGCAATGTGCCCGGGCGGCAGGGGTGAGCGGTATTCGCAGTTCACCTGACGGGCCTGTCGGGGAAGCGCCGACATCCACCAGCCGGCCCGCGTGACGCGCGACACGTAGGGGCCCACAATCGCTCTCGACCGATCGGTGACGCGCACACAAGTTGCCGGGTATTGATGGCAGGTCCTTGGGAGGGATCTACTTTCCTGGCTGCTGAGGGGCGGTCCAGGGAGGCAAGACGGGGAGCGAGGCGCACTCGGGGCAGATATGTTCCCGGCATGCGACTCCTCCCCGTTCTTGTTTTGTCGACCAGTCTGGGTGCGGCGCTGTGCAGCACGCCACTCTTCAGCGCCGAGACGCTCAGCGCTCAGCCGACCTCCGCGCGTCTGCGGGCGCAGCTCGACAGCCTCTCCAACGCCCATCGCGGCGTGGTGGGCTATCACATCAGCAATCTCGAAACGGGCGAGACGCTCACGCGTCGGGCCGACGAGACCTTTCCCACCGCCTCGCTGATCAAGGTCCCGGTGCTGGTGGCGCTGTTCGATCTGGCCGAACAGGGGCAGCTGTCACTCGACGATCCGGTGGTGCTCACGAACCTCGACAAGGTGGGCGGGGCCGGCGAGTTGCAGTACCTGCGCACGCCGCTCACGCTGCGCCTGTGGGATGTGGCCTGGCTGATGACCACGCTCAGCGACAACACGGCCACCAATCTCATTCTCGACCGCATCAAGATTCGTCGCGTGTGGCAGAAGATGGAGGCGCTGGGGCTGCCGCACACGAAGGTGCATTCGGGCTCGATGACCCGCATTGCGAGCGTGGCACCCGACAGTTCGGCCAAGTACGGACTGGGCGTCACCACGCCGGCGGAGATGGCCCGCCTGTTCACCCTGCTGGCCCAGGGCAAGGCGGTGAGCCCGAAAGCCGACTCCACCATGCTGGAGATCCTGCGGCACAACGGCGACGACACCAAGCTGCTGCGGTTCAACTACGGTGTGCGGGCCGCACACAAGACCGGCGATGTGGACGCGGCACGCACCGACTGCGGCGTGCTGTGGCTGCCGGCGCGCGTGGTGGCCTGCGTGATGACGAAGGAGAACGCCGATACCCGCTACTGGGCGGAGAGCGAGGGCAATGCGGTCATCGCGCACATCGGACGCGCGATCCGCGAGGCGTGGGGGGCGCCGCCGCGCTGAAGCGAACCACTGAAACGAACCACTGAAACGAACCGCTGAGCGGATTGCTCAGCGCTGCGATCGATCAGCGTGGGGCGAGCGTGTCGCTCGGACTCGGCGAAGCAAACTGCGTGAAGAACTGGGACTGACTGACATCGCCGCCGGCGGTGGTGATGATTTCGAGGCGGGCGACGATGCCGGGACCCACCTGCAGCGCGGGGCTGATCCAACCCACACGTCCGGCCACGGCCCGCACCGCCACCTGCAGCATGCCACCAGGCTGCAACTCGCTCTCGGGCACCATGATGGTGCGCTGCGAGTTGCCGTTGACGAGGCCCAGCCGACGGTTGGACGCACCGGTGGCGCGCACCGAGAACACATTCACATCGAAGAATCCGCGGTTGTTCACGATCATCACCACGCTGCCACTGTTGCCGGACCCGGTGTTCTTGTAGCAGCCGATGCCGGAAAACAGCGCGATCAGCAGCGCCGCCGGCATCCAGCGGAGGCGGCGCGAGGGGCGAGGTGTTTCCGGGAGGGTCACGGTGACTCCAGCAAGCGGTCGATCATGGACTGCGTAATGAGCACCGTGCCCTTGGGGCTGCGCCGGAACCGGATGGCATCCGATTCCGGATCCTCGCCCACCACCAGGCCCGGTGGAATGACTACCCCGCGATCGACCACCACGTTACGCAGCTGCGCGCCGCGGCCCACTTCCACGTAGGGTTGCAGAACCGCCCCCTCGAGCTGCGAATAGGAATGCACGCGGACGCCGGTAAACAGCAGCGAACGGTTCAGGGACGAACCGGACACGATGCATCCGCCGGAAATCAGAGAGCTGAGCGCCTGACCGCGCCGCCCCTCCTCGTTGTGCACGAACTTGGCGGGCGGCGTGATCTCCGCATAAGTCCAGATCGGCCACTCGTGGTCGTAGAGGTCCAGAGCGGGGACTACGGAGGTCAGATCGATGTTGGCCTCCCAGTAGGCGTCCACCGTGCCCACATCGCGCCAGTACGCCTCGTTCTCACTGTCCGCCTTCACGCAGGAGTCGCGAAACCGGTGCGCCACCGCCTTGCCGTGCCGCACCACGTAGGGAATGAGATCCTTCCCGAAGTCACGGGATGAATGCGGATCGGCCGCGTCGCGTTTCAGGAGGTCGAAGAGAAACGCCGTGCGGAACACGTAGATGCCCATGCTCGCCAGCGCGAGGTGCGGGGCCCCGGGGATGCCCGGCGGGTCGGCCGGCTTTTCGAGGAACTGCACGATACGGTCCCGCGCGTCCACCTGCATGACCCCGAAGCCACTGGCCTCGCTTCGCGCGACTTCCAGCACGCCCACCGTCACGTCGGCGCCATCATTGACGTGCTGCTGGAGCATGAGCTCGTAGTCCATCTTGTACACATGGTCTCCCGCAAGGATGACCATGTACTCGGGATGATACGACTCGATGATGTCGAGGTTCTGGTACACGGCATCGGCCGTGCCGTCGTACCACTGGGTTTCGCTCACGCGCTGACTGGCCGGCAGGATGTCGAAGCTCTCGTTGCGCTCGGGGCGCAGGAAGTTCCAGCCGCGCTGCAGGTGACGGATGAGACTGTGAGCCTTGTACTGCGTCGCCACACCAATGCGGCGAATGCCGCTGTTGATGGCATTCGACAGGGCGAAGTCGATGATGCGCGTCTTGCCACCGAAGTACACCGCCGGCTTGGCGCGACGGTCGGTCAGCTCATACAGGCGGGAGCCACGCCCGCCAGCCAGGACATAGGCCATGGCGGAGCGCGTCAGGGTGCCGCGGGACGACGTCATGCCTGCGGGTGCTCCATTGAAGGGAAGACAGCCTGCTCCCCGCCATTTTGCGTCGTGGGCGGCCGGCGCGTAAGGTAGGGCATGCGTGTTCTGTTTGTGGCCGCCGAAGCGGCTCCGTTCGTGAAAACCGGTGGCCTGGCCGATGTGGCCGCTGCCCTGCCGGCGGCGCTTGCGGCATTGGGGCACGAGGTGCGCCTCATCATGCCACGCTACAAGGTCCTGCGGACCCGGTCCGAACCCATGACTGGTCCGCAGGCCGCCACCTTCCTGCCGGTGGGAGAACGCGCCGAGGAGATGCGTTTGTACACCGGCGCCCTGGGTGAGGTGCCGGTCCACTTTCTCGACATCCCCGCCGCGTTCGAGCGCGATGCCATTTACGGGGAGCGCGACGACATCCGGCGCTTCGTGCTGTTTGCGCGCGGAGTGCTGGCCGCCATGCAGCACCTGCGCGAAGTCACGGGCTGGTCGCCCGATGTCGTGCACGGACACGACTGGCACGCGGCATTGGTCGCCAACTACCTCCGCACCTATTACGCCTACACCTTTGGCCACATCGCGTCGGTCTTCACCATTCACAATCTGGCCTATCAGGGACAGGGGCATCCCGATTTGCTGGGGGTGGCCGGACTCACCGAAGGCGGACTGCTCGAGAATGGCATGGGCCCCGGCATCGCCGGCAGCTTCAACTGCATGGCGCGCGGCATCGCCTTTGCCGATGTCATCAGCACCGTGAGCCCGCGCTATGCGCGGGAAATTCTCAGCATGGAATACGGCGAGCGGCTCGACGGTCTGCTGCGCCATCGTCAGGACCGGGTGGCCGGCATTCTCAACGGCATCGACACCGCGCTCTACAATCCGGCCACCGATCCGCATCTCGAGGCCACCTACGACGCGGAGCAGATGGCGGGCAAGGCGGCGTGCAAGGCCAGCCTGCAGGCGCGCTGCGGCCTTCCGGTCGATGCATCACGCCCTCTGCTGGGCGTGGTCTCGCGTCTGGCCGAGCAGAAGGGATTTGTGCTGCTCGAGGCCGTGCTGCCCTGGCTGCTGCGCGAAACGGACGCACAACTGGTGCTGCTGGGCAGCGGTGATGCGCATCTCGAGCGGGTGTTCCGCGAGGCGGCGGCGCAGCACGGTGACCGCATTGCCGTGCGCACCGGCTTCGATGCGGCGCTGGCCCAGCAGATCTACGCCGGCAGTGATGCCTTTCTCATGCCCTCACGCTTCGAACCCTGTGGCCTGGGGCAGATGATTGCGCTGCGCTACGGCAGTGTGCCCATCGTGCGGGCCACGGGCGGTCTGGCCGACACCGTGCGCGAGGGCTTCGATGGCAACGGCTTCGTGTTTCACCCCTTCGACGCCCGTCATTTCCAGGACGCCATCGCCCGCGCGCTCACCAGCTATCGCGATGCCGAGGGCTGGGCGCTGCTGCGCGCACGCGGCATGCGTGCGGATCACTCGTGGCAGCAATCGGCGCGGCGGTACGTGGAGCTTTACGACTGGGCGCGCGCGTTGCGCCCGCGCTGAGGCCCTGCGCCGTGGTCAGCGTCCCGCGACACGCGCACGGCGCGCCCGCAGGTCATCCACCAGCGGCACACCGCCCACCAGCAGCAGCACCATGGCGATGGGCACGGTGAAGCTGTATCCCACCAGCTTGAAGCCCAGCGCGCCCACGAGACCGCCCACAAAGAAGGCCAGCAGGAGCCCGGTCAGCACCCGCAGTCGCTCCGGATCGGCGGCCACATCGGGTCCGCGGTGGCGCGAGCGGTTCCAGTACAGCCACTTGCCCAGCTCGATGCCAAGGTCGGTGACAATGCCCGTCATGTGCGTGGTGCGAATGACCCGCTCGGACAACTTGGTCACCACCGCATTCTGCAGTCCCATGAGAAACGACAGCAGCAGCACCGTGGCCGGCAGCAGCAGGGCCTTGGCCAGCGCAAGCCGCGAGCCGGCCAGGCCGAACAGCAGAATGAG
The DNA here is from genome assembly GCA_016741895.1 of Gemmatimonadaceae bacterium. Taxonomy (GTDB): domain Bacteria; phylum Gemmatimonadota; class Gemmatimonadetes; order Gemmatimonadales; family Gemmatimonadaceae; genus Gemmatimonas. Next base: position 6,604 of record JACVCT010000010.1, on the reverse strand, counting down.
CAGCGCCTCGAGCAGGAGCGGCAGCGCAAAGGCACTCGTCAGCTGACGGCGCTTCGCAAAATTGACCAGAACGGCGCAGGTCATCGCGCCGATCAGAAAGGCCAGCACGGCCCCGATGGCCGTCAACGCCAGGGGCGTGCGACCGAGCACGAGATCATCCGCAGCTGCGGACACGGCCCCGGTGACATGCGAGGTGTACTGTCCCACGGCGAGAAAGCCGCCGGCGTTGATGGCGCCGGCCACAAAGGCCAGGGCCCACCCCAGTTGGCGATCGGCCGCGTAACTGCGCTCGTGGCCCACCAGTGCGCGCGCCGTGCGCAGCGGCATCACGGGCTTCCGGTTGCGGGCGCGGTGGCGTCCGCCCGCTGCCCATCCACTGACGAGAGCAGGGCGCGGGTGGCCCGATGCCGCGGCTGTGTGAGCACATCGCGCGGCGCGCCAACCTCCACCACCTGGCCATCGGCCAGCACGGCCACGTTGTCCGCGACAGCCAACGCAAAGTCGGTGTCGTGCGTGGTGATCAGCAGGCTGCGTCCGTTGCGTGTGAGCGCGCGCAGGCCCTCGGCCAGCGTGCGCCGCCGCGCCGGGTCGAGGGCGGCGGTGGGTTCGTCCATGAGCAGCACCCCGGGATCGAGCGCGAGGGCCCGCGCGATGGCCACCCGCTGCGCCTCGCCGCCGGAGATCTCCGCGGGCATGGCCGTGGCCCGGTGCGCCACACCAAGGTCCTCGAGCAGCGACATCGCGCGGGCTTCGGCATCGGATCGCGACAGGCCGCGCACATGACGAGGGGCGAGCGTGATGTTGTCGAGCACCGACAGATGGGCAAAGAGCGCATGCTGCTGAAACACGAAACCCACATGCTCGCGGAGTGCGCGCAGATGCCGCTCGCGTGGCACGGGGCCCGGTGTGAGTGTCACGGCCTGTTCCACCACAATGCGTCCGCCGTCGAACGGTTCGAGTCCCGCCACCGTGCGCAGCAGTGTGCTCTTGCCGGCGCCGGACACGCCCATGAGGGTCCACACCTGGCCGCGAGGCACCGCGAGCAGCACATCGTGCAGCACGGCGCGCCCGCCGCGCATGGCCCGCAGCCCCTCGATGTGCACGGCGTAGCCATCCCGCCGCCGATGGCCGCCGCCCTGTTCCTGCTCCGACGTGGAGGTGAACATGTTGCTCACGGCAGTCGCCACCGCGCTTCGAGTTGGCGCGCCACGCGCGCGAGCGGCAGCGACAGTGCCAGGTACATGGCCGCGCACAGGAGACCCGGTACCAGCCAGCTGCCCACATTGGTGGCGTAGATGGCCGTTTGCTTGGTGAGCTCCACCACCGTAATGACCGAGACCAGCGACGAATCCTTGAGCAGTGCCACGAAGTCGTTGGTCATGGGCGCGAGGGCCAGACGCAAGGCCTGCGGCGCACGCACGAGACGAAACACCTGCCATTCGCTGAGGCCCAGGGTGCGCGCCGCCTCCAGCTGCGCGCGCGGAATGGCCTGCAGCGCTGCGCGATACACCTCCGCCTCGTACGCCGCATAGTTGAGCCCCAGCCCGAGAATCGCGGCCAGCAGCGCCGGCAGCCGCACCACACCGGCCAATCCGTAGTACAGCACGAACAGCTGCAGCAGCACCGGCGTCCCGCGTACCACCTCCACATACACCACCAGCGCCGCGCGCATCCAGGACGGTCCGTACACCCGCCCGCTGGCCACGACGATGCCCAGCAGCACGGCCACGGCCATCGCAGCCACGCTGATGACCACCGTCAGACCTGCCCCGCGGAGCAGCGCCGGCAGATACGACGCGTCGGCGTCCGAGGCGTTGGCGTCCGAGGCGTTGGCGTCCGATGCGTCGGCGTCCGATGTGGCAGGCCCGGCGGCCACAGCCTCCGTGGCCGCAACGGCATCACCGGGCGTGGACTTCGCGTCCCGCAGCACGCGCGCCTGAAACGCCGCCTGCGCGCTGTCCCATACCTGCCACCGGCGGAAGATGCGTTCCAGCGACCCGTCGGCCATGCGCAGGCGCAGCATGACATTGAGTGAATCGCGCAGCGCTTCACGCCCCTGCGCCACCACGCCCACATAGTGACCGATGGCCACTGTGCCCGGCTGAATCACGAAGCCGGGTGTGCGCCGCTCGGCCTGCTCCGCCAGCACATGATCGAGCAGCACCGCCTCCACGCGCCCGCCGAGCAGGTCGGTGTAGGGATGCACGTTGTCGTCGTACGACACCGGCACCACGCCGTAATCACGCTGCGCGTCGAGCAGCAGGCGGTAGGCCAGCGTGTTGCCCAGCGTGGCCACGCGCTGCCCTCTGAGATCGGCCAGGCTGCGATAGCGGGCGGTGTCGGCGGGGCGCACCGCCAGCACTTCGCGGAACTCGAAATAGGGATCGGTGACCGCATACCGCGTGCGCAGCGCCGGGCGGTCTTCGAGGCCGGAGAGGCCCACGTCCACATCCCCGCGCGCCACCGACTGCTCGATGGACGCCCAGGCCACCTGGACGAACTGCGCCTTGCGGCCCACGTGGGCGGCCATGAGCTCGGCCAATTCCACGTCGAACCCGCGCACCAGCGAGGGATCCTGCGCGTCGGCCTCGACAAACGGTGCGCCGCCCTCGGCGTCGCCGCCCCAGCTGAGGACGGTGTCGCGGCCGGTCCCGTCGCCACGGGTGTCCGCATCGGCCGCTGTCCGACACGCCGACAACCACACGCCTATCCCACACAGCACGGCACAGATCAGGCGCGCGCGCAGTCGGGGCACGGGCACGAGGGTTCAGTCCCCCAACCGACGATCGCCCTGCAGATAGCCCTTCACGTAGTCCTTCACCGCATCGGCCAGTGACGTGACCGGCGCGATGTACTCGGCGGCGCGCAGCTTCGCGATGTCCGCCCGCGTGTGGTACTGGTACTTGGCGCGGATGGACTCGGGCATGTCGATGAACTCGACCTGCGGTGGACGTTCGAGCGCACCGAAGAGGGCCGAGGTGAGCGCGAGCCAGGTATTGGCCTTGCCGCTGCCGATGTTGTACAGACCGCCGGCGGACGGCGGCATGGCCAGATGCAGCGTCATGGCCACGGCGTCCTTCACATACAGGAAGTCGCGCTGCTGCTCGCCGTCACGGTAGTCGGGCCGATGGGAGCGGACCAGCCGTACCACGCCACTGTCCTCGATCTGGCCGTAGGCCTTGTGCACCAGTGAGCGCATGTCGCCTTTGTGCGCCTCGTTGGGGCCGTACACGTTGAAGTACTTGAGACCCACGAGACGCGGCAGCACACCGGCGCGCGCCGCGTACTGATCGAAGAGATGCTTGGAGTAGCCGTAGGCGTTGAGCGGGCGCAGACGCGTGAGCGCCGCATTGCTGTTGTCGATGTCGCTCATGCCCGCGGCGCCATCACCATAGGTGGCCGCGCTCGAGGCATACACGAAGCGCACATGCTTGGCGAGCGCCCACTGCGCCAGCTGCTTGGTGTACTCGAAGTTGTTCCGCGCCAGAAAGGTGGCGTCGAGTTCCGTGGTGGCCGAGCACGCGCCCAGATGCAGCACGAGATCGAACTTGCCGAGGGCGCCCGAATCGAGGCGTGGCAGCAGGTCGTCGGCCTCGAGGTAATCCTCGAAGCGCAGCGGCACGAGATTGCGCCACTTCTCGTCGCGCCCCAGGCGGTCGGTGACCACGATGCGCTCGACACCCAGGGTGTTCAGCGCCCACACACAGGCGCTGCCGATGAAGCCGGCACCGCCCGTGACGAGCACACGATTGGGCAGACGGGGCGGAGTGGCGGGCAGTGGCAGCGGTTCGAACATGAGCAGTGTCGAGGTGAGCGATCAAGGGCGTTACGCAAAATATCACTCCCCGCACAACTCGGTATTCGATCACTCACAACTCGAAACCTTGACACAGAACCCGAAACTGATCAGTTCCGGGTTCTGTGTTGGAGTTTCGGGTCCTGAGTTCATTCCGCTTGGTGTTGCTCGAAAACGTGCTGCAACTGTTTCACGAGGAATGCCAGATCCTCACGTGATGTGCCGAGAGGCGGCGAGAGCCGCAGCACCGTGCCGTGCGTCTCCTTGCACAGTACCCCGCGCCGCTGCAGGGCTTCGGCCCAGGGGCGGGCAGGTTCGCGCAGTTCAATGGCCCAGATGAGGCCACGGCCGCGCACCGCCACAATGGACGGGTGCGTGAGCTGCGCGAGCTGGGCGCCCAGCCAGGCGCCGGATTGGGCCGCCCGCGCAATGAGCTGCTCGTCTTCCAGCACCGCCAGCGCCTCGAGCGCCACCGCGCAGGCCAGCGGGTTGCCGCCAAAGGTGCTGCCATGCGAGCCCGGCTCGAAGAGCCCCAGCACCTCGCGGCGCCCAACCACGGCCGAGACCGGATAGCAGCCACCCGACAGCGCCTTGCCCAGCACGTACAGGTCGGGCTTTACGTCTTCATGATCGCAGGCAAACCAGGCCCCGGTCCGTCCAAGCCCGGTCTGAATCTCGTCGGCCACCAGCAGCACGTTCTGCTCGCGGCAGAGCGCGGACAACTCGCGCAGAAACCCCTCGGGTGGCAGCAGCACACCCGCCTCGCACTGAATGGGTTCGACCAGCACGGCGCAGGCATGGCCGGTTATCGCGCGGCGCACGGCGTCGAGATCGCCGAACGGCACGACCGTGAAGCCCGGCGCAAAGGGCCCGAAGTCGGCGCGGTACGCGGCTTCGCTGGAAAACCCCACCAGCGTGGTGGTGCGGCCGTGGAAGTTGTTGGCAAAGGCGATGATCTCCGCGCGATCCTGCGGAATGCCCTTCACACGATAGCCCCAGCGGCGCGCCGCCTTGATGGCCGTCTCCACCGCCTCGGCGCCGGTGTTCATGGGCAGGACCATGTCCATGCCGCAGCGTGTCGCCAGCGCCTCGCAGAAGGCCCCCAGCTGCTCATTGCGGAAGGCGCGGGAGGTGAGCGTGACGCGCGACGCCTGCCGCGCCATGGCGGCCAGCAGCCGCGGATGCGCGTGGCCCTGGTTCACGGCCGAGTAGGCGCTCAGACAGTCGAGATAGCGTCGGCCGTCCACATCCGTCACCCAGCTGCCGGAGGCTTCGGCGATCACCAGATCGAGCGGGTGGTAGTTGTGGGCGCCGAAGGCGTCTTCGCGCGCGATGAGCGAGGCTGTGCGGTCGGAGCTGGCTGATGAACGGCCGCTTGACCGCTCGGACGACGTATCGGAAGACATATCGGACGGCGTGTCGGACGACGTGAAAGCGGGCGTGGTGAGCATACGAGGACTCCGACAGGTTCAGAGAATGCGGCGACCGAAGGCGCTCGCCAGCAGGTCGGCTGCCAGCTCGGCGGTGGTGTTGCGGCTGTCGAGAATGGGGTTCAGCTCCACGAGGTCCACGGCAAGCGTGGCACCACGATCGTGCAGGATCTCCATCGCGAGATGTGCTTCGCGTCGTGTGGCACCGCCCTGTACCGGGGTGCCCACGCCTGGGGCCTCGGCCGGGTCCACCCAGTCGAGATCGAAGGACAGATGCACGCCGGCCGTGCCGCGCGTGGTGATGGCCAGCGCCTCTTCCATCACCTGACGCAGGCCGCGTTCATCGATATCGCGCATGGTGAAGGCGCGCACGCCAAGTCGGCTGATGGTCTCGCGCTCGGCCGGGTCCACGTCGCGCAACCCCACGTACACCACATGCTCGGGGCGCACGGCCGGGAATACCGAGGCCAGGCGCGCGAGCGGCGGATGGCCAAGCCCGAGCAAATGGGCCACGGGCATGCCGTGCACGTTGCCGCTGGTGCTGGTCTCGGGGGTGTTGATGTCGGCGTGGGCATCGAGCCAGAGCAGACCGATGGCCTGTCCCCGCTCCGCCCAGGCGCTGGCGGTGCCAGCCACGGAGCCGGCGGCCAGCGAGTGATCGCCGCCCACCACCAGCGGGCAGCAGCCGTCGCGGATGGCCGCGGCCGTGCGGCTGGCCAGATCGCGGCAGACCGCGGCAATGGCGTCGAGCCGTGCTTCGGGAGTGGCCGGCAGTGACTCGCGATCGGGAACGGTGACGTTGCCCGTGTCCTGCACTGTTATTCCAAGACGCGACAGCTGGGCCACGAGGCTGGACAGGCGAAGGGCCGACGGACCCATGTCCACGCCGCGCCGGCTGGCGCCGAGGTCCATGGGCACCCCGATGAGCCGGACCGGTTGGGGGGCCTGACGGCTTCTGGGATTGGAGCCTGTTGACATGCTTCTACGTTGCGTCCGGTCCCATGCCAGCAACAAGCACAACAATATGACAAAACGCGAGACAAACTGAGCAAATAGGCAATCTATTCTGTCACATTGCGAAACAACGCATTTGACAGTTCACTGTCCGCCGGACTAATGTCGGCCTATCAGTTCCCACCTACCACCGACTCCCTCCTATGAAAATCAGAGTCCTCACGGCGCTGCTCGGCGCTTTGGCCTGGACGACGCCCGCCGTCGCGCAGGACAAGGTCGTCACCGGCAAGGTCAGCCGTGAAGCTGGGGTACCCCTCTCAGGTGTCACGGTCATCGTGAAGGGTACCAACACCAGCACGCAGACCAATCAAAGCGGCGACTACAGCATCCGCGTCAGCGTCGGTCAGACCCTGCAGTATCGACT
>JACVCT010000251.1 GCA_016741895.1 Gemmatimonadaceae bacterium | reverse complement strand
ACATGAGCAGAAAGCAATCCGCCCCCGCCAGCAGCGGCGCGATGGCGTCGATCTTGCCAAGAAACATCACGGCGTCGGCCACGCCACGCTGCCGCGCCTCATCCTCCGCCTCCACGCGCTCCGGTCCGTCACCCACCATGACCAGCACCGACGGCACTTCGGCCTGCACGCGCGCGAAGGTGGCCACCACATCACGCACCCGCTTGACCGGCCGGAAGTTGGAGATGTGCATGAGCACCTTCCGCCCGCGAATCACGTCGGCCGGAATGGGAAACGCATGACGCGTGCGGTCGTAGAGCGTGGGGTCAACGAAGTTGGGAATGACTTCCACGTTGCAGCCCACGCAGCCGAAGGCACGATAGGTCTCGTCGCGCAGATACTGCGACACGGCCGTGACGGCGTGGGACTTCTCGATGGAGAACTTGGTGATGGTGTGGAAGGAGCGCTCCTGCCCCACGATGGTGATGTCCGTGCCGTGCAACGTGGTCACCACCTTCACATCCCGGCCCTCTTCGCGCAGCATGGCCCGCGCAATCCAGGCGCTGGTGGCATGCGGAATGGCGTAGTGACAATGCAGGATGTCGAGCTGGTGATCGCGCACCACCTCGTGCATGCGCACGGCCAGCGCGAGATCATAGGGCGGATACTCGAACAAGGGATAGCGCCCCACATCCACCTCGTGGAACCACACCCGCGGCAGGAAGCTTGGCAAACGGAACGGCTGCCGATAGGTGATGAAGTGCACCTCGTGGCCACGCGCGGCCAGCGCGATGCCCAGCTCCGTGGCGAGCGCGCCCGATCCACCATAGGTGGGATAGCAGGTGATGCCGATTCTCATGCGACCGAGACTCCTTCGGTAGATACCGACTGCCACCAGCGCATGGCCTGCTGCATGGCATCCGGCGCGAGCGGATTGAGCGACGTCACCTGCGCGGCGGGCAACTGATGCCGGAACCAGGTGCGCTGGCGCTTCGCGTACTGCCGCGTTTCGATGATGACCCGCTCAATGGCGGCGGCGCGCGACATGCGGCCTTCCACCGCCTCGCGCAGCACCGCATAGCCGCTGGCCTTCCAGGCCGGCGCATCGTGAGCCGTGGTCGTCATCAGTCGCGTGATCTCCTCTTCCCAGCCCGCCTGCAGCATGTGGTGCACGCGCTGTTCGATGCGCGTGGCCAGTATCGGGCCGGGGTCCACCACAAGATAGCGGGCCCGGATCGAAGACGTTCGCGGGGCCCCGGCATCAGACGGCCGCAGACTGTCGCTGAGCCGGCGTCCGCTGAGCAGCGCGGTTTCGATGGCCCGCAGACGCTGGGTCCGGCCCAGCGGAGCGCGGGCCGGATCGAGCCGTGTGCACCAGCGCTCGAGTTCCGGCATGCTCAGCGCATCGAGAAACGGGGCCAGCGCGGCGCGTCGGTCGACATCGAGGGCGGGTACCGCGTCCAGCGGTTCCACGAGGGCGCGCACATAGAGCCCCGTGCCTCCCACGATCAGTGGAGCACGCCCCGTTGCTTCGGCATCACGCATCCAAACGTGCGCACTCTCGGCCCAGCGATGCGCCGAGTAGCGTTCGGCGGGATCGGCCACATCGATGCCGTAGTGCGGCACGAGCGCGCGTTCGGCCGCCGTGGGTTTTGCGGTGCCGACATCGAAGCCGCGATATACCTGACGGGAATCGGCCGAGATGATGGCCAACCCGAACTGCTGCGCGAGCTGCATGGCCACGGCGCTCTTGCCCGCCGCCGTGGGGCCGACAATGCAGGACAGCATCATGCGTGCAACCCTAGGCTCGGCCGAAGCGGCGGTCGAGTTCGTCCCAGGTCAGGCGCACAATGGTGGCGCGGCCATGCACATCGTGCGCCGGCAGGCGTGTTTCCGCCAGCGCGATGTACAGCGCACGCATTTCCCCGGGCGAAAGTGCATCGCCCGCCTTGATGGCCGCCTTGCAGGCGACGGTGGCCGCCAGACGCTCATGACGCGCGTGCGCACTGGCATGGCGATCTCCCACGAGCGAGGCGAGGGTGTCGCGCAGGCAGCGCTCGGCGTCGAAGCGCGGATGCGGCATGGGCACGGACTGCACCAGCACCGTGTGCCCGCCAAAGGGTTCAGCCTCGAAGCCAAGCCGCGCGAAGAGATCCTGATTGGCCTCGAAGGCCTCGAGCTCACGCGGCGCGAGGTGCAGCGTGAGGGGAAACAGGAGACGCTGCGACGGGGCATCACCACGCTCGAACACACCGAGGAACTCCTCGTACAGCACCCGCTCATGCGCCGAATGCTGATCGATGAGCACGACCCCCTCGTCGTGTTCGAACATGAGATACATGCGACGCAGCTGCATGAGCGGCGGCACGCTGACCGGCGCCTGTGCTGTGTCGTGCGCCTCGGCCCCGGCCGGCCGATCCTCCCAGGGCGCGGGCGCCGGCGCGGGCATGCCGTCCTGAATCGTCTGTCCAGCCGGTGTTCCGTCGACCATGGACAGGTCGGGCCGTGACCCGTCGGATATGGGCACGGTATCGAGGCCCGGGCCAACGGGAAGCGTGTCACGCGGCGCAAACAGGCCATCGAGTGTGGCAGCGATGCGCAGTGCCGAGGGCTGCAGTTCCGCGCCTGGTGGCGTGCTGAAGCGGCCGAGGCCACCCGACATGCCGGACGACAGCCCAGCCTGAAGTGAGGGCGGTGGTGCCCAGGTGCGCCATCCGCCCACGTCGGCGGCCGCGTCAAAGAGTCCGAGCGCACGACGCACCGCGGCTTCCACGGCACGCTCGATGGGCCAGCGATCGCGCAAGCGCACCTCGGCCTTGGCGGGATGCACATTCACGTCCACATCGGCGCCGGGCAGATGCAACTGCAGCACCAATGACGGGCGCACACCACCGGGCAGCGTGGACTTGTAGGCCGCCTCGGCGGCGCGCACGAGCCCCGGGTCACGAATGAGACGGCCGTTCACGATGAGCAGAATGCGTCGACTGGCCGTGCCCACATCGGCGGGACGCTCGGCGAGCCCACTCACCTGCACCGGACCCTGCACATCGTTGACGTCTACAAATCGTTCGAGCTCGCGCGCGCCCCAGAGGGCGGCGAGCCGCTCACGCAACGTCCCCACGGCCGGCAGGTCGAGCACCCGCTTGCCATCGTGTGTGACGAGGAAGTGCACATCGCGGCGCAGCGTGGCGATGCCGTGCATGGTGTCGAGCACGGCGCGCCATTCCGACCGCGCACCACGCAGGAATTTCTGACGTGCCGGCGTGTTGTAGAACAGGCGCTGCACGGTGACGGTGGTGCCCTGTCGCCGCGCCGACTCGCCCGCTTCCACCACCGCGCCGCCCATGACGCGCAGTCGTGTGCCGGCACCGTCGGCCGCTGCGGTTTCTATGGTGAGATCGGAGACCGAGGCAATGGCGGGCAGCGCCTCGCCGCGAAAGCCGAAACTGCGCACGCCCACCAGCTGCTCGGCCGACACGATCTTGCTGGTGGCATGCCGCGACAGTGCCAGGCGCGCGTCGTCGGCGTCCATGCCACTGCCGTCGTCGGCAATGCGAATGAGACTGCGGCCACCCTCCTCGATGCTGACATCAATGGTGGTGGCGCCGGCATCCATGGCGTTTTCCACCAGTTCCTTGACCACCGACGCCGGACGTTCGACCACTTCGCCGGCGGCGATCTGGTCGGCAACGCTGCTGGGCAGGATGGCAATGCGTGGCATGCTCAAAACTAGTTGAAGCCCACAAGACGAGCCTGCGGCAACCACCCCGTGCGGCCATCGGCATGGCGCACCTGCACCCACTCGCCGCGCACGGCGTCCATGCGCACCACATCGCCCGTGCCCGCGCCACCAACCGGCGTGGCATTGGCCAGCGGCGCCGAACGCAGCATGTCGGGACGCTGCACCACCGCGAGGTCGTCGCTGCGCAGTGCATCGGCCTGGATGTGCGCATAGCTCATGCCTGCCGCGGCGACAACAAGGAGCGCCAGCGCCGGAGCACGTGATGGTGGATGTGCCGGTGAACGTGAGCTGGTCTCGTTCGGCGCTGTGCGCCGACGACGCAGCACCACGAAGAGCCACGCCCAGCCAATCAACCACAGGCCGCTCGCCGCAAGCACGAGCAGATTCACCGGTACCATGGGCACATCGGCCAATCCGCTGCGCGCGGTGGGCGGCAGCAGCAGCAGACGTTCCTGCACATCGGCCGCCATGGGGTCGATGCGTGCGGCGCGCTGCCAGGCCAGCACGGCGGATACGGTATCACCTGCCGCCCAGGCCGCCGTCCCCCAGTTGACCAGGAGATCGGTATCACGCGGCCTTGCCGCACTGGCACGCGCCCACTGCTCGGCGGCACGCGCATAGCGCCGGCCCTCATATGCCGCGCGCGCCTCCCGTTCGAGCAGGGTGAGATCCGCGCCCGACATGCCGGACACCGTGGCGGCCGAAGGCGTGGCGCGCGAAGCCGGTGACGACGGTGCCACAACCGGCACGGGCTGCGCGACGCTGAGCCAGAGGCCCACACCGAGCGCAGCGCGGCCACGTCCATTGAGTCCGCGGGTGGTGGCCGACACCGCGGCGGCTGCCCCACCGCGTCGACGCCAACGCATCCAGCGCCGGCCCTGCCCCGCTGCCACCGCCTCCGCATCAATACGGGCAGCGATGGCCTGCGCGCCCGACTCGGAAATGTCGTTGGCGTTCGCGGTGGTGGTGGTGGTGCTGGGAGCAACGGCGGATGCGGGCTGCGCGTCACCTGTTCCGCCATAGCCCAGGAGGGCGGCACGATCCAGCCACGCGAGCAAATCCTGCGTCGTGGCACGTGTGACGCCGTGACGGCGCAGCGCGCGCTCGAACACCCGTCGCTCGCCAAGCTGCGTCTCCTCCAGTTGCAGACGCGCCTGTACGGTGCGCAGCAGTTCACGACGCAGTCGACGCGCCGTGGCCGCCGGACTCTGTGGTTCGGGCTCCGGCGCACGCTCGGCCCGAGCGACCTCCGGCACCTGGCCCGCTCGCGTGCTGCGCCGCGTGAGCAGCAGAAGAACCAGTGCCAGCAGGGGTGCGCCAATCCACGCCACCGCAATCAGCACCTGCCACGTGGGCTGGCCCAGCACATCCCATGTGGGCGAGGCATTTCGCCAATTGCGCAGTGCCAACTGCGGATTGTCCTCACCGGCCCCCTCGCCACCCGGCACCGCATCGCCGGCGGCAATGCTGATGTCCGCCGCCGGGCTCTCGGCCCAAGCGTACTCGGCACGATAGGGATCGAAGTAGGCGTAACGCAGCACGGGCAGCAGCACCGGACCGGAGCGGACCGGCGTAACGAGATAGTCGAACTCCTTGACGCCACGCACGCGCGCACCGGTGGAGTCCACACGCACGCGCTCGCTGCCCGCCACCACACCGGCCCAGGAAAGTTCGAGGGCCGGGCGCGGCAGCAACTTCACGTTGCCCACGCCTTCAACGCGGACCGTGAGAACAAAGGGGTCACCGACGCGCGCTTCCGTGGCATCAACGCGGGTGCTCAGCGTGAGCACACCCACCGCGCCGGTGAAGTCCGCCGGTTTGCCTTCGTCGGGCAATGGTCGGACGATGACGGACGCACTCTCCGCGCGCACGACGTACGACTCTTCGCGGCTGAAGTAGCTGGAAGACTGCGGCAGACTGTAGGTGAGCTGTGGCGAGGGAATGCGCAACGGTCCCGGCGCAACAGGAAACAGCGCCCGCTGAAACACATGGGCCTCGAACACGGCACCCGCATAGGATTGCGGGGCCACGCGGCGTGGCGTGCCCAATTCATAGGCCAGGAGTCCACGCAGTTCAGGCGGCAAAAACTCCGGATTGCGCCTCAGCCGACTGCGTGCCTGCTCGCTGAGCAGCACGGCCACCTGATAGGTGATCTGCTGACCGACATACACGGTGTCGGGATACGCCGCGGCGTGAAAGTCGATGGGGCGCGTGGGGTTCACCCGCACGTCACCAAGCACCGCGGTGGGTGAGGGCTGCGCCCAGGACACCGCAGCCATGGTGGAGAGCAGCAGCAGGCCACGCACCACAGGCCTCATCACGTCCAGCACCTGTGTCACCAGTCCTTCCCACCGGGCGGCGTGCGCCCCTGACGCTGCTTGCGTCCCTGCACATCGCGCTCTTCGCGGGCCGCGCGGTTGAGCAGGGCCTCGGCCTGCCGCTGATCCAGTCCG
>JACVCT010000250.1 GCA_016741895.1 Gemmatimonadaceae bacterium | reverse complement strand
GCTGACCACCGGCCAGACGCGCCCGCCGTTCGAGCTGATTGTGGTGAACAACGACCCCGCCGCAGGCGCCGAGGACGCGGTGCGCGCTGCGCTGCCCACGGATCCGCGCATCCGGGTCACCAGTTGCACCACCGGTCGCCAGGGCGCCGCGCGCAATCACGGGCTCCGCATGGCCACGGGTGACTATGTGGCCTTCGTGGACGACGACGACGACTACGCCGCCGACTACATCGAGAAGCTCGCCGGCGCGCTCGATCTTGGTCTGCAGTCGGTCCGGTGCCGGATTCAGACCTGTGGCATGGCCGGGCCAGACTGCACCGGCCGCCCGAGCGCCGCACATCATCCCCTGCCGCAGGGCACCATGGCGCGACGCGAAACACTCACGCCCACGTGGGGAGAACCGCCCAACGAGGACCGCGAGTACTGGTCGCGGCATCCGGTGCAGGGCGCAATCGACGATACGCTGGTGGTCATCTGCCGCGGCCCGGGCCAGCACTCGCCACGCAATGCCGCGCAGGGAGGCAGCTGGCGCGAACGCTTCGTCATCGTGACGCGGGTGGAGGATGACGATCAGCCGCAGCTGGCCGCATTTTTGATTGCCTTTCTCGAGCAGCGGTACGGCAATGCCCTGTTGCTGCTCGACGACCACTCCACCAACGACAAGTTGCGCCGGGCGCTGAGCAAGGCCGCCGAACAGGATGCACGCGTGCGGCTGCATCGCGGCGCGGGGGTACGTGAAGCAGGCGCCACGCGGAATCTCCTCCCCGAGCTGGCCAGCTCGCCGCTCGCGCAGCACGCGACCCTGCAACTGGGCGCCGATGACATTGTGATTCCGCTCGGCGTGCAGGAACGATTGGCCCATGCCGGGGTGCTCACGCGTCTCGCACATGTCTTTGGCGAACAGCCCGATGTGTGGGTCACCTTCGGGGCCTGCCTCACCGAACCACGCACGCCCTCGTGGCCCCAGGCCTCGTTTCCGCCTCGCCTGTGGACCGAGCGACGGTTTCGTCAGCTGCCATCACTGATTGGCGAGTTCGCACCACTCGCAGTGCGCGCCGGTTTGCTGCAGGCGCTGCGGCAGCAGATGCCCGTTGATGCCTGGCAGTTGCCGGAGGGCGCCGCCCCACTGGGCGACGAGGCGGCACTGCAGCTGCTGCTGTACGCGCTCGAGGCGGCCGGATGGGCGCACGCCTACCCGTTGGCTGATGCGCTGGTCATCAAACAGATCGACAAGCAGATCGATGCAACGCCGTCGCGCGCTGCAACGCAACGGGAAGGCGAGCGGGCCGCGCGCACGGCGCGTGAGTTTGCCATTCGCGCGATGCCGGCGGCGCCTCCGCTTGGCGATCTGCCCGCGATCGAGCCGCCGACTCCGACGACCGAAGCGCCAGTCGTGATGGTGGACGCGCCGTCCGTTGCGCCGGTGCTGTGGGCGGGTGCGTTCTACGATCCGAGCGGCTACGGGACAGAGGCGCGCGGGTTCGTGCGCGCACTTGAGCAGCGCGGCATCGCCCCGCTGCTGCGCCGCGTGGGCAACCACTCCGAACGCTTTCGCGCAGCCTGGCCGGCCGCGCTGCGCGACCGCGTCGACCACCTGCTGGCCCTGCCCGACCCCGAGCGCTGCATTGGGGTGCTGCACCTGCCGCCGATGTTTCTCGAACGACTCACGGCCGCCGACTACATGGTGGCGCGCACGATGTTCGAGACCGATGGCTTGCCGGCGAGCATGGTGGCCCGCTGCAATCAGATGGACGAGATCTGGGTGCCGTCGGCCTTCAACGAGCAGACCTTTCGAAAGGCGGGTGTGCGGGCGCGACTGGTTCGCATCCCCGGCGCCATCGACACGACGCGCTTCAGGACCCCCGTGGCGCCGCTCCAGATTGCCGACGCCCGCCGCACCGTGTACCTGTCCACCATCGAGTGGAAGCCGCGCAAGGAGTGGCAGACGCTGCTCCGTGCCTGGGCCGACGCCTTCACCGCCCAGGACGATGTGTGCCTGGTGTTCCGCAGTTCGGTGCCCGGCAGCAGCGAGCGCGATCACGGACCGGCCATCAATCGCGACATCGACGAGTTTCTGGCGTCCATAGGTCGTGCGCGGCGCGAACTGGCCCCCATTCTCGTGATTGGCCACGCGCTGCCGGAGAGCGACATGCCGCGGCTCTACGCGGCGGCTCACGCCTATGTCGCGGCCACCAGCGGCGAAGGCTGGGGCTATCCCTACATGGAGGCGATGGCCGCGGGTCTGCCCACCATCGCCACACGCTGGAGTGCCCACCTCGAATTCATGCACGACGAGAACAGTCTGTTGTGCGAGGTCGAGCGCATGGTGCCCGCCGTGGATCCCTTTGTAGGCGATCTGTCCGGCCAGCGTTGGGCGAGACCCGATGCGCGACACCTGAGCGTCTTGCTGCGGGTCGTGGTGGATGATCCGGAACGTGCCGCGCGACTTGGCCGTCAGGCGTGTGAAGACATGACCACGCAGTGGACCTGGGATAGGGTGGGAGCGGCAGTGCAGGAGCGGTTGGTGGAGCTGTCGGCACGCCCCAGCCTGGCCGCAGCCCGCACGCCGCAGCGTGCCCCGGCCACTCAGCCAGCCGCGTCCACGAGTCCCGTGGTACGCTGGGAAGGCCCCTTCTTCACGCACTCGAGTCTTGGGGTGGTCAATCGCGAGATCGGGTCGGCCCTGTTGCGACAGGGCGGTATGACCCTCGTGCCACGCCCGACGTATCGCCACGACTTTCTGCCCGACGTCTCTCCAACGTCGGCTCATGCGGCACTCGCGGACCGCATGGGAGCACCGGCCCCACACCCCGCCGATGTGCATGTGGCGCATCAATGGCCTCCCGTGCTGCACGCGCCTAGCGAGGGCGCGTGGGTGCTCATGCAACCCTGGGAATACGCTGGCCTGCCGGGCGAGTGGATTCCGGTGCTGCGCGATCAGGCGGATGCGCTCTGGGTGTACTGCTCCTGGCAGCGCGAGTGTGCCATTGAGAGCGGCGTACCGCCAGAGAAGGTGCAGGTGGTGCCGCTCGGTGTTGACAGCCAGCGCTTCACTCCAGACGGTCCGCGCTTTCCGCTGCAGACGCGCAAGCGCACGAAGTTGCTGGCCGTGGGCGGCATCATCCCGCGCAAGGGCATGGATGTCCTCGTGCAAACGTACCTGCGCACTTTCACCCAGGCTGATGATGTGTGCCTGGTCATCAAGGGCTTGAGCGCGCGCTGGGCGTATCACGGCAATCAGGGGCAGAAGGACTTTGCCGAATTGCCGGCGCTGGTCGCGGCCACCGGTGGACCCGAAATCGAGTTCATCGGGGACACGCTCGACGACGACGCGGTGGCGGCGCTCTATCGCGCGTGCGATGTGTTCGTGGCGCCGTTTCGCGGTGAGGGATTTGGCCTGCCGATTGCCGAAGCCATGGCCAGCGGCCTGCCGGTCATTGTCACGCAGGTGGGGCCCATGCTCGACCTCTGTGACGAGCACACGGCCCGTTTCATTCCGTACACTCGCGCGGAGGTGCCGGCGCACATTGTCGGCGCCGAGCCGGGCCTGGCGCCGTTCTGGTGGGCGGAGCCGGACACCGAGGTCCTCGCACGCCACATGCGCGAGGTGGTGGCTTCGCCTGACGAAGCACGGGCCATGGGCGCGCGCGCGCGGCAACGCATCGTGGACCATTTCAGCTACGATCACAGCGCGCGGGCGGTGCAGCAGCATGTCAGGGCACTGACGGGACACGCCCCCGCACGCTTTGCCGCTTCGGCCGCCTTTACCAAGGACGTCCCGGTCTTTCCGCTCGATCAGCCGCGCGGCACCGTGCTGTTCTTTCAGCCGCAGTGGCACAGCGACGAGTGGCGCGATGTAGTGCGCGCCTGTCTGCAGACCTATCGCCAGTCGGACGACGTATCGCTGGTGCTCGCGCTCGATCCGGCGCAGGGGTTTGCCGCCGATCGGGTGGGCGACGAACTCGCCGCTCTCAGAAAGGAGCTCGGCCTCGCCGACGCCGACGCCATGGACGTGCTGCTGGTGCCCGACCTGCTCGACGAGGCGGTCATTGCCTCGCTGCTGCGGGCGTCGGATCGGGTGCTGGTGGCGCCACGGGATGTCGCCACGCACGCCCGCGCCGATGCGGTTGGCGTGCCGGTGGTGTCGCCGGTCTCACCCGCTGCGCTGCGCGAGATACGACGTGCCGCCCCACCGCCGTCTGCAGAGTTCAGCGCGCCGTGAATGACGCGTCGTGCAGCAGAACACTCGCCGGTCGCGGATCAGGAATGCCCACAGCGGTGGCCGCCACGCCCTTTTCGCTCGTCAGGCGTACGACCGTCGGCTGATCATCCCGCAACGCGATGCGCACCGGCACGGACTGCGCGCCGGAGAAGGTCAGCACCCCCTGCACCTGCCCGTTCACCTCGACCAGCACACCAAACGGCGTGTCCGTGAGGCCGGGGGCCAGTGACGAGACCACGAACTGCAACGCCTGACGATCCGCAGTTCGGGGCGGCGCGTGCACTTCCGCCTGGGTACTCATCCACTTGCAGCCGCGCTGGCCGCCCGCATCCTCACGAAACACGCCACTGACTTCGATGTCGGGCGCCAGGCGTTCGCGCGCACTGAAGTCCTGGCGAAACACCAGATGGCTGCCTTCACGCGTGTAGCGCGAGTCACGGTGTGTCACGCGACCGCGCGTATCGAGACCAATGCGGAAACCTTCCGCACGCACACGCGCCGACCAATCGAGGTCCTCCCCCTGGTAGAAGCCACGTGCGTCGTCCCACGGCACCTGGTCGTGCACACGCGCCCAGAGGATGGCGAGACCACCCGTCACGTAAACGTGGTCGTCCACTTCATCGTACGCGAGCAGTCGATGCCCCGATGGCCCACCATGCGTGGCCCAGTCCCAGTAGCGCGTGCCATCGGGATTGAGCAGGCGCACACAGAGCACATCGACGGCCGGATCGCGCTCGCGCAGTACGACGGCCATTTCGGGATGAAACAGCATGTCATCGTCGCTCACCACGAGCTGATCGAAGCCTGCGGCGCGGCAGGCGAGATTGCGCATGGCGCCCAGCTTGCCTTCGGCAGCAAGCGCCGGGGCCATGAGCACGCGGACGTCGTCACCGAGACCCTCCGGGACATTGCCGGCCACCAGCACCTCGTACTGCGGCAGCTCCAGCGCCCGAATGCTGGCGATGGCCTCGGCAAGCATGGCGGGTCGCCGGCCATCCGTGATCAGACAGAACGAAACGCCGGGCGTCCGGCGCGCCGGCACGTCCGCCTCAGCCGCCATTCACGAGTTCCGACGGCAGCGCAATCACCGGCGCCGTGGGTCGATCACCCTGCGGCGTGAGCACGGCCTGCCCCTGCTGTTCCACGATACCGCAGGCGACATAGCCGGCCTTTGTGAGTGCCTGCCGCGCGTTCGCCCACGACGGGCTGCGGTGCGCGTCGCCGATGCACAGCGCCACCAGCCGGCCGCTCTCGGCGTGCTCACGGAAGGTGGTGAGCGTGGATGCCGCCTCGGCGCTGTTGACATGCACGAACAATCGGCCCTGCTCGTCGAGCCGCGTGTCCACCAGCTTCACGAGCGCCGCCCGATCGGCCGGCGCGTCCTCGATCACCGCCGCCACCTCGTCCGCCGCAGCCCGCAACTGCGTCAGCCGATCGCTGTCGGCTGTCCGCACCAACACCGTGGGCAGGCCACCGGGCGCGGTCGCGGCGCCAAGCGCCACAAAACCGAAGCCCGGATCGAGGTCCACCAACACGTCACCCTCACCCAGCTGCGCATCGAGGAAGATGCGAATGTCGGCGGCCACGCCACCGTCGGCCTCCTCGGCCACGGCCTCGGCCCAGCCATCCGTGGCAGTGGGCGCCGGCAGGTGGAAGCGCGGCTGGCTGTCGACGTTTACCTGGGCGGAGGGGATGCGGGATGCGGTCACAGGGCCTCGATACGTGGGGGATGGTGCAAGATACGCTGTGACCGCCAACCCGGCAGGACTTGCCGGGCCGTAACGAACAGCCGCCGGCCAGTTTTCGTGATAAGCTTACAGGACAACAACTTACGACCGGCACGATTCCTGCTTTCCCGTGTGCCGATGGCGCGGTGCGTGACACCGCCTGCCCTGTTCTCCACGGAGCTCCCGCATGGCTGCTGTACCTGCAATCGGTCGACGCATTCTTGTCACTGACGGTGTCCGGGTCCACATCCTCA
>JACVCT010000249.1 GCA_016741895.1 Gemmatimonadaceae bacterium | reverse complement strand
CCACGCGCAGAATGGTCGGGCCCGCAGGGTCGGGCTCGCACAGGCCGAGGGTCGGGGATCGCCCCGGCGTGGTCGCGGGCCCTGCAGGGCGACGGGCCTGGGCGACCGTGTCGTCGGCTGCGGCCTCCGGTTGCGCCATTACGTTCGCTTCGCCATCCGGCGTGTTGTCCAGCAGAAGCTGGTGGGCCGCGCGATAGCGCTCCACCGCTTCGCCATGCAGCCCACGTTCAGCAAAGGCATCGGCCTGCTCGCACCAATCGAGTGCGCGCGCCACCGGAGACTTGGGCGCCACGTGCCGCGGTTGTTCGGGCAGCCAGTCCGCCACCTGCGACGCATCGAAGGTCACGCCCTCGAGCGGCACTCCGCTGCCAAGCGCCAGCAGGTCCACCGGCCCCACGGCATCCGGGCATTCCTGCTGCAGGGCCACCGCCACGGCCAATCGCAGCGGACGCCGCACACTCGCCAGCCCCAGCGCCCCCTCGGTTTCGCGCGCCGCGCCTTCGTCATCACCAAGCGACGCCAGCACCTCGGCCAGCACATAGCGGGCCTCCGCGTGGGTGGGACGATGTTCGATGGCCTGCACCAATGCCTCACGTGCGTCCTCGGGACGGCCCACCTGACGCAGCACCACGCCCAGCACATGCCAGGCGTCGGCTTCGCGCGGATGAAACGCCACGACCTCACGCAGCAGCGTGAGGGCTTCGTAGGCCTCACCGTGCAGCACCGCCCAGCGCGCCAGATTGACGCGGGCCAGCACGAGCGTGGGGTCGAGCTCCGTGGCCCGCAGCAGCGCCTCGCGGGCCGCCTGGGCGTCGCCACGATCGGCCAGCGCGACACCGAGATTGTTGTACGCAAGCGCGTGCCGCGGATCAATACGCAGTGCGCGGCGATAGCTCTCGGCGGCAGCTTCCACGTTGCCGCCCTGATGCAGCGCCACGCCGTGCTCGTTCCACAAGCGCGCAGACTCCGCGCCGTTCAGCAGCAGGTCGTAGCGCTGCCGAGCCTCATCTGACAGTCCGTCGAGCAGATCCAGCTCGGCCAGCGCATGCTGCACCAGCTGTGCGTCCTCGCCCTGCTCGAGTGCCCGTTCAAACTCGCGGCGCGCCTCGCGGAAGTAGCCACGCTGACGAAACGCGAGACCCAGACCATGACGGGCCAGGGCGCCGTCGCCCTCCACCTGCATCACCGCCTGCGCCACCGGTTCCTGCGCCGAGCCGTCGAGCAGCAGATCGCCCTGCACGGTTTCGAGCCGTGGATCAAGACGGGCGGCAGTGCGCGCAGCCACCAGGGCGGCCTCGTGCCGTCCCATGTCACCGAGCACGAACCCGCGCAGCAGGTGCGCCTCCGCGTGCTCCGGTGACTCGATCAGCAACTCGTCGAGTACCTGCAGGGCCTGTTCGTTCTGGCCGCGCTGATAGAGCACCTCGGCCAGATGCAGCCGCGCATCACCAACGGCCTGCGCATTGACCGCGCGTTCGAACCAGCGCTGCGCGCGGCGCAGATCCCCCACACGCTGCTCGATGAGGCCGCGCTCGAACAGGGCGGCCGCGTCGTCCGGGTCCTCGGCAATCAGCGCGTCGAGTTCGCGCGTGGCCTCATCCACACGCCCGATGAGACGCAGCAGGCGCGCATGCTCACGCAGCGCGTCGCGATCATCCGGGTCGGCGTCCATGCGGGCCGTGAGCGCTTCGAGTCGCGCATCGCAGGCCCCTGGCTGACGCGCGGCGGTTTCGAGGTTGCGCGAGGCGGTGCGCATGCGCGGATCGATGGCCAGCGCGCGCAGAAACGCCTCCACCGACTCCGCGTGCAGGCCGCGGGTGTGGTAGAGGACGCCCAGATTGTTGAACGCGCCCGGATCGTTGGGGTCGACCCGGTTCATCATGCCGCGCAACACATCCAGGTCGCGGCCGGATCCGGCTGCAGGTGACATCGGCGCGAGACGGCCGATCAGGCCAAACGGAGCGCGCGCAGCAGGACCTGCAGCGAGGCCGGATCGGGCAGCAGCAGGAAGAAGCCCCGCAGCGTCTGGTCGTTGTCCCGCACGACGAACTCACTCTCCACGCAGAGAATGGCGTCGGGGTCGGCGCTGAATTCGCCGAAGGCGCTGGTGAGCACGGCCACCGACATGTCGACAACGAGCGTGGGCGGCGAGGGCAGCAGCAGCATGCCCAGGAAATCGCTGAGCGCGTTCATGTACGCGCCGCTCAGGATGTTGCCGGTTTCCTTGATGGCCGAGGTCTCGAGCTCACTGAAGGCCACGGACGAGCCGATGGGGCGCCGCAGCATGAGCTCGGCCAGGCGCAGCACCGTGGGCTTGGGAAATACCAGCAGCGTGCGACCGGTGAGATCGCCAAGCATGTGCATGAGCACCGCCGCCACGGGTTCCTCGTCCGGCGCGAACTGCGCCGGCAGTTCCTCCACACTGGCCACGCTGATGGCCGGCACCTTGATCATGATGGTGCTGCCCGTCATCTGCGACAGCGCGGTGGCCGCATGTCCCGCACCGATGTTGGCGGTCTCGCGCAACGCATCGAGCTGGATGTTCTTGAGCGACTGAATTGCGGCCATCGGGGCACCACCCTCACTTCACACGTCGGAGATCAGCCGGATCGGGGCCGATGGCGTGCCGGACTTCACACCACCCCCGTCACATCAACGATCAAGGCAGGGCTCCCGTCACCAAGCACTGTGGCCCCGCTGAACCAGGGAGCGGCGCCGCGCACCCGCTCCAGGGGCTTGACCACGATGTCCTGCTGGGCCAGCAGCGCGTCCACGAGCAGCGCGGCACGTCGTCCGCCCCATTCGGCCACCACCACATGCCGCTCCGGGTCGCGCTGGCCCTCCGCCCGTTCCAGCCCGAACACGTCTTCCAGGGCCACCAGCGGAATGCGTTCGTCCCGCAGTGAAATGGCAGCGCTACCCGGAGCCGCGAGGTCGTCGTGCCAGACCAGCGCCTCCTCCACCTGGGCTGCCGGGAGCGCGAAGGTCTCGCCGGCCACCTGCACGAGCAGGGCCCGGGTGATGGCCAGCGACGCCGGCAGACGCATGGTGAGGAGGGTGCCCACGCCGGCAATCGTTTCGAGCTCCAGCTGACCGCCGAGGGCGCGCACCCGCGTGTTGACGACATCCACGCCCACGCCGCGCCCCGACACCCGCGACACGCTGCTCGCCGTGGAAAACCCCGGGTGGGCGATGATCGCCAGCAGTGCATCGTCGTCGAGCGGCGGCGCGTCGGGCGCTGCCTGCGCGGCACTGAGCAGCCCCAGCGTCTCTGCACGGCGTCGCACGGCCTCACGATCAATGCCGCGGCCGTCGTCCTGCACCTGCACCACCACGCTGGCCCGGTCGCGCGCCGCACGAACAATGAGCTCGCCGGACGCCGGTTTGCCGGCCGCTGCGCGCGTGGCGCTGTCCTCGAGTCCATGATCGATGGCATTGCGCAGCAGATGCAGCAGCGGGTCGACCAGAGCGTCGAGCAGCGAACGATCCACGGCGAGGTCGCGCCCCTCCATGACGAAACGCACCTCCTTGCCCAGATCGCGCGCCATGTCGCGCACGACACGCGGAAAGCGGTCGAACACCTGAGCCATGGGCAGCAGGCGCGCCTGCAGCACCTCGTCCTGCAGCACCGAAACCAGGCGGGCCGTGTCGCGCGCCGCCCGCTGGGTTTCGCGATCCGGATGTTCGCTCGACTCCACCGCGCGCAGCAGGCGATCGCGCGTGATCACCAGCTCGCCCACCAGATCGAGCAGCGCGTCGAGTCGGCGTGCGTCCACACGCACAAAGGCGGCCGGTCCCTCGAGGGAGAGCCCGGCTGCATCACGTCGCGCGCTGGCGGCGGACACGCTGGGCGATGCAGAGTTCTGGCCGGCGACGTGGACATCGGTGCCGCGATGCTGCGCCGTGCGCGCCGCCGCCGGCCGGTACACCTGCACCTGGGCCACGTCCCCAGCCGAGCGCACCGCCTGCGCAATGCTGTCGTCGTCGGCGCCGGTGATGAGCATGACGCGGAACTGGCCATCAAACTGTTCGCTCGTCCACTGCGCCTGTTCGGGATAGGTGCTGCGCACCAGACCCACCTGCTGCAGCCGCGAGAGCACAAGCAGCGCGCGCACCCCCTTGAGCGGGCAGTCGGTGGTGAGACGCACATCGACGTGACGCAGGTTTGCGTTGTGCGGCGTGCTGTCGGTGGCCGGCTCCCAGGACTCGGCATGCTCCGCGCCCGCTGCCGCTGCGCTGCCTCGGGCCACGGGGAAGAGATCGGACGTCTCGTCAGCTGCAGAAGCGGCATGCCGCAAGGCGGCTGGCGGTGTTAGTGGCTGTGCCGATGGATGTGCGGATGGGCGTGCAGACGGTGGCGCATTCGGCGTGCGCTCACCCGCAGCACCAAGCCGCGCCATCAGTTGCGCGGCACGTCGTGACAGCTCCGGGCCATCGGACGACGCGGCGTCATGCAGCGCGACCGCATCGCCGGTGGCGTGCACAATGGCCTGGCGCAGCAGGGCAGTCCCATCGAACAGCAGTTCGAGCACGGCGTCCGTGAGCGACTCGCTCCCGTCGCGCAGTGGCTCGCAGCGACTCTCGAGGGCGTGAGCGAGCTGTTCGACGAGTTCGTGACCCATCGCTCCCGCCATGCCCTTGAGCGAATGCATGGCACGGAACACGGCAGCCAGCGGTGCGTCCGCGGCCTCGGCATCCAGCAGGCCACGCGCAGCAAGGCGCTGCTCGAGTTCGAGCAGCGCCTCGTCTATTTCCGCGAGATGTTCCCGCGACTCCGCCGCGAACAGCGCGGCATACCGCGCGGCATCCACGGCGCGTCGATCAGGCCGCGAGGACGCGATTCACCGCTTCCAGCACCCGACTGGGCTGAAACGGCTTCACCACGAAGTCCTTGGCGCCGGCCTGAATGGCCTCCACCACCAGTGCCTGCTGCCCCATGGCACTGCACATGAGAATGCGCGCAGCCGGATCGTGCTTCGTGATTTCACGCACGGCATCGATGCCGCCCATGTCCGGCATGACGATGTCCATGGTGACGAGGTCGGGGCGGAGGTGCTTGTACTTCTCCACCGCCTGCACGCCGGTCTCCGCTTCCCCGACAATCTGGAAGCCTGCCTGCGTGAGGATGTCCCCCACCATCGTGCGCATGAAAATCGCGTCGTCGCAGATGAGTACCGTGCGGCTCACCGTTCCCTCTCCTCGGCTGAATGCAGATGCCGCGCACACCAGGCCACGGCGTCGAACGGCTGAATGGCGCGCGGTTGATCGGCGTTGTCCGCCTCCACTTCCGACACACCCTCCACGCTGTCCACGGCAATCCCGATCGGCCGGGTGCCATACGCGAGCAGGACGATTGAACCGGTCGGGACGGCACGGGAGCCGCCCGGCGCCCCCTGCTCGTCCAGGCCTTCCGTGTGACACCCCGCGTCCAGCACCGTGACGATGGCGCCGCGCACATTCACAATGCCGGCGTGCACGGGTGGCGTCCCCGGCACACGCCGCAGCCCCTGGGCCCGCAGCACCTCGCGTACCTGCGCGATGGGGATGCCGCGCCGCGTCCCGCCCACACGCACGACCAGCCACTCCGGACGCGCGTCGTCGTCCGGATGGTCCTGGGGCAATTCAGCCGGGCTGGCCGTCGGGTAGTTGGTAGAAGCCGAAGACATCGAGCGGATCGTGGGTGGACTCGAGCTCCGGCATGCCGCTCAGCACCGCCAGCGAATGGCGGAGATCGGGTGGCAGAGGGGAACGCAGGTCCACCACACCGCCCGTGACCGGATGCACGAAGCGCAACCAGGCGGCATGCAGGAAATGACGCCGTGGTGGCAGTGCGGCCAGCTTGCGCCCGCCGCCTCCGCCGTAGGTGTCATCACCGATCACCGGATGGCCCACACTCGCCAGATGCACGCGAATCTGATGCGTGCGCCCGGAATGCAGGTGCGCGCGCAGCAGGTCCACACTGTCGAAACGGGCCAGCCGCACAAAATCGGTGCGCGCCGCCTTGCCCCCTTGGACGATTGCCATGCGCGTTCGGTCTCGCGGATCACGCGCCAGCGGCTGGTCCACCGTGAGGGGATCGGCACTCAAATGCCCCCATCACACGGCCACATACCGACGGGTCACGCGACGCGCGGCACGGGCCCAGACACGCACCCGGACCGAGGGCGCGGCCTGGGCCCACACCACGCGACCCCGGGGTGCCGTCGCGCGCACGGGCCCCAGCCCCGCGCCG
>JACVCT010000248.1 GCA_016741895.1 Gemmatimonadaceae bacterium | reverse complement strand
CGACAACGGGGTCGTGTGGCCGGTGGGGTGATCAGTACCAGGGTGCGTCCGCCAGCCCCTCGGTGACCATGACGCGCCGCAGCGCGGGGCGTTCCGCCATGCGGGACAGGAAGGTCGCCAGTGCCGGGCGCTGGCGCGCCGGGCGGTGGAAACCGCGGGTCCAGCGGCACAGCATGAAGGTCATCGGGTCGAGCGCGCTGTAGCGGTCGCCCAGCGTCCAGGGGGCGCCGTGGCGCACGAACTCGGTTTCCAGGATGTCGAGCAGCTCACCCACGCGGGCCTCCGCGCGGGTCTTCACCTCCTGGGCGCCCCCGGTGTTGCCGGCGGCCACCCAGCGATCGGGGTAGAAGTAGGCGATCAGCGCCGGCTGCAGGGTGTTGGTGAGCCACATCAGCCATTTGTAGGCGTGGGCCCGGTCGGCGCTGCCCAGCGGTGGCATCAGGTCGGCGCCGGGGTGCGTGTCGGCCAGGTGCAGCAGCATGGCGGCGGTCTCGAACAGCACCAGCTCGCCGTCCGTCATGGCCGGGATCAGGCCGTTGGGGTTGAGCCGCAGGTAGGCGGCCGATTTGTGGGCCTGGTTGGCCCGGTCGACCAGGCACAGCTCGAATGGGCGGCCGAGTTCTTCCAGCAGGATGTGGGGCGCCATGCTGGCGTTGCCCGGGTGGTAGTGCAGTTGGATCAAGCGGAGTCTCCGGCAGGGGTCATTCGGCATTCACCAGGGTTTCGGGGTCGGGCTCGTCGCCTACTGCGGAGCGTGTCTGCGTGGCCTGGCCCAGCAGCCACTCGCAGAAAGCCTTGATCTCGGGCCGCTGCGCGCTGCGTGGCGAGACCAGCAGCCAGTAGGCCAGTGGCGAGTCGATGCGGGTGTGTGGCAGGGGCTCGACCAGGTCGCCGCTGGCCAGGTGCTCGGCCACCAGCGGCAGGCGGGCCAGCGCCACGCCCTGGCCGCTGAGCGCGGCCTGCGCGATCTGCTGCGCGTAGTTGAAGTACAGCCAGCGTTTGGGCGCGAAGCGGGCCGCCTTCTTGCCGCCGCCCAGGTGGGTGTCCAGCCAGCGCTGCCAGCTCAGGTACTCCAGGTAGCGGCTGCGGTGGGCGTCGCCGGCCTCGATGAGCGCGAAGCGCGACAGGTCTTCCACCTTCTGCAGGCTCTGGCTCTTGAGCAGCCAGGGGCTCACCACGGGGGTGAGCTGCTCGCCGAACAGGCGTATCGCCTCGGGCGGCATGGCCTGACCCTTGGCCGCCGCCTGCTGCATGGTCAGGTCGAAGTTGGCGTCGATGTAGGGCTGAATGAGACCCTTGGTGGCGAACAGGACCGCCACCAGCACACCGGACAGCACCAGCAGGTACATGCCAATGCCGTTGCCGCGCGCGCGGTCGAACACGGTGGCCGGTGCCCACAACACTTCGAGGATGTCCTCGAAGACACTGCCCTTCTTGGTGCCAGCGGTCGTCACTTCACTCATCGTGCGGCCTCTCCCTCGAGATAGGTGTAGCCTTCCAGACCCGCCACGTAGTCGGCAATGAACGCATTGGCCTCCTCGCGCGGCAACCCTGATGCTTGGTTCACCTTACGGCGGAACGTGGCCAGAAGTTGCGAGGCCCCGAACTGCACGTAGTTGAGCACCTCGGTGACCGTATCGCCCTCCACCAGGTCCGTGATTTCGTAGGCGCCCTGGTCGTTGAGGCGCACGTGCACGGCGTTGGTGTCGCCGAAGAGGTTGTGCAGGTCGCCCAGAATCTCCTGGTAGGCACCCGTGAGGAAGATGCCGAGGATGTAATCCTCGCCATCGCGGAATTCGTGCATCTCCAGTGACGGCCGTCCGGCCTTGCCGCCCACGAAACGGTCGATCTTGCCGTCGGAGTCGCAGGTCACGTCCTGCAGGGTGCCACGCCGCACCGGCTCTTCCAGCAGCCGGTGGATGGGCATGATGGGGAAGAGCTGATCGATGGCCCAGCTGTCCGGAAGCGACTGGAAGAGGCTGAAGTTGCAGAAGTAGCGATCCACCAACACCGCCTCCAGCTCCGCCATGATGTCGCCGTAGGTGTTGGGGTCGGCCTTGGCGATGCGGTAGATGGCGTTCATGGTGGCCAGCCAGAGCACTTCGGCCTTGGCCAGGCCGCGCAGACTGAGCACACCCGAGTTGAAGTACTGCCGCGCACGATCCTTGTCAAAGGACGCGTCGTGGAAGACTTCCAACACCTTGCGCGGCCGTGCGCCACGCTCGGTGAGCGTGCGCCAATCCTCGTACATCTCGTGCAGCAACGAGTGGTCGTCGTCGTCCAGCGGCGGCACCGGCTGCTCCGCCTGCGACTCCACGTCGATGACCTTGAGCAGCAGCAGGGCGTGATGCGCCGTGAGCGCGCGTCCCGACTCGCTGATGATGTGCGGCATGGGCAACTCCGCCTCGCGGCACGCCTCGGCGATCGTGTAGATCACGTCGTTGGCGTACTCCTGCAGCGTGTAGTTCACGCTGGCGTTGTTGGTGGAGTTGGTGCCGTCGTAGTCGATGCCGAGGCCGCCGCCCACATCGACATGGGTGATGTCCACACCAAGGTTGCGCAGTTCGAGGTAGAACCGCGCCACTTCCTGCAGGCCCGACTTGATGAAGCGGATGTCGGTGATCTGGCTGCCCAGATGGAAGTGAATGAGTTTGAGGATGTCGAGTCGCCCCGCCGTCTCGAGCTTGTCGATGAGCTTGATGAGTTCGGCCGAGCTGAGACCGAACTTGCTCTTCTCACCGCCGCTCTGCGCCCAGCGGCCCGCGCCCTCGCTGGCCAGCTTGATGCGCACGCCGCAGGTGGGCGTGACGCCCAGCTCGTCCGCCACTTCCATGAGCACATCGAGTTCGCTGACCTGCTCGAGCACGATGAACACCTTGTGCCCCAGCCGCTGTCCCATCAGGGCCAGACGCATGAACTCGTGGTCCTTGTAGCCGTTGCAGACGATGAGGTGCTCGGTGCTCTCGGAAAGCCCCAGCACGGCCTGCAGCTCCGGCTTGGAACCGCACTCGAGGCCCACGCCGTGCGTCTTGCCGAAGCGCACGATCTCCTCGACCACGTGGCGCTGCTGATTGACCTTGATCGGATACACCGTGGTGTAGTCACCGGTGTACTCGAATTCCTTCATCGCGGCATCGAAGCGCTCGGACAGCGTTTCAATGCGCGAGCGCAGAATGTCCGAGAAGCGCAGCAGCACCGGCAGCTGCACACCCTGACCTTCCAGATCGGCCGCCAGATCACGCAAGTCGAGCGTGAGATGCGGACGCTGCGGATCGGGACGCACCACCACGTGGCCCCGCTCGTTGATGTCGAAATAGCCGGCGCCCCAGCCCTCCACATTGTAGAGGGCGCGCGCGGATTCGAGTGACCAGGGCTCGGCAGGCGCCGGCTCGGCGGAAGGTTGGATGCGGGTGGCCATAGGGGGTCAAAACTAGACGGTTCGCGGCGGCGGAGGGAGCCGTCACCGCGAACCGTCAAAATTGTGACAGCGCGACGCGCTGCCTTTCGGGAGTCGGCTATCGGTCGCCGTCGAGCAGTCCGCCGAGGCCGCCCAGCACGGAGCCTTCGCCCCGGCGCTTGCCGCCGAGGCTGGGCGCCGAGGCGATGATGCGGTCGGCGAGACGGGAGAATGGCAGCGTCTGCAGAATCACGCGCCCTGGGCCGGTGAGCTGGACGAAGAACAATCCTTCGCCACCGAACAACGCCGTCTTGATGCCCGGCACCCGCTGGATGTCGTAGTCCACCGTGGGCTGGAAGGCCACGAGGCAGCCCGTGTCCACGCGCAGCTTCTCACCCGGCGCGAGGTCGATGGCATGCAGCGTGCCCGAGGCGTGCAGGAAGGCCAGTCCGTCACCCTGCAGCTTCTGCAGAATGAAGCCCTCACCGCCGAAGAACCCGGCGCCGATCTTGCGCGTGAACGCCACCGTGATGTCGACGCCGCGCGCCGCCGCGAGGAAGCTGTCCTTCTGCGCCAGCACCGTACCGCCCCAGTCCCGCAGGTTGAGCGGCACGATCTTGCCCGGATAGGGCGCGCCGAATGCCACATCGGCGCGCCGCATGCCTTCGTTGCCAAAAAGCGTGACGAAGAACGAGTCCCCCGCCAGCACACGCTTGCCGGCGCCCACCAGCTTGTCGAACAGCCCGCCGGATCGTGCGTTCGGATCGAGCGTCGTGGCCATCGTGATGCCTTCGCGCATGAACATCATGGCGCCGGCTTCGGCAAAGACCGCCTCACCCGGATCCAGCGTCACGATCACCGCCTGCAAGTCATCGCCGATGATCTGGTAGTCGATTTCGTCAGCCGCCATCAGTTGTTCCCCTGCGGAGTGGTTGCGGACTTCACCTGATCGCGGCCCTTCTCCAGGAAGGGGATGCCGCGCACCATCCATGACGGCGGTTCGGCCCCCTGAAGTTTCACCGCGAAGAACTCCTGCATCTTGCGGTCGATGTCCTTCTGGTTGGCGCGCTTGGTCGGATTGTGCTCATCGCCGTTGTACACGACCATGTAGGCCTCCTTCTGCAGGCGGCGCATGGCCACCCAGAATTCGATGCCCTGATACCACGGCACCGCGCCGTCGTTGTCGTTGGCCATGAAGAGCACCGGCGTGGTGACCTTGTCGAGGCGGAAGAGCGGCGAGTTCTCGATGAAGCGCTCGGGGTACTGCCAGAGCGAACCACCGATGCGGCTCTGCGTGTGTTCGTACTGGAAGGCACGCGCGAGACCCGAGGCCCAGCGAATGCCGCCGTACGCGCTGGTCATGTTGACGACGGTGGCGTTGGGCACGGCCGCGGCGAACATGTTGCTCACCGTGATCAGATACGCCGTCTGGTAGCCACCCCACGACTGACCCGTGATGCCGATGCGCTTGGCATCGACGAAGCCCTTCTGGATGAGCGACTGCACGCCGGGAATGATGGCCTTGGCCGCGCTCGGCCCCGGCTCACCGTCGGTGTAGACGATGTCCGGCATGAACACCAGATAGCCCAGCGAGTTGTAGACGAGCGGATTGACCGTGTTGCGTCCGCTCGGGGCCTGATAGTTGTGCAGACCGTCGCTGAGCTTTTCGTAGTAGTACACCACCATCGGGTACTGGCGGGATGCGTCGAAGCCCTCGGGCTTGTACAGCAGACCACGCAGCGGCTTGCCGTCGGCATTGAGCCACGACACCAGCTCCGCCGTGCCTCGCGGATACTCGCTGTCCTGCGGATTGGCGTTGGAGATCCTGGTGGTGGACGCCAGCGATGGACCAGTCCACAGGTCGGGGAACTCGCGGTAGGTGCTCTGCGTCAGCAGGTACTGCTCGGCATCGCGCGCCTTCTGCGGCGTGCCGAAATTGCGATCGGCCATCACGATGCGCTCCGCCGGGGCATCCGCGCCCAACCGGTCGCGCCAGAACCCGCTGGCCTTGGTGAGCGTGTCCACCGCGCGCAGCATGAGCGGCTTCGCAGGGTCGAGGAAGGGTTCGTCGCGATCCAGATCCACCACGCGGAAGGTGAGCCCCTCGCGTCGCCCCTGCCCCTCGGTCACGTTGCGCGGAGCGGCCACACCGCTCGGATCGATCTCCCAGATGTCGAAGCGATCGTAGACGAGCACGCGCTTGTCGCCGCTGGTCCAGCCGCCCAGTCCGTACGGCGGCGGCACATCGGGCGAGTCGAACTCCTCGTTGAGGAACTTGACCGGCAGCTTGTCGGTGAGCACGGTCTTGCGGCCCGTGGCCGTCGCATACGCCACCCACTGCCCGTTCTCGAACCAGGTGACGTAGTTGCCGCCTGGCGAGAGCTGAGCCTGCCCGTCGAGTTCGCGCACCACCAGCGTGCGCGCGCCGCTGAGCGGATCAATGAGATACACGTCGGTCGCGCCCTCGCCCCAGAACTGCGGCGTGGCGTACTCCAGGCTGTTGAGCCCAAGCACCCGCTTGCCATCGTTGCTGATGATGACACGCAGCGAGTCATTGGCCAGTTGCTTCCAGGTGCTGCGCGCAAGCGTGTAGAGTGCAGTGTAGCTGCGATTGCGGTCACGATTGGCGCTCAGCTTCTGCTGCACCTGCGTCTGCGCATCCTTCCAGTGCCAGAGGTCGTACACCGCCTTGTCCGCCAGCGAGTCCGCCGGAATGGAATCCATGGGCGGATTGGCGAGCGAGAAAATCAGGCCGCTGCCATCGCGCGTGAAGCCCACCTGCCCGCGTTCGGCCACCAGCAAGCCGCCCGGCACGTCGGCAGACGACACCAGTCGGCGCGCCGCCACCGTCTTGCC
>JACVCT010000247.1 GCA_016741895.1 Gemmatimonadaceae bacterium | reverse complement strand
CTGCAGGGCACTTTCCGCGGTGGCATTGGCGAGTTCCGCGATCTCTATCGTCCCAACCTGCTCACCGACGCCATGGTGGGCGCGGGCCTCGCAGGCAGCACGCTCTCGCTGGCCTGCGTGGGCAGCGCCGTACCCATCCCCGACTGGAACGCGCTCACCAGCGGCAACGGCGCGCTGCCGAGTGCCTGCCTCGATGGCTCGGGGACCCTGGCCGAGCGGGCACCCAGCGTGTCGCTCATCGATCCGTCCTTTGACGTGCCGCGCAGCTGGCGCGCCAGCCTCGGCTGGGCCAGCAACGTGAAGAACTTCCTGCTGCGTCTCGATGGCCTCGCGTCGTATGATCTGGCGCAGCCTGGCACCGTGGACGCCAACTTCGCGGGCACCTCGCGCTTCACACTGGCCGGCGAAGGCAGCCGCCCGATGTTCGTGACACCCGCCGCCATCGATGCCGCCAGCGGCGCCGTGTCCGCGCGTGAGTCGCGGCGCAGCAACGACTATGGCCGCGTGGCCATGCGCACCAGCGACCTGCGAGGCTACGGCGGTCAGCTCACGGCCACCGTGCAGCCCGAGATCTTCCGTGGCGCAGCCGGTCCGCCGCCGGTGATGTTCACCCTTGGCTACACCCTGCAGGAAGTCCGGCGGCAGTATCGCGGGTTTGACGGCGCCAACTTCGGCGATCCCACGCTCAAGGAATGGGCGGCCGGCGTGAACGATGCGCGGCATGCTTTCGTGGTGCAGGCCGGTGCCAACATCCCGCGGGTCGGCACTCTCACCCTGTTCACTCGCGTGCAGAGCGGCCTGCCGTTCACACCCATCGTGCGCGGTGATGTGGACGGCGACGGGCGCAGTGGCGACCGTGCCTTCGTGCCGGCAATCTCCGGCGGCGACGCCGCGACGGCAGCGCAGATGCAGGCGCTGCTGGCCTCCGCACCATCCAACGTGCGCGAGTGCCTGGAGTCACAGCTCGGTCGGGTGGCCGGCCGCATGAGCTGCCGCGGTCCGTGGACGCAGAGCATGAATCTCATGCTGCAGCCCAACATCGGACGCATTCGGGGACGCAACGCCAGCGTCAACGTGGTGTTCGAGAATCCGCTGGCCGGCGTCGATCAGCTGGTGAACGGCGCCGATGGTCTCAAGGGCTGGGGCGCGCAGGCCCTGCCCGATCCCACGCTGCTCATTCCGCGCGGCTTCGACCCGGCGGCGCAGCGCTTCCGCTACGACGTCAATCCGCGCTTCGGCGACACGCGCGCCTTCCGCACGCTCTCACGCACCCCGTTCCGCGTGGTGGTCGACGTGACCATGGACCTGTCGGTGCCCTACGACCTGCAGCAGCTGCGTCGGGCCATCGAGCCGGTGCGCACACCCGACCGCCGCGGCTGGACGCGGCGTGGCGTGGATTCCATTGCCGATCTCTACCTGCAGCAGACCTCCAACATTCACCGCCTGCTGCTCGCCGAGAGCGACTCGCTCTTCCTCACGCGCGAGCAGATCAATCGCCTGCTGCGTACCGACTCGGTGTTCAGCGCGCAGGCGCGCGATCTCTACTATCCGCTGGCGCGCTTCCTGGCCGAGCAGCCCGACGGCGTGGCCGGCAAGGCGGCACTCGACAGCGTGCAGGCCACCACGCGCGCCTACTGGAAGCTGTTCTGGGCCCAGGTGGACACCGCGGTGCCCGTGCTCAATCCGCAGCAGCGCGATCTGCTGCCCATGATCCAGAACATCGCCAGTGTGCCCAAGGAGCGTCGTGAGAATGCGCAGTGGCGCTTCGGGTACCCCGTTCCCCTGCGTCACAACCGGCCACGCGTGGGCGGCGAGCCGGGCGGCAGCAACGTGTCCATCACGCGCGGCGGGCCGTAAACTGATTACCACCGAACACACGGATTGAAACGAAACCACAGGATGGCAGCTGCCACTCCTGTGGTTTCGTTTTTGGCGTGTCGTATGGTTCGTGCTATCTGCGCCCAGTCCAAATGACAATCGTGCCGCACTGATTGCCGACACGGAGAAACTCTGGTGGCGTGCCGGTGAGCGCCTGATACACTTCCACCGCACGGACCTGGGTAAACAGTACCCAGTTGTCAATCAATCCTTCGTGCACGTCACCGTTGATGCGCATGCGATCAACCACGAGATCCGGCGCGCACGGTTCGCCCGTGCTGCCGCCGCGCATCAGGATCTTGTTGCCCATCATGAGGCTCTTCTCCATCGACGGCACAATCCGCACACCGGGAATAGTCCCGAACAGGTGCGCGGCCTCGAACGGCATGATCCGATCGATCTCCTCGGGCCCACGATAGGTGCCGATGCCAATCTGCCGACGCTTCTCGAACGCGCGGATGGTGGGTTCGAACAGCGACGCACGCAGCGCGCGTGTGCGCACCGTGTCGAGGGTGACCGTACGATTCAACGTCACCAGCAGCTCGTTGCCTGCGGTCGCATCACCGATGTCCACGATCTGCCGCTCGGGCTGATAGCCGAGGGCACGCGTTTCGACAGTATGCGTGCCCGTCGGCAGTTGCCGCAATTGCCAGTAGCCCGCCGAATCGCTGCGCGCGGGCGACTCGGCGCCCCACACGATGACGGCCACATTGGGTAGCGGCGCACCACCGGGCCCCGTCACCCGTCCACGCAGCGTGCCCAGTCCCCTTCGCACCAGCTGCGAGTCCACGGACACGTGCGTGACGACGCCAACCGCGAGATCCTGACGCGCGATGCCGTGCTCCGGCACCACCAGCTCCACGATGCCGGTCGAATCACGGCCGGCAAATCCGCGCACACGCACCGTGCCGCCGGGCGGCAACCCGCACACGGTAAAGGCCCCATCCGCTCCAGCCGGCATGACTTCGCGCCTGGGCACCCGGGTCACGCCGACGCCCTTGGTCACCGACACCAGCATGTCCACCCAACGCACCTCCACCACACCCAACTGCGCCGGGTCGGACGTGCCCGGCATGCGGCGCAAGCGGCCGTGCAGATAGCCCGTGCCATCGCCGGTGGCGCTGTCCCCGCAGGCTTCACGCACCAGACGCCGCGCCGACGGAACGGCCAGCGTGATCCGCTGCTCACCGCGCGCACTCACGCTCACCACCCGCGCCAGCTGTTCGATGCCCAGCGAGTCGATGCGGGGATGCATGGCCGCCAGCATCCAACTTCCCGCCTGCAGACTGTCCACGCGGAAGCGGCCCTTATCATCGGCGCGCACCGAGCGACTCAGGCTCGGATCGGACACCATCGCCACCTGCACAAACGCCGACGCCAGCGGCTTGCCCGCCACACTGTCAAAGACCACACCGGACAATCGGGCCTGCGCGCCAAGCGGAGCCCCTGCCCAGCTCATTGCGAGGACAGCGGACAGGCCCACCACGCGCCGTCGCGTGACACGCATTGTGTACCCCAAGTCGAGGGAACCCACCAGCACGGGAGTTTTGTCCCACCTACCCACCTGGGACGGGGCAGTTCCCTGCCCCGTCCCGTTCCCGCAGTTCCCGCAGTTCCCGCAGTTCCCGCGGTGCAACCGCTTGCAGTCCCTTCCCGCAGTTCCACCTTACGCGGTCACACCTTACGCCACTCTTTGGTTCAGTACTTGTAGTGGGCGGCCTTGTACGGCCCGTTCACATCCACGCCAATGTAGCTCGCCTGATCCGGCGTCAGCGTGGTCAGCTTCACGCCCAGCTTGTCGAGGTGCAGTCGCGCCACCTTCTCGTCGAGGTGCTTGGGCAGCGTGTACACCTTCTTCTCGTACGACTCGGCCCGCGCGTGCAGCTCGAGCTGCGCCAGCACCTGATTGCTGAAGCTCGCGCTCATCACGAAGCTCGGGTGGCCCGTGGCGCAGCCCAGATTCATGAGACGGCCTTCGGCCAGCACCAGAATGGAGCGCCCGTTCGGCAGCACGAACTCGTCATACTGCGGCTTGATGTTGATGCGCTTCATGCCTTCGACCTTCTTGAGACCGGCCATGTCGAT
Source organism: Gemmatimonadaceae bacterium (assembly GCA_016741895.1). GTDB lineage: Bacteria > Gemmatimonadota > Gemmatimonadetes > Gemmatimonadales > Gemmatimonadaceae > Gemmatimonas. The sequence continues at coordinate 2,303 of JACVCT010000247.1, read as the reverse complement.
CTCGTTGTCGAAGTGGCCGATGTTGGACACGATGGCCTTGTCCTTCATGCGGCTCATGTGTTCCACGGTGATGACGTTCTTGTTGCCCGTCGCGCTCACGAAGATGTCGGCCTGCTCCACAATGTCTTCGAGCGTCGTGACCTGATACCCTTCCAGCGCCGCCTGCAGCGCGCAGATCGGGTCGATTTCCGTGATGACCACGCGCGCGCCCTGGCCCTTGAGCGCCTGCGCGCAGCCCTTGCCCACGTCGCCGTAGCCGAGCACCACCACGATCTTGCCGGCCAGCATCACGTCGGTCGCGCGATTGAGACCGTCCACCACCGAGTGACGGCAGCCGTACAGGTTGTCGAACTTGGACTTGGTGACGGCGTCGTTCACGTTGATGGCCGGGAAGGCCAGCGTGCCGGCCTTCTCCATTTCGTAGAGACGGTGCACACCCGTGGTGGTCTCTTCCGACACACCACGAATGCCCGCCAGCACCTTCGTCCAGCGGCCCGGATTCTTCTGCTGCTCCACGCGCAGCAGGTCGAGAATCACGCCCCACTCTTCCGGCTCGTTGTCGCTGTCAAAGCTCGGCACCGTGCCCGTCTTCTCGTACTCGGCGCCCTTGTGCACCAGCAGCGTGGCGTCGCCGCCGTCATCCAGCAGCAGGTTGGGGCCCGTGCCGTCCGGCCACATCAGCGCCTGCTCCGTGCACCACCAGTACTCCTCGAGCGTCTCACCCTTCCACGCAAAGACCGGCGTGCCCTTCGGGTTGTCCACCGTGCCCTGCGGACCCACGGCCACGGCCGCCGCCGCATGATCCTGCGTGGAGAAGATGTTGCACGACACCCAGCGCACGTCGGCGCCCAGCGCGGTGAGCGTCTCGATGAGCACCGCCGTCTGCACCGTCATGTGCAGCGAACCCATGATCTTCGCGCCCTTGAGCGGCTGCGACGCGCCGTACTCCGCGCGTAGTGCCATCAGGCCCGGCATCTCCTGCTCGGCGAGACGGATTTCCTTGCGACCCCACTCCGCGAGCGAGAGATCGCGCACGGCAAAGGCGGGACGGTCGAGTGACGTCAGCAGCGCGACGCCGTGTTCGGTCATGACGGAAGTGGACATGGAGAAGTATGGAGATGAAGGACCGTGGTACCGATGAAACGAACGTATTGAACCGATCAGTTTCGAGTTTTGCGTTGGAGTATCGGGTCGAAAGTGACCTACAACTCTAAACCTGAACTCAACACCCGGAACTGATCAGTGAAGAAGCCAGACGATCACGCTAGAACCAGACTCGGCGCCGGTACCGCTAGTGCCGTACAACTGAACATCGCCGGCCCACTGGCCGCCGCATCAACCGGCAATGCCGTGTAGCGAACGACCTCAAAGCCGGCTTCGTGCAACCAGCGCTGCAACTCCTGCTCGGAGAAACCCAGCCACATGTGGCCCATGGTTTCCCGGTATCGCTCCTGCGCATGCGGACGCATGTCGGCAATGAGCACACGCCCGGCGGGCCGCAGCACACGCTGCACTTCGCGCAGCGCACGCAGCGGGTCCGGCACGTGATGCAGTACCAGCATCAGCACCGCCACATCGAGCACGTCATCGTCGAGCGGAAGCGCTTCCAGTGCGCCCTCGTGCACCTGCACGTTCTGCAAACCCGCCAGTCGCGCACCGGCGGCCGACAGCATGGCCGGCGACGCGTCCACCGCGTGCACCGTCTGCACATGCGGGGCGAGCGCGGCACTCAACGCGCCGGTGCCGCAGCCCAAGTCGCCCACCACCCACGCAGGGTCGAGCAGGGCCAGCAGCGCACTCAGGTCCGCGCGCGCACCAAACATCTCGGTGCGGAGCGCATCCCACTCGGCGCTCGCACTGGCAAAGAACGACTGCGTGGTGCTGCGCCGCGCCTGTACCACGGCATCCAGTCGCGCCGCGTCCTGCAGCGCCACCGGCGTGTGCACAAAGGCCTCATGCACCAGCGTCCACAGCGCCTGCATGCGCGCATTGAGCGCCGAGTGGAGGCGGTACCATCGGCTCGCGCCTTCGGCCCGCGACGCCACCCAGCCCTGATCGAGCAGGATCTTGAGGTGACGGCTCACGGTGCTCTGCGGCAGCTGCAGTGCCAGCGCCAGCTCACCCACCGTAAGCTCCTGCCGCTCCAAGGCCGCCAGCAGCCGACCCCGCGTGGGGTCGGCCAGTTCGGTCATGTGGTCGTGGATGGGCAGCCGGGGGGCGGTCATGCGGAGGAATATATCCGACCATCCGGATGAATGGATAGCCCCCAATCCCAACCCCAACCCCAACCCCGACCCCGACCC
>JACVCT010000246.1 GCA_016741895.1 Gemmatimonadaceae bacterium | reverse complement strand
CTGCGGTAGGTATCGCCGAGCGGACGACCACAGGTGGGACAGGGGCTTTCCGCACCCAGTCCCTCCAGCCGTTCCTGCTGCTCGCTCAACTCGCCGTATTGGCGGCGCAGCGCATCGAGCCGCGTTTCCGCTTCCTGTCTATCCCTGGCCCACGCGGTCCGCTCCCGATCGAGCTCTGCCTCCACGTCGTGCAGCTGCGTGCGCAGCGTCTGCAACTGCTCCTGGGTTTCCCGCTCGAGTACCGGCGCGGACTCGAGGCGCTGGGCCCGCTCCGTGAGGGCCGCTTCGTTGGCGGCCAGCGCCTGCACGCGCTCGAGCAGCGCCCGACGGCGCCAGTCCGCCTCGGCCAATCGCTCCTGTTCCGCGAGGGCGGCCGGCACAGAATCCAGCGCATCGAGCTGCGCGCGCACCGTGGCCAACGCAGCGTGCGCCGCCGCCACGGCTTCGAGATCGCGATCGAGCCGCTCCAGATCGCGTGTGAGCGCCTGCGCCTCGCTCTCGGCGAGGCGGAAGTCCGAGAGCGCCTGCTGCTGCTGCTCGCGTTGCTGCTGCGCGGCCTGCCAGGCGGGTTCGAGCTCGGCCAGGCGCGCCGCTGAATCGGCGCGTGTGCGCTCGCACTCGGCCACGCGCTCACGCGTGCTCGCCACCCGCACTTCGGCATCGGTGATGGCACGCCAGATGGCGTCGGCGTCAGGCATGCCCTGCCGCAAACCATTGCTTTCTGCCACCAGCACACGTCGCCGCTCGCGCGCGAACTCCTGCGCCACGCTGATGCGGTCGTAGCCCAGCACGCGCGACAGAAAGCGGGCTCGGTCGGCGGGCCCCAGCGCCGCCATGACATCGAGTTCCTTCTGCCCGGTGAAGTAGGTGTGAAAGAACTCGCTGCGGGTCATGCCGAGCCGGCGCTGCAGCAGCTCCGTGGCACCGGAGAGTGTGCTGGCAATCGGCGTGTCCCCGTCATCGAGGAACACCTCCGCCGCGCTGAGGCCGCGCTGCACGCGGTAGCGATGACCCGACAACTCGAAGACCAGTTCCACACGCACGGGTGCCCGCTGCGGCGCGCGCGAGAAGCGGATGGACTCGCGTGTTCCGCGGGCAGCGGGCGTGCCGTACAGCGCGAAGGCAATGGCCTCGAGCAGCGTGGACTTGCCGGCGCCGTTCGGTCCGATGATGCCGGTCAACCCGCGCTCGAAGCGCAGCGTGGTGTCGGCGTGTTGCCGGAAATTCTGCAGACGCAGGGAAATCAGGCGCACGTCAACCGTCCACCACGGGCAGCGCCGCAACGGCCGCGTCTTCCGCCTGCTGCAGATATTTCGCGGCCAGTGCCACCAGCGCCTCGCGCTCGACCCCTGCACTCAGCGGCCGCTCGCGCAGCTTGCCCAGCACGAGGTCGGTGAGCGTGGCGCGCCGCGAACGCGGACCGGCACCACCCGATCCCGGAACAGCCGGAATCGGGTCTGGCCGCCGGGTGTCGAGCTGGAAGTGCAAAGCCTGACGCCGATAGTCACGCAGAGCGGCGTGATCGAGTTCGCGCACCACATGACGGGCCACGTTGCGCACCACCACGCGCACCACCTTGTCGGCAATGCCGCCGGGTACGGTATGCACGCGAGCTGCCAGGGCCTTGTCCACGTCGGCGGCGCCCATGCCGGAGGCATCGACAGGTTCGAGGTCAACGAGAGTCCGCGACGACGCCACCGCGTGGAATTGTTGTGCGCCGGTGGCGAGATCGCGCTCGATGAATCCCTTGCCGTTCACACCCGTGCTGCGTTCCTCGCGCAGTTCGCCCCAAGGATTGCTGCTGGTGTAGTCGATGGAGCCGCTGTACCAGGCATTGGGTGCCATCTCGCGACACACGTGGTAGTGACCGAGGGCGATGTAACTCCAGGCACTGGCGTGCAGATCGTCGAGCGGAATCTCGACGGCGGCGCGATCCTCCCCGGCGGCGTGCGGCGGCAGCAGCCCGGCGATTTCCCCGTGCAGCAGCAGCACGCGGTGCGTGAATCCCTCGGGCGGCACGAGCGGCGGTCGCTGCAGGCCTGGCACGTCGGGGACCGCCATTACCACCAGGTCGCGCTCGGGGAAGGTGAAACACTCCGCACGCGTCTCGGCCACATGCACTCCGATTTCGCGGAAGAGCGCAAGAATGCAGCCCGTGTCCGCCGTGCGCGGGGCGTCGTGATTGCCCGCCACCATCACGATGTCGCAGGCCGGCAGGGACAGGCGTAGGCGCTGAAACTCCCGGTAGGCGTGCAGAATGGCGGCGTTGCTCGGGCGCACCGTGTGAAACACGTCACCGCCAATGACCACGACATCCGGCGCGCAGGCGATCACCTGATCGAGGGTGCGAGAGAGAGTCCGGTTGACGTCGTCTTCGCGCTGATTGATGCCACCCGGCGTGAGACGCTGGTACTGGCGAAAGCCCAGATGGAGATCGGAGAGGTGCACAAGCCGCATCCCACAAACTACGCGGGAAGATGGCCGGCACGCAGCGGGGGCGTCTCCGGGATTCCGCCTTGCGGACTAGCGCACCTGCACCCGCTGCACGATGCGCAGATCAAAGAGACGTGGGGCGCCGGCACCGGCCGGACCGGTGGCGACCTCGCTCTGCACCTCCAGCACCGTGCGCGCATCCATGATCCAGGCGCGCTCCCGATCGACGCGCATGATGCCGCGCATGGTGCCGGCCGTCACCACACGGGTGCCGGCCGGCAGATCGCGCAGTGGCCCGTCGCGATGCAGCTTGCCCTCGAGGGAAATCCAGGCCTGACGCCCGTCGCGGGTGAGTGAATCGAGACGCAGACGCGCCTGCACCACACCGTCCACGCGATAGCCTGCCACCGGCAGCGACGGCAGCCGCATGTCCCGCGCCCATTCACTGCCCACCGACACCGGCGCGGCCGGCAGCAGACCCGGCATCGAGGTGAGTGTGGCGCCGAGATCCGCATCGCCGTCACTGGACTCGATGACCCGCATGGCGCCATCGGGCGTGACCTTCATGCGCATGGTCTGCCCGTAGATGGGTGTGCTCACCGGACGCGCGCCGTCGGGTGCATCCCCGCTGCCCACGACCAGGGAATCGGAGTGCACCCAGAGCGTCGTGTGAGTGAGATCCGCGGCTTCCACGAGGCTGTGCGCGAAGAGCTGGATGCGTGTGGAGCGCAGCGTGGCGCGTGACGCCAGCGGGCCATAGGCCGGTGCGCTGCCGGCCTCCCGTCGCTGCGTGGTGGTGACGGTCTGCTCCACCATGAGCCGCAGCGTATCGCCCACCCGGGGACGGACCATCAATCGCACGCCGTCGAGTGCCGCCCGTGTGGTGCGGCCATTGGAGGTCGCGCTGGTCTGGCCGGCCGATTGGGCGCGCACCACCGTCCCGCCGCTCGCACTGCACAGCGCAAGACAGAGCAACCAGGACGAGGGGCGCGGAAATGGAGCCATCGCCTTACGATACCGCCGACCGGCCGGAGAGGATCCCTCGGAACCCGCGCATGACCGTTCCACGCACCGGAGGCCTGTGGACAACAGACCGATGACGGACGAAACTGCGGAGTCCACGCCGTCCCCGTCCTCCCGTCCGGCCTTCCGGTTCCTCATGGTTCCCCAGTTCCTGTCTCGCCCCTGCCGCCTTCGGTCCTGCAAACCGGCCCTCGCGCTGGCCCTGCTGCCCATGCTGGCCGGCTGCGACCGACTCAAGTCGGCACTGCAGGAACCCGCAACCGGCGATCCGGTGTGGCAGGCCGACAGCAGCCTCATTGCCAAGGCTCCGCCGATGCTGTTTCGCGTGCTGCGCAAACAGGACGGCGATCAGGTGCTGCCCATCGCCACCATCGGCGAGAAGGGCTTCCAGCCGCTCTATCTCAGCAATCGCGGCTGGCGCGCGCTCGACCTCAATGCCCTGCACAGCGGGGTGACGCTGCAGGCGCTGCGCAGCGGTGAGGTGAGCGGCACGGTGCGCATCACGCGCGGCATGTGGGAGGGCGGCACGGCGCTCGACTCCATTCCGGGCTGCCGCGTCATCGTACCGGGCGCACGGGCGCAGGTGCCGGATGGCGTGGAACTGCTGCTCAGCGGACCACGGCCGCCACGCCCGGCCGGCAGCGCCAGCGATGGCGCCATCGCCCAGACGCTCGAGACCATTCCCACCCTCGTGGCCCCCACGCTGGGCATCCCCATGTCGGCGATGCCGCGCTATCGGCGGCAGGTGCACGTGGTGCCCACAGGCGCGACCACGCAGCCCACGCTGGTGGTGATTTACGACGACCCGGAGGTCGTGCCCGACAGTGTGCCCCTGTTTCCGCAGCCGCGACCACGGCAGCTGATCGTCGTGCTCGACAAGGGCATCTACGGCTACAAGCCCTCGCACACCTTCTCCACCCTTGGCAACCGCAAGTCGCCGCCGCGTCGTCGCTTCCTTGGCGCCGTGGATGTCGATCAGGACGGCAAGGCCGAACTGCTCTTTGGGTTGCAGGACCCACGCGCGGAACTGGTCACGATTGGATTCCGCTTCCGTGTGGAGGCCTGGGACGAGAGCTTCACCTACGAGCGCCTGCGCTGTCACGGCTGACGACGCCGATTGCCCGACCGTCGTTGATGCGACCGTCGTTCGTGCGTCGGGTGTTCATGCGTCAGGCGTTCACGCGACATCAGTCATTCGACGCCGATGTCCCAGGCTTGCTCGAGATCCGTGCGGCTGTAGGTGCGGAAGGCCGTCAGCGTTTGTGTGCGCAGGATGCCGGGCACGTTGGCGAAGCCCTGCGTGACCACCGTCGCGATCTGATCGAGATCGGGGACACGGACAATGGCCACCAGGTCCCAGGCGCCGGACACGGAGTACACTTCGGCCACCCCGTCGATGCCGGCCAGCGCACTGGCGCAGGCCACGATGGATTTGGGATCGGCCTGCACGAGCACAATCGTGGTGATCACGTGACGAGTCTCCGCTTGAGGGTCAACCGGCGGTGAGGCAGCGGGCCACACGCGTGAGGCCTTCCACTGCGAGATCCTGCCGGGTGGCGTAACTGGCGCGAATCCAGCCCGGCGTACCGAAGGCACTGCCCGGCACGATGGCCACCTGATGTTCGTCGAGCACCGCGGCCGCAAAGGCCGCGCCGGGATCGTCCGCGCCGCGGAATCCTTCCACGTTCACGTAGAGGTAGAACGCACCGCGCGGCCGGATGTAGCGCACGGTGGGGAAGGCATCGAGTGCCTGCATGACCGCATCGCGTCGGGTGCGGAAGGCGCGCACCATCTCGTCGACAGCGGCATTGGCGCGATCGAGGTCGGTGAGCGCCGCCAGCGCGGCATGCTGCGAGACCGCCGCGGCGTTGGACGTGGTGTGGCCCTGAAAGGCCGTCATGGCCTTCGAGACGGCCACAGGCGCGATGGACCAGCCAATGCGCCAGCCCGTCATGGCATAGGCTTTGGCCACGCCGTTGATGACGATGAGATTGTCGCGTGCGGACGCAATTTCCAGCACCGACTGCGCGCCGCCCTCGTAGGCGATGCGCCGGTAGATCTCGTCGGCAATCACCCACCAGCCGCGCTGGGCGGCGAGTTCGAGAATGGCCGACAGTTCACTCGCGCTGTACACCGCCCCGGTGGGATTGCTGGGCGAGCAGAGCATCAGCCCCTTGGTACGCGGCGTGGCCGCCGAGGCCAGTTGCTCCGCCGTCACCTTGAGCTCGTTCGCGGCATCACCGGGCACGGCCACGCAGTTGGCGCGCGCGAGCTCCACCATCTCGAAGTAGCTCGTCCACGACGGCGTGGGAATGAGCACATCGTCACCGGGACCGAAGCAGCAGACGCAGGCGTTGTAGAGCGACTGCTTGGAGCCGTTGGACACCACCACCTCGGCCGGAGTGACGGGCACCCCCTGCACCTGCAGGCGATTGGCGTCTGCGGCAATGGCTTCACGCAGGGGCAGAATGCCCTCGGTGTTGGTGTAGCGTGTGGCGCCGGCCTCGACGGCGCGGGCCGCCGCCTCGCGAATGAATGCGGGCGTGTCGAAGTCCGGCTCGCCTGCCCCCAGATCGATCACGGGAATGCCCTGGGCCTTGAGGGCCCGGGACCTGGCCGCCACGGCCAGCGTGGCGGATTCCTTGAGTCGCGCGATGTTCGGGGACGGCTGGAAGGACAGCGGCATGACCGGTCGCAGGAGTTCGGAGTGGGAAATCGCCCGGGAGCCGACTAGATTTCCGGGTTGGCCCCGAGATCGGGGCCAGCGAGGTGCCGTCCCAATTAAGCGACCCCGACACGTGGGCGCCATGACGGCCGCAGGGCGCCAGACGGGCGCGACAAGCACCGGCGGTTGGGCCGCCGGGATGACTGACAAC
>JACVCT010000245.1 GCA_016741895.1 Gemmatimonadaceae bacterium | reverse complement strand
CGCCGAATTGGGATGGCCTCGAACTTACCGATTGAATCGAAATCGATACACGCCCAACGCGCGGCTAACTGCCCGCACTACTTCCACTTACCGAACTCGGTCGAACTCTAGACCGGACACGCCTGACTCGAAACTGATCAGTTCCGGGTTCTGAGTAAGAGTTCCGGGTCGTAAGTCACTCGTAACTCACGACTTGAACTCAAAACTCACAGCTCCCCGAACCCTGCGGTCCGGTCAGCTCTGAGCTTTGAGTTCAAGTTTTGAGTTTCGAGTTCTGCAAGCCCCTACCATATCGCCCTTCCCCCCTCACCCCCCTTGTGATAATTTTCACAAGCTGTTCCCTAACCGTTACCACTGCCAATTACCGCCCTGCATCATGGCCACCCAGACCGCACTGCGTCCCGGCGAAATCAAGGACATCCTCCTCCGTGAGATCGAGGCTGCCGACCTCGCCGATCTCAACGTCGAGGAAGTCGGTACCGTCCTCGAAGTGAAGGACGGCATCGCCCGCATCTACGGCCTCGGCAAGGTCATGGCCGGCGAGATGCTCGAGTTCACCGCCTCCGAGACCAAGCAGGTCATCACCGGCCTCGCGCTGAACCTCGAAGAAGACAACATCGGCGCCGTCATTCTGGGCGACTATCTCCAGCTCAAGGAAGGCGACGAGGTCCGTCGCACCGCCCGCGTGCTCGAGGTGCCCGTCGGTCCGGAACTCATCGGCCGCGTCGTTGATCCCCTCGGTCGTCCCATCGACGGCCTCGGCGAGATCCGCGCCACCCAGTTCCGCAAGGTCGAGTCGCCGGCCCCCGGCATCATCGTGCGTCAGCCCGTGAAGGAGCCCCTCCAGACCGGTATCAAGGCCATCGACGCCATGATCCCGATCGGCCGCGGCCAGCGCGAGCTCATCATCGGTGACCGTTCGACCGGCAAGACGGCTGTTGCCATCGACACGATCATCAACCAGAAGGGCCAGGGCGTCATCTGCGTGTACGTCGCCATCGGCCAGAAGGCGTCCACGATCGCCTCGGTGGTCGAGCGGCTGCGTCAGGCCGGCGCGCTCGAGTACACCATCATCGTCGCGGCCTCCGCGTCCGACCCGGCCCCGATGCTCTACATCGCGCCCTACTCGGGCTGCGCGATGGCCGAGTTCTTCATGTACAACGAGGGCAAGCCCACGCTCTGCGTGTACGACGACCTCTCGAAGCAGGCCGCCGCGTACCGTCAGCTCTCGCTCGTGCTGCGTCGTCCGCCGGGCCGCGAAGCCTACCCCGGTGACGTGTTCTATCTCCACAGCCGCCTGCTCGAGCGCGCCGCCAAGCTGCGCGAAGACGATGGCGTGGTGGACGGCAAGACCATCCTCAAGCCCGGTGGTTCGCTCACCGCGCTGCCCATCATCGAGACGCAGGCCGGTGACGTGTCGGCCTACATCCCGACGAACGTCATCTCCATCACCGACGGTCAGATCTTCCTCGAGACCGACCTGTTCAACGCCGGCATCCGCCCGGCCGTGAACGTCGGCATCTCGGTGTCGCGCGTCGGTGGCTCCGCGCAGACCAAGGCCATGAAGAGCGTGGCCGGTCGTCTGCGCCTCGACCTCGCGCAGTTCCGCGAGCTCGAAGCCTTCGCCGCCTTTGCCTCGGACCTCGACGCTGCCACCAAGCGTCAGCTCGAGCGCGGTGCGCGCACGGTGGAAATCCTCAAGCAGGGTCAGTACTCGCCGCTGCCGTTCGAAGAGCAGGTGGCGGTGATTTACGCCGTGACCAACGGCTTCCTCGACGGCATCGACACCGGCAAGGTGCGCGCCTGGGAGAAGGGCTTCCTCGAGTATCTCCGCGCGCAGTTCCCGCAGGTGCTCGACGGCATGCGCAGCAGCAAGGCGCTGTCCAAGGACGCCGAAGCCGATCTCAAGCGCGCCATCGAGCAGTACACCAAGAGTTTCGCGTCCTGAGTCGTGGGTTCTGAGTTCACTCCCTCATTCACTCACGTCCTGACATAAGCCATCATGGCGAAAGGCAGAGAACTGAAGGGGCGCATCAAGTCCGTCGAGAACACGCGCAAGATCACGCGCACGATGGAAATGGTGGCCACCTCCAAGATGAAGCGCGCGGCCGACCGCGTGAGCGCCGCGCGTCCGTACGCGCTGGCGCTCGGCGAGGTGCTGTCGCACGTGTACACGCCGGAGCTCGCGGAGCAGTTCCCGCTGCTCCGGCGCCCTGCGCAGATCAAGCGCGCGGCGCTGGTGGTGCTCACGGCCAACCGTGGTCTCTGCGGCGCGTTCAACACCAACCTGCTCCGTGAGTCGCGTGCGCGCATCGCGGAGTGGGAAGGCAAGGGCGTGTCGGTCGAGCTGCACCTCGTGGGCCGCAAGGGCATCGGCTTCTTCAAGTATCTGGGGCGTGCCACCGCGAGCAGCCGCTCCGACATCGGTGACCGTCCCACGTCGGCCGATGCGGCCTCGCTCATCGACGATCTCATGGCGCGCTACGCCGCCGGTGAGCTCGATGCGGTGTTCATCACCTACGCCAAGTACAAGTCGGCCCTGTCCACGCCGCCGGCCACGGAGCAGGTGCTGCCCGTGGTGGCGCCGTCCACCTCGGACAGCGGCTCGGCCGCCGCGCGCGATTTCATCCTCGCGCCCTCGGCCCAGGACATTCTCGAAGCGTTGTTGCCACTCTATGTGCGCAACACCGTCTACCGCGCCCTCGTGGAAACGGCGGCCGGTGAACAGGGCGCGCGCCGGACGGCCATGAAGAACGCCACCGACAACGCGACCGAGATGCTGCAGCTCCTCAAGCGCACGTACAACTCGGCGCGCCAGGCGCAGATCACGCAGGAAATCGCCGAAATCGTCGGCGGTGCATCGGCACTGCAGGGCTGACGTTTACCATATCCAGCACGCACTCATGGCTACCACTGCTGCGCCGACCACTGTCGGCAAGATCGTTCAGGTCATCGGGCCCGTCATCGACGTGGCCTTCGAGAATGACCACCTGCCCGAGCTGTACAACGCCGTGCGCGTCGATGCCACCGCTCCCGACGGCTCGCGCATCAGCGTCACCGCCGAAGTGCAGCAGCACATCGGCCGCAACCAGGTGCGCGCCGTGGCCATGTCCAGCACGGACGGCATCACGCGCGGCATGGAGGTGATCGACACGGGCAGCTCCATCACCGTGCCCGTCGGCGCGCCCGCGCTCGGCCGCATTCTCAACGTGCTCGGCGACCCGGTGGACGATGGCGCGCCCATCGCCGCTGACGCCGAGCGCTGGCCCATCCACCGCAAGCGCCCCGACTTCGTCAACCTCGAGCCCAAGACGGAAGTCTTCGAAACGGGCATCAAGGTGGTCGACCTCGTCGCCCCGTTCGTGAAGGGTGGCAAGATCGGTCTCTTCGGCGGCGCCGGCGTGGGCAAGACGGTCATCATTCAGGAGCTCATCAACAACGTCGCCAAGGGCCACGGCGGCAAGTCCGTGTTCTGCGGCGTGGGTGAGCGCACGCGTGAAGGCAACGACCTCTATCTCGAATTCCAGGAAGCTGGCATTCTCGACAAGGTCGCGCTGATCTACGGCCAGATGAACGAGCCGCCGGGTGCGCGTCTGCGCGTGGCGCTCGCCGGTCTCACGGTCGCCGAGTACTTCCGCGACCAGGAGAACGCCGACGTGCTCGTGTTCGTCGACAACATCTTCCGCTTCACGCAGGCCGGTTCGGAAGTGTCGGCCCTTCTCGGCCGCATGCCCAGCGCCGTCGGTTACCAGCCCACGCTGGCCACGGAAATGGGTGAGCTGCAGGAGCGCATCACCTCGACGCGCAACGGCTCCATCACCTCGGTGCAGGCCATCTACGTGCCGGCCGACGACCTCACGGACCCGGCGCCGGCCACGGCCTTCGCGCACCTCGATGCCACGGTCGTGCTGAACCGCAAGATCACCGAGCTCGGCATCTACCCCGCCGTGGACCCGCTCGACTCCACGTCGCGCATTCTCGACGCGCAGTACATCGGCGAGCGGCACTACAACGCCGCCACCACGACGCAGCGCATCCTGCAGCGGTACAAGGAGCTTCAGGACATCATCGCCATCCTTGGCATGGACGAGCTCTCGGAAGACGACAAGAAGATCGTCGGTCGTGCGCGTCGTCTGCAGCGCTTCATGTCGCAGCCCTTCGCGGTGGCCGAGCAGTTCACGGGCATCCCGGGCAAGTACGTCAAGCTCGAGGAGACCATCTCCAGCTTCGAGCGCATCTGCGCCGGTGAGTTCGATCATCTCCCCGAGCAGGCCTTCTTCATGGCCGGCGGCGTGGAAGACGTGGTGGCCAACGCCAAGAAGCTCCAGGGCTGATTGTGAGCGACCTGCTGAAGGTGTCGGTGATCTCGCCCGAGCGTGTGCTGTACGAAGGCAGCGCGCGTGGCGTGATCGCTCCGGCGTTCGACGGCGAGCTGGGCATTCTGCCCATGCACGCGCCGCTCATGACGCTGCTCGGGCAGGGTACGCTGCGGGTGGACACGGACAGCGGGGAACAGCGCTTCACCGTGTCCGGCGGCTTCCTGCAGATCGTGGATGATCAGGTGCGTGTCGTGACGGAGCAGGCCAGCGCGGCCTGATCGCGTCACGCGGCAGCAATAAACACGACAGCACCACGCGCGGTCATGCCTTCGGGTGTGACCGCGCGTTGCGTTGGTCCGGTGGTTGGTCACAGACGGGGATGGGGCGAAACGCCACTCGGCGCAACGTCCCGTGCCGCTGCGCCGTAACGGGTATAGTCACCCCCACGGCGGTCTTCGTCGGACTCCCCAGCCGACAGGCCCGGCACGCCTCACGCCGTCCCCACCGAACATGTCTCTCCGCGTTGTCCTGCTCGGCCAGTTCGTCCCCGAGTTGCAGGCGCAGCTCACCGCGCTGATGTCCTCGATGGATTGGACCCTTGTCGCGAGTGCGAGCGATCAATCGAGCGCGCGCCGCGTGCTCACCGCGCCCGTGCCGGACCTCGCGGTGGTGAGCACCACCTTTGCGGACGGCAGCGGCGTGGAATTCGTGCGCAGCCTGCCCACGGCGCAGCGTCCCGTTTCGGTGGTGGTCATCGGGACGCGCGACGAAGAAGCCGTGCAGGCCTTCGAGATGCAGGCCACCGACTTCGTGCTCTGGCCCAGCGCCGCCGCTCGTCTGGGTGATGCACTCACGCGGGCGCGTCAGCAGGTGCTGCAGCTCTCCCTGCTTCGCACCGCCGACGAATTGCAGCGGCTCATCGCCGAGGCGCAGGGCACGGGCGGTGTCGATCTCGGCGCCCTGTTTGGCGGGCGGCTCGCGGGACTTAGTGGCGCGCCGTCTGCAGCAAACGGTCATGGCGGCGACGGCTATGGGAACGGCCACGGCTCCGGCAATGGCCATGGGCATGGCCTCTCGCCCGATGCCGCGGGCGACGCCACGCGCCGCCGGCGCACCCTGGGCGGACCGGCCACGGGCACGCTCATAGCCTCAGCGCCCTGGCGCGGGGCCAAGCCCGTCGGGAATGCCGGACGCGGGTCGGGCGGGAGCGAGGAGTCCGTGCTCGACCTCTCGCGCGAGGACGGCGGCCGTGCATCCGACCAACCACGACCGCTGCGCGTGCTGGTGCGGGAAGGGCGCCGGACGCGTTTTGTGCCGCTGGCGGAAGTGGACTGGTTCGAAGCCGACGGGAACTACATCCGGGTGCACAGCGGCGGCGATCGCTATCGTACGCGCGGCACCATCACTGCCATTGAGTCGGCGCTCGATCCGCGGCAGTTCGTGCGCATTCACCGCCGTGTGGTGGTGAACATGGATCGGGTGCGGGAAATGAGTCCGTTGCCGGGTGGAGACGGGCTGCTGGTGCTCGGGGACGGGTCGACACTGCGGCTGTCGCGGACGTACCGGGCGCGCGTGCGCTGAGGCTTCGCGAGGGCTTCTGGTTGGCCGCAGGGAAACAGAAGGTGTGAGGATCGGAGGATCCGAGGACATGAGGGGCGGGACGCCGCGGGCGCGGTGAGGTAAGAGCCCCTCGGCACGCCGCCGCCCTCCTCTCCGCCGCCTTCCTCATGGTCCTCGCCGTAGCCTGCGCCAACCTCGCCAACCTCCACCTCGCCCGCGCCGCCTTCCGCACCCAGGAAATTGCCATCCGCCTCTCCCTAGGCGCCGGCCGGCCCCGCCTCCTCCGCCAACTCCTCACCGAAAGCATCGTCCTGTCCTGGCTCGGCGCAAGCCTGGCGCTCCTGCTCGCCTACCTCGGCACCGGCGCCCTCCAGGCTTACCTGCACACCTCCATCCTCCCCTCCGGCCTCACCCTCAGCCCCATCACCCTAAGCCCGCGCACCTTCCTGGCGACCGCCCTCGTCGGCCCCTGCGCCGGTATCCCCTTCGG
>JACVCT010000244.1 GCA_016741895.1 Gemmatimonadaceae bacterium | reverse complement strand
CCCCAGGGGCGTCCCGGGAAGCCACCGGTTTCCTTGAGAAACGCGAAGTATTCCTGCGGCAGGCGATTGGTTGGCACACCGGCCTCGCGTCGGGATCGACCGTACGCCAACGCAAACGCCTGCGTACTCAACATCATCACCACCTGCACGGCGGTGACCTTGGGCTGCCCGAGCACATGGGGCACGAGTGCGGTCGCCGCAGCCGCATCATGGCGCGCCACGGCATCCAGCAGATCGGTCACCGTCTCACCGCGCCGCACGCCCACCACCGCCGAGACGGCGTCCACGTCGATGACCGTGCCCGTGGAGGCATCCGTTTCGTGCGACGCCGCCGCCGCCGAGGCCTCACCCTGCACGTAGCTCGCACACTTGTCGAGCTCCGCCGCCAGAAGATGCAGGTCGTTGCCGACGGCCTGCTGCAGCAGCTGCGTGGCGTCGTCGGTCACCGTCATCTGCAACACGGTGGACGCGTGATGCGCGATCCATTTGCGCACGCGCTCCGGCGTGAGTGGCGCAAAGTCGAGAGCCACTGCGGCCTGACTCAGCGCCGTGTCGGCCTTGGTGCCCGCGGGGGAGGTGAGCAGCAGCAGGGTGTCACTTGCCGGACGCTGCAGATAGCGATCGAGTTGCTGCCGCGCCGCCTTCTTGAGCGCCGTCACATCGCGCAGCACGAGGGCACGGCGTTCGGCCAGCATGGGGGGCGTACCAAGCAGACTGCCCAGCGTTTCCGCATCGAGATCCCCCGCCCGACGGACTTCGCAGTTGAAGTCACGGGTGGACGCGTCGATGGCCGCGTCGAGCAGATCCCGTACCGCCGCCTCCTTCAGGAAATCGTCGTCACCGAAGAGGTAGTACACGGGCTCGAACGCGCGAGCCTGCACGGCGGCCTGCACAACACGCAGGGGTGAGGCTTCGCGGGGAGCGGCTTTCGGTGGCATACCGGGAATTTAGCAGACTCCGCTCGCACATTGCCGAGCTCAGAAATGGCATGCCTCGTACGTTGGCAACACCATCCGCATCTGCGCGCGGATGCTGCCCGATGTTCAGCTGCCTGACGCTCAGCGACCTGCGTTCAGCGACCTGCGCTCACTGACCCGTGTCGAAGCTGTAGTTGGTGCTCACGAAGCTGACGGGCAGGTCGTCAACCACCAGCGCGGCGGACCACACGGGATTGCCGGTGGCCATGGCCTGCAGCAGCTCCGCCGACACGTAGGGCGTTTCGGGAAGCGCCGGCGTGGAAGCGATGACGGGCGCCATCCGCAGCTCCGGAGCGGTGGCCTCGCGCACACTCTGCCAGGCGACAACCGCCAGCGCCGCCCCCGCCGCAACGGCCATGACCGCCCGCACCGGACGGGCACTGCGAGCCTGGTCCGGGAAGAGAGGCAGCATGGTGTCGGTGGGCGGCTGGACGGCCCGCCCCTCTCCCCGTGCACCAGTCTGCCCGAATTCGCCGGCCTGCTCCGCCTTGCATTGGGCAAGTTTGGCCCGCAGCCTGGCCTGGAAGTCGGCACTCGGCTCGAGGGTGGGCAGACTGCGCACCGCCATCAGCGAGCGACGGACCAGCGCATCGGGAGCCGCGCATGGTTCGCAGCCCATCAGAGGCCGCTGCGCGGCCGCCATGTCGGGGCCGGGCAGGGTGTCGTCGAGATAGCCGGGATGATTCTTTCGGAAGCGCTTGCAGTCCATCGTCCGTCGCGGAAGCCACCTGTACCCTGGAACACCCGGTCCCACCGCATCGTGGGATGGGGGCAGGGGAAGGTACCCGCCCCTGAGGGGAGGGTTCCGGCGATGGATTCTGCGGTGGGAAGGGAGGAGGGGCAAGCCCAGAACGGGAAGATGCAGGGGTCCATGGAACTGACGGTGTGAGGATCGGAGGATTGGAGGATAAGAGGGCGGCCGGTGGGGACCCGTCAGTACACAGGTCCCCACCGGCCGCTCTCCAATCCTCGGATCCTCCGATCCTCACACCGTCAGTTCCTCAGAACCTCCAGCCCTCAGCGAACCAGGGGCGCAATGATATCGGCAAACGCCGTCCGCGCCCGGTTGAGCCGCGACTTGACCGTCCCGAGGTTCACGCCCGTGATCTCGGCGATTTCCTCATACGACTTGCCCTCGAGTTCGCGCAGCACGAAGACCTCGCGGTGATGCGCCGGCAACTGGCCCACGGACTGCTCCACCATCTCCCGCAGGTGGCGCTTGCGGAACAGGTCGTCGGGCCGCGTGTGCACGTCCTCGAACTGCAGCGGGCGCTCCTCGTCCTCGAACTTGGCCTTGATGGTCTGAAAGAGGACCAGCGGGTTGCGCGAGCGATTGCGCAGCTCGTTCTTCGCCAGGTTCGACGCGATCGTGTAGATCCAGGTCGAGAACTTCTTGGACCGGTCAAAACGGGCGATGTGCCGGTACACCCGGATGAACACTTCCTGTACCAGGTCCTCGGCGCGATCACGATCGCCGATGGTTCGGTAGATGAAGTTGAGGAGCCGACCCTGATAGCGGTCAACCAGCTCCTCGAACGCGCGCTCCTCCCCTGCGAGGAAGGCAGACACCACCTCCCCGTCGTCCAGCGTGCGCAGGCGCTCGCGCACCGGCACCGTTTCGGTGGCGTGGGTGGTCAGTCGCGTACGAGCCAGTTCGGCCATCGGTCCGTCCTCCATCCTGCGGTGACGCGGGCTTGGTAACCCGCGGCGCATCGGCGGCCATCCGGTCTGTCCGGCAGTGCCAGTCATTGCGCACCCCCACATAGAGCACGGTTTGTGCCGCGGGGAACAAAACGGAACAATTTTCTCTAAGTCAATGCAAAATAACGGCTTATGACTTCTGTGACACGGCGCACGCGTCCTCCGGAGCGTCCACGTGCCCGTCACTTCGTCCTCCGGAGTGGACAAAAAAGAGGACAGCCTGGTGAGGCTGTCCTCGGCGCGGGACGACAACGCGGCCTGGATGGTCAGGCCAGCCGGAATCGCGCGGCATACAGCAGCGCCAGTGCCGTTTTGGCATCCTGGATCGCGCCTTCCTCGATCAGCTGCAGTGCCCGCGACAGTGGCATCGGTACCAACTCGAGAAACTCGTCGGCCTCCCGCTCGGCGTCACCGGCCGTCAGACCGGTGGCGACAAAGAGGTGAATGCGCTCGTCGGTAAAACCGGGCGTCGTGTACATGGTGAAGAGCGGCACAATGCGCTCCGCCCGATACCCGGTTTCTTCGCGCAACTCACGGGCGGCACAGACCTCGGGCGCCTCCCCGGCATCCAGCCGACCCGCCGGCACCTCATACAGATACTGTTCGGCAGCGTACCGATACTGCCGGATGAGCACGATCTCCGGGTCCGGAAGGTCGGCCCGCAGCACCGGGACCACGGCGCTGGCCCCCGGATGCCGGATCATCTCCAGTTGCCCCGTGGAGCCGTCGGGAAAGCGCACCGTGTCCAGATCCACGGAGATGATGCGCCCACTGTACACCCGGGTACCGCTCACCTTGCCAGTCGCTGGCGGCGTCTCGCTCATCTCGGCCTCGTCAACGACGCGCGGAGGACTTCTTCCCCGCTTTCTTTACCGCCTTCTTCGTGGACGGGCGCGTTGCCTTGGACGAGGACGCGGAGGATGACGCGGACGATGACTTGCGCGAGGTGGAGCGTCGCGTGGCATGGCGCTCCGCCACATGCGGATGCGCCACATGCTTCTCCCGCTTGTCAGCCGTCTTGACGGTTCGCTTCCGAACCGGCTTGCGCGGCTTGGCCACGTCCTCACCCGCCAGCCACTTCCGGATGGTGGGGCGCAGGTAGACCGGCACACGCAGAATCGTCCCGCGGCACTTGGCCGAGCCGCAGCGGCAGGCGTAGTAGCGCACGTCATCCGGCTCGTACTCGTCCTGCCACTCGAAACGATAGTCGTAGGTCAGCTCCGTTTCGGGCGCAATCGACTTGATCGCCTTGATGTAGATGTGCCCGTCCTCGATCTCCGTCTCGCAGTTGGGATCGCAGGAGTGATTGATGAACCGGGCGTCGTTGCCGCCAAAGCGGGCGTCGAGCACCGTCTCGTCATCGAGCACGAACAGAAAGGTGTGGTGGCGCCCCTCGTTGTCGTCGTAGCGCCGATCCGCCTCCTCGTGCGTGATCCGCTGCCCCCAGTACTCGTCCACGATCTGTCCCTTTCGGATGGGCTTCACGGCAAACGCGCCGCGTCCCTGAATGCGCGAACGGCGCACTTCGTAGAGCGTGGACTTGGGAGGCTTGACGAGCTTCGAGGAAACAGCCGCGCGGACAGGCGCGACCTTGCGGGTTGGCGTCACGACAGAGGGAGACGAGGTGAGGAAAAGGTGGCGCGATCAGCGGGGATCGTCATCCGTGGGCTCGTACACGCTAATCGGTCCGAGCCCCAATGCGGCAATGGGCTCGCGAATGGCTTCGGCATCCCCCACCACCACGACCTGCAGACGGGATGGATCGAGGTGTGTGCGGGCCACGCGCAGCACGTCGTCCACCGTCACGGCCTGCACCCGCTCCCGATAGGTATCGAAGTACGTGCTCGGCAACCGGAAGATCTCCACGTTGGCGAGTCCCCCGGCCACCTCGGCCGTGGTTTCGAAGCGGATCGGAAACACGCCGATGAGATAGGACACGGCGAGCGACAACTCCGCCTCGCTCACCGGCGCCTCACGAATGCGCGTGAGCTCGTGCATGATTTCGCGCAGCGCGTCGGCGGTGACGGCCGTTTCGACCGCCGTCGACACCTCGAACGGACTGGCCGCCCGCCGCCAGTCGAAGGCCGAGTGCGCGCCGTAGGTGTAGGCGTGTGCCTCGCGCAGATTGAGATTGAGACGCGACGAGAACAGTCCGCCCAGGATGGCGTTCATGACCACCACCGGGAAGTAGTCCTCGTGCAGACGCGGAATGGCGACATGGCCCACGCGCACCTCGGACTGTGGCGCATCGGCCTTGTGCACGAGATGCACATGCGGCGAGGTGTGGCGCGAAGCAGCCAGCGGTTCGGTGACCGGTGGCGCGGAACCGGTCCAGTCGCCGAAGCAGCGCGTGGTGAGACGCACCGCGTGTTCCACATCGATGTCACCCACCAGCATCAGCGCCGTGGCGTCGGGGCGGAAGTACTCGGCATGGAAGGCCTGCACGGCCTCGCGCGTGAGGCGCTCCACGCTGCGCTCGTCACCACCGGCCAGCCGCGCAAAGCGCGAGGCCGGATCGTAGAGCAGGCGGGAGAAAAACACGTCGGAGAGCCCTCGCGGTTCGGCCCGCAGCTGGGCGAGATCTGCACGACGCTCAGCGCGCATGCGCTCCAATTCGCGTTCCGGAAACGCCGGATGGCGCAGCACCTCCGCCAGCACCGCCATGGCGTCATCGACGCGCGTGGCCAGCGCAGTGAGCTGCACGATGGCCGAGTCCCAGTCGGCACCGGTGTCGATGGTGGTGCCGAGCATCTCGAGTCGCGTCGCCAGCTGCAACGCGTCCATGTCACGCGTGCCTTCGGCGAGGGCGCGCGTGGTGAACTGCGCGAGTCCCTCCACATCGCGGGGATCGCGCGTGGCGCCGGCTTCCACCACTGCCAGCATGGTGACCACCGGATAGGCCGGCACGTTGGCCACGATGAGGCGCAGACCGTTGGCCAGAATGCGCGTCTGGAAGGCGGGGAAACGATAGGGGCGGGGTGTTCCCGCACCCGGGCGCGCTGGCGCCAGCGTCGCGGTACTCACGCGCCCACCTCCATGGCCTGCGCATCCGCGTGGGTCTCCGCGCCGTCCGCCGGCACATACAGCAACACCACCCGGTTGTCGGGACCGAGTCGCTCACGGGCCAGCTGCGACACATCGGCGGCCGACACCGCCTGATAGCGCGCCACCTGCGTGTTGATGAGCGACGCATCGCCAAAGTAGGTGGCGAATCGCGACAACTGATCGGCTCGCTCGGCTGCCGACTGCATGCTGGTCACAAACCCGGTTTCGATGAGGGCCCGCGCGCGCTGCACCTCGTCTTCCGTGACCCCCTTGGTGTGCATGAGGTCGAGTTCGGCAAGTACGGCGGCTTCAAGCTGCGCAGCGGTCACGTCGGGATGGGCGGTGGCATCCACCACCAGCAGGTCGCTGCCCTTGGCCAGATCGTAGGTGAAGGCGGAGGCCTGGGAGGCCACACGCTGCCGGCGTACCAGCGATTGCTCGAGGCGGCAGCCGCTGCGCAGACCCAGCACGACCGCGGCCAGGCTGGGGACGTAGTAGCCGACGCAGCCGAACACGGGCGAGCGACGGGCCGCAAGAAACCGATGCCGAGCAACCCAACCGGGAACCACCTCCAGTAGCGTGATTCCGACGCGGGCGGCACCGGGCAGCGAGGACAGGGCCGGGCGGAGGGCCCCGGCCGGCAAGCAG
>JACVCT010000243.1 GCA_016741895.1 Gemmatimonadaceae bacterium | reverse complement strand
GCTCCAACAGTACACGCATCCCGGCCAGCGGCGCGGTGACGGCCATCACGCCGCTGCGAAATGCCGTGTTCGAGCCCGCCACCACGGTGCTGTTGTAGCCCACCGCAAAGGCGCCACCACTCGCATCGGGCGCGCCGGACACCGACCACAGCAGATCACTGGTGCCCGACGACAACGCGCTCCAGCTGCTGCCGTTGAAGCGCAGCAGTGTGCCGCGGTCGCCAGTGGCATAGAGATCATTCACACTCGGCCCCCACACCGAGGTGAGCACGCTCGACGTGCCCGTGTTGATGCTGCGCCATGTGCTGCCATTGAAACCGAACGCAGCCGCCGCGGCGCCGGTCCCGTCGGCCCCCACGGCGTACACATCGCTGAGGCCGGTGAGCCAGAGCCCGGTGATCGTGCCATTGCCCGGAGCGGTCACCGTACTCCAGGCACTGCCGTTGAAGCGCAGCACCGTGCCGTTCTCACCGCCCACCATCACGCTCGACGCGTTTGCGCCGAACACGCTCCAGAGACTGCTCGAGGCGGTGGTCACCACACTCCACGCCGTGCCGTTCCAGCGCAGCACCTCACCGCGATCGGTGGTGGCGTACACATTGTTGGCCGCCGAACCCCAGAGCGAGAACACATTGCCCCCGCTCGGGAACGACATGGTCGAGAAGCTCGTGCCGTTCCAGCGCAGCATTGTGCCGTTGTCGCCGCCCACAAAGGCGTCGCTGGCACTCACCGCCCACACGGCATTGAGCGTCTCCTGCGTGGGGGTGACCAGACGCGTCCAGCTGCTGCCGTTCCAGCGGTACACGAAACCGAACTCGCCCACTGCAAAGCTGTTGTTGGCTGCAGTGGACCAGACATCGAGCAGATCGGGTGCCAGGTTGAGCGTGGTCCACGTGGCCAGACCACGCAGGACCGCGCCGCGCTGTCCACCGGCCCACACCGTACCCGTGTTGTCGAGGCTGATGCCGTACATGGCCGGCGCATAGGGGGTGTTCACCGCCGTAAGCGTGAGGTCGTCGAGCTGCGCCACGCCGCCGTCACCCACCAGATAGCGACGGCCGCCGTTGGCGCCGCTGCCCACCACCCCGTAGAAGCTGCCCGGCAGCGAGGCCGCGCTCACCACCGTCCAGACTGCGCCATTCCAGCGCAGCACGGTGCCCTCGAGCCCCACCACCACCACATCCACGGCCGACAAGCCGTGCACGCTATACAGGCCTTCAGCGGTCGGCACCTCCATGCGTGACCAGCCGCCGCCGATTCGACGACGCACCTCGCCGTCGTTGCCGACCACGTACACGGTGTTGTCCCCCGCCCACACCGCGTTGAGATCCAGCGTGGCGCCGCTGTTCTGCGACGTCCAGGTGCCGCTGCTGAGCTGCAGCACCACACCGGCGGCCCCCACGGCCCAGGCCTGGCCACCGGACTCGACATACACGCCGAACAGATCGCGCGTGGTGCCGGAGGTCATGGCCGACCAGTTGCTGCCGTTGAAGCGTGCGATGCGTCCCCCGCGACCCACGGCCACAATGTCGTTGGCCCCAGAGCCATGTACGGCATAGAACTGCGTGTTGAACGCCGCCCCCGTGGTGCTCACCGCCCACGTGCTGCCGTTCCAGCGGTACACATCACCCACCGAGTTCACCGCATACGCCGTGTTGGCGTCCACGGCATACACGCCAAGAATGTCTTCGTAGAGCGCACCACCCAATCGCGACGCCCGCCAGAATCCGGCGAGGCGCGGCACCACGGATACCGTGACCGTATCGCGGCGCGTGGGATCGTTCTGCAGCGCAGCCGTAATGAGCGTGGTACCGGACGAGACGCCCGTCACCACGCCCTGCTCGTTCACACTCGCCACACTGGGCACGCTCGATGTCCACGCCAGGGTGGTATTCACACCCGGATCGGCGTTCACCACGGCGGTGAGCGTGGTGGACGTGCCCGGGTTTACGCTCACGGCGCGTTGCTGAATGGCGACCGAGGTGATACGCGGCGCCACCGTCAGCGTGGCGGTTGCGCGCCGCAGGGTGTCGGCCGTGGCCAGCGCGGTAATGGTTGTGCTGCCCACGCCCACCGCTGTCACCACACCACTGCCGTTCACGGTGGCCACCGCCAGATTGCCGCTGCGCCAGGTCACGGCCTGCGACACACCGGCGTCGGCGGTGACCGTGGCGGTGAACGCGCGTGTGTCGTTGATATTGAGTGTGGCCGTGGTGGGCGAAACGGTCACGCTGCGCACACTGGGCACGACATTCACCGTGGTACTCGCGCGCAGCAACGTGTCGGCGGTGGAGATGGCCGTGATTTGTGTGCTGCCGAGTGCCACACCGGTCACGACACCGTTGGCGTTGACGGTGGCAATGTTGGTGGCGCTGCTCCGCCAGGTCACCGTGGTGGGCAGACCGGCGTCGAGCTGAATGCTGACCGTCAGCGCGGCAGTCTGGCCCACACCGATGTTGGCGGTGCTTGGCGAAACCGTCAGCGTGCGCGCCGCCTGCACCGTGATGGTGGCCGACCCGCTGCGCTGCGCGTTCACAGTCGACGTGGCGCGCACCACGGCCGTGCCGGTGCTGAGCCCCGTCACTACGCCACTGGCGGATACCGACGCCACACTGGGCTGTTCGGAGGTCCAGGTAATGCCCGTGCCGGCGCCATTGGAGACATCCACCACGGCATTGAGACTCTGGGTTTCGCCCACGCGAATGGTCGCCGCACTCGGCGTCACCGTCACGCTGTTGACCGTGGGGGTGGGCGGCGGCGGAGGTGGCGTGCCCCCATCGCCCCCGCCACTGCAGGCGGCCAGCCCCCCGAGGCCGCTGCCGACCAGCACGAGGGTGAGCAGCGATCGACGGACGGGGAGCGGAAAGGTGGGCATGGCCGAAGAAGGAAAACGGAAATCGCGCGCGCCGTGGCGCTGCTCACGCTGCGGCCAAAGCGCGTGGGTCGCAAGGTGGCGCCAGCCAACCCTGTGACCCACGCGTGCCCCGGGTCACTGTTTGGTCACCCCTTGGCGCCCGGAGCCACGTATTCCTGCGTGAAACGACGCGGCGCCGTCATGGTCTCGGGGTTGAGGGCCTCGTCCAGCTGGGCCCGGGTCAGCAACCCGCGCTCCAGCACGATGTCGAACACCCCGCGGCCCGTGGCAAGCGCCGTCTTGGCCACGTCGCTTGCTGCTTGATAGCCAATCACCGGCACCAATGCTGTCACGATGCCGATCGAGTGTTCGACAAAGTGACGCATGCGGTCCGCATTGGCCGTGATGCCCGTGACGCAGCGTTCCCGCAGCACCAGGCAGGCGTTGCGCATCATGTCGATGCCACGCAGCAGGCGATAGGCAATGACCGGTTCGAAGGCGTTGAGCTGCAGCTGGCCCGCCTCGGCGGCCATGGTGACCGTGACATCACCACCGATCACGTCAAAGCAGACCTGGTTGACCACTTCCGGAATGACCGGATTGACCTTGCCGGGCATGATGGAGCTGCCCGGCTGCATGGCCGGCAGATTGATCTCGCCAAAACCCGCGCGCGGGCCAGACGAAAGCAGCCGCAGGTCGTTGCAGATCTTGCTCAGCTTGGTGGCCGTGCGCTTCATGACTCCCGAGAGCTGCACGAAGGCGCCGGTGTCGCTGGTGGCTTCCACCAGATCGGGTGCCGTGAGCACGTCGATTTCCGACACTTCGGCCAGACGCCGCGCGACGAGATCGGCGTAGCCAGCCGGCGCGTTGATGCCGGTGCCGATGGCCGTGGCGCCGAGGTTGATTTCGCGAATCAGGTTCTGCGCTTCCGCCAGACGGTCCACGTCCTCACGCAGCGTGTGCGAGAAGGCCATGAACTCCTGACCGAGTGTCATGGGGACGGCGTCCTGCATCTGCGTGCGGCCCATCTTGAGCAGCGGCGCGAACTCGGTGCCCTTCTCCTCGAAACTGTCGGCCAGTCGCGCCAACTCGGCGCGCAGGCCCGCGAGACTGCGGTGCAGGGCCAGTCGCACAGCCGTGGGATACACGTCGTTGGTGGACTGACTGAGGTTGACGTGATCGTTGGGCGAGACCACGTCGTAGCGTCCGCGCGCCTCATTGAGCAGCTCGAGGGCACGATTGGCGATGACCTCGTTGGCATTCATGTTGGTGCTCGTGCCGGCGCCGCCCTGAATCATGTCCACGAGGAAATGCTCGTGATGACGGCCGGCGCGAATTTCACGCGCCGCGCGCACGATCACGTCGCAGTGCTGCTGCTCCAGCAGCCCCAGCTCGCGATTGGTGAGCGCCGAGGCTTCCTTCACCGTGGCCAGTGCTTCGATGAGCACGGGAAACTCACGCAGCGGAATGCCGGTGATGGGGAAGTTCTCGAGGGCGCGCAGCGTCTGGATGCCGTACAGGGCCTCGTAGGGCACTTCGCGTTCGCCCAGCAGGTCCTTCTCCACGCGTGTGCGATGACCCCCGAATCCGAGCGTGCGACCGCGGCCCACCAGGGTGGCGTCGGCCTTGCGGAGGCGGTCGGAGATGGCGCGCGCGGCGCGAGCGACGAGCGCGGCGTAGAGCTGCGGCGCTTCGCGCGTGATGTCATCGAGTTGCTGGCGCGTGAGCACCATGGCCGTACCGGGCATGATGACCCGCGCCGTGGTGCCGTGCCGACTGTCGTCGAGCAGCAGCCCCTCGCCCACGGCCTCGCCCGGGCCCAGCGTGACGAGGCGTGTGCTGCGGCCGTCGGCGCTCTTTTCGATGGCCACGGCGCCACTTACCAGAATGGCGAAGCGCTGACGGGCCTCGCCCTCGTTGAAGATGGTTTCGTCGGGTTGCAGTTCGAGCGGGACGACGTGCCGCGCGAGTTTCCAGAGGTGCGCGTCGGTGAAGCCCTCGAGGAACGAGGCCGTGCGCAGCTGATCGGCGATCTGGGCCGGAGTGGTCATGACACCCGTGCAGGTGGGAAAAAGGGACAGGCGGCGGGTCGGTGCCGGCTTACCGGTACCGACCGTTCGCCAACCGATGACATACTGACGGACGAGGCCCGCTCTCGCCACGGGGGCGGCGCTGGGCTAATGTCGGGGGATCCCCGTGTTACCACTGTCAGGAGCGTTCGTGCCCGTCACGCGCCGTGAGTTCCTCGAGAAGTCCGCTGCGGTTGCTGCCGCCGGCTTTGTCCCCCGTCTGCCGGACGACTTCGGTCTCAATTTGTCGGCTGGCACTGCGCCCGGCTCGCTGGTCGAGGGCAGTGGTGCCCCGGCCGTGCTGAAAGGCCGGGCACGGCCCTGTGTCGTGTCCTCGTCCAACGGCCTGCGCGGGGTCAAGGTGGCCTACGACCAGATCGTGTCGGGCGCCGATCCGCTGGATGCCATCATTGCCGGCGTCAACATCCAGGAGCTCGACCCCGAAGACCAGTCGGTGGGACTGGGCGGCCTGCCCAACGAGGAGGGCGTCGTGCAGCTCGATGCCTCCTGCATGCATGGCCCCACCCGACGCGCCGGCGCCGTGGCCGCGCTGGAGGACATTGCCACCCCGTCTCTCGTGGCCAAGGCCGTCATGGACTACACCGACCACGTCATGCTGGTGGGCGCTGGGGCCAAGAAGTTCGCGAAGGCGATGGGCTTCAGGGAGCAGGAGTTGCTCACGGAGAAGAGCCGTCAGGACTGGCTGCGCTGGAAGGCGCGCCTGAATGCCAACGATGCCTGGCTCGACCACGATGACGACGTACGCATCAAGTTCACGACGGGCACGATCAACATGAATGCCGTCACGGCCAGCGGCGATCTGGCATCGGTCACCACCACCAGCGGCATGGCCTGGAAGGTGCCGGGGCGGATTGGCGACTCGCCCATCGTGGGGGCGGGACAGTACTGCGACAACCTCGTGGGTGCCGCCGGCAGCACGGGGCGCGGCGAAGCCAACATCAAGACCTGTGCGTCGTTTCTCATCGTCGAGTTCATGCGCGCTGGCATGGCGCCGCGGGCGGCCTGTCTCAAGGCCCTCGAGCGGGTGGTGGCCATGACGGAGACGCGGCTGCTGGGACCCAACGGGCGCCCGAAGTTCGACCTCGAGTTTTATGCCGTGGCCAAGGACGGGACGTTTGGCGGGGCCACGCTGTACTCGGGGGGCAAGTTTGCGGTGTGTGACGAGCGGGGGGCGAGGCTGGAGGAGGCGGGGTTTCTCTTCCGCCGGTAGCTC
This sequence comes from Gemmatimonadaceae bacterium, assembly GCA_016741895.1. Taxonomy (GTDB): domain Bacteria; phylum Gemmatimonadota; class Gemmatimonadetes; order Gemmatimonadales; family Gemmatimonadaceae; genus Gemmatimonas. Next base: position 225 of record JACVCT010000243.1, on the reverse strand, counting down.
CGGTTAATCCGCTGGACCGTTGAACTGATGGTGTGAGGATCGGAGGATCCGAGGATTGGAGGGGGCGGGCGTCGGGGGACTCGGAGAAACTGGAGCCCCCGGGCGTGTTCAGAGTTTTGTGTGCACGCCGACGGATGATCAGGCGGCCACCTGAAAGCGGTCACCGAACTGAATCGCAAACTGCGCCTTCGCCTGCTGCCACGCCACCGGCGGCCGTTTCCACTT
>JACVCT010000009.1 GCA_016741895.1 Gemmatimonadaceae bacterium | reverse complement strand
CTGCTGGGTGCGCCGCGCCAGGCCGCGCACCTCATCGGCCACCACGGCGAAGCCACGTCCGGCCTCGCCGGCACGGGCCGCCTCGATGGCCGCGTTGAGCGCCAGCAGGTTGGTCTGGTCGGCAACGGCCTTGATCACGTCCATGACGCTGCCGATCCTGTCGCTCTCCTGCTGCAACAGACTCATGGCGTCGGTGGAACGAGACATCTCCTGCGCCAGCTCTTCGATCCTGGTGATCGCCTCGGCCACCACCCGATCACCCTCGGTCACGCGATACACCGGCTCGGCGATCACCTCACCGATCACGGCCGCCTCCAGATCCCACTTGGCGAGGATCTTTCGCACTTCATCCTCGTGGCCCTGCTTGGCCACCACGAGCATGCGCTCCTGGGATTCGGACAGCAGGATCTCGTACGGTGTCATGCCCTGTTCGCGAACGGGCACCTTGGTGACATCGATGGTCACGCCCACATCGCCGCGCTCGGCCATCTCGGCCGACGACGAGGTGAGGCCCGCCGCGCCCATGTCCTGAATGGCCACGATGTGACCGCTGCGAATGAGCTCCAGGGAGGCTTCGAGCAGCAGCTTCTCGGTGAACGGATCGCCCACCTGCACCATGGGGCGCTTGGCGTCACTGGCCTCCGACAGATCTTCCGACGCGAACGACGCACCGTGGATGCCGTCGCGGCCCGTGCGCGCTCCCACCGCCATGATGGGGTTGCCCACGCCACTGGCCACCGCGCGCATGAGTTCGTCCTCGCGCATGAGGCCCACACACATGGCGTTCACCAGCGGATTGCCTTCGTACGAGGGGTCGAACACCACCTCGCCACCCACCGTCGGCACGCCCACGCAGTTGCCGTAGTCGCCGATGCCCTTCACGACACCCGCGAAGAGCCAGCGCACACGCGGACTGGTGAGCGGACCGAAGCGCAGGGAGTTGAGCAGGGCAATGGGACGCGCGCCCATGGTGAAAACGTCGCGCAGAATGCCACCGACACCCGTGGCCGCGCCCTGATAGGGCTCAACGGCCGATGGATGGTTGTGGGACTCGATCTTGAAGGCCACCGCCCATCCGTCACCCACCGAGATGACACCGGCGTTCTCGCCGGGCCCCTGCAGCACCCACGGGGCCTTGGTGGGCAGAGTCTTGAGCATCGGCCGCGAGTGCTTGTAGGAGCAGTGCTCACTCCACAGCGCGCTCACCACGCCGATCTCGGTAAAGGTGGGCGTGCGGCCCAGCATGCTCACCAGCCGTTCGTACTCGAATTCGGTGATGCCGTGCTCGGCAACCAGCGCCGGCGTGATGGCCGGATCGCCGGGACGCGGCGCAACCTGTGACACGGGCGCGGAGGGTGTAGACGTGGTCGAAGACTGACTCATGCCGACACGCCTCCCTGCAGTGTGTCGAGAATGGACTGAAAGAGGGGCAGGCCGTCGGTGCTGCCGAGCAGCGATTCCATGGCCCGCTCGGGGTGCGGCATCATGCCCAGCACGTTGCCCTCGGCACTGACGATGCCGGCGATGTTGCGCAGCGATCCGTTGGGATTGGCGGCCCGTGTCGGCTCGCCGTGCTCATCGACGTAGCGGAAGACCACCTGACCTTCCCCTTCGAGACGGGCCAGCGTGTCGGCGTCGGCGGTGTAGCGGCCGTCGCCATGGGCGACGGGAATGCGTACGAGCTGACCCACGTGGTACTGCGCGGTGAACCGCGTCGCGATGCTTTCCACGCGCAGCGTGACCGGCGCGCTCACAAAGCGCAGCGAGTCGTTTCGCAGCAGCGCACCGGGAAGAAGGCCTGCCTCGCAGGCAATCTGGAAGCCGTTGCAGATGCCCAGCACGAGCCCGCCGCGCTTGGCGTGCGCCACCACTTCCTGCATGATGGGGCTGAAGCGCGCGATGGCGCCGGCGCGCAGGTAGTCACCATAGCTGAAGCCGCCCGGCAGGATGACGAGATCCACGTCCTGCAGGTCGTGGTCCTTGTGCCACAGGTACACCGCCTGCTGGCCGAGCAGGTCGGCCACGGCGTGGAAGGCGTCCTCGTCGCAATTGGAACCCGGGAAGCGAACAATGCCGGCCTTCACGCGGGCTCCACGCTGGCAATGTCGTAGTCTTCCGTGACGGGATTGGCGAGCAGCTTGTCGCACATGGCGCGCAGGCTCTCGCGTGCCGCGTCAGCCGAAGCGGCTTCCGTCTCCACGATCACGTAGCGGCCCACGCGCACATCGCCAACGGCGGCGAAGCCCAGCGAGTGCAGGGCGTCGGCCACCGCCTTGCCCTGCGGATCGAGGATGCCGCGCCGCGGAACGATGTGGATGGCGCAACGGAAACGGCTCATGCGGAAGACTCCTCGGAACCGGTCTCTTGACCGGAAGGGGGACGTGGGGAACGCCGGCGCCGACGGCGACGGCGGGGAGTGCTCGGTTCCATGCGCTCGTCGTCGTCCTCGTCCGCATCCTCGCGGCCGGGCAGACGGTCGAGCAGACCGAGAAACACGGTGCGCCCGATGCCGAAGAGCACATAGCCCATCAGCGCCGGGAAGAAGAACTTCTTGGGCAGGAAGATCACGCCAATGAAGGTGCCCACCACGAGCAGGAACCCGAGTATGCCCTTGATGGTGCGGAAGTTGACCGTGGGCACCTTGGCGTACTGCACGTTGCTGATCATCAGCATGCCGAGACCGAGCATGACCCAGCGCAGCATCTGGTGCCAGGGGAGGTCACCGATCAGCGTCTCGGTGTACAGCGGCGTCTGACTGAACCAGTAGTACGTGGCCAGCGTCATGCCCGCCGCGGGGCTCGGCAGTCCCATGAAGTGCGTGGTCTTGCGGCCGGCCTGCTCCACGTTGAAGCGCGCCAGGCGCATGACGGCGCAGGCGGTGAAGAAGAAGCAGAAGATCCACTCCCACCGCGAACTCTGGAACACCGCGAAGTACATGATCAGCGCCGGCGCGGTGCCAAAGGAAATGGCATCCACCAGCGAATCGAGTTCCTCGCCGAAGCGCGAGCCCGTCTTGGTGGCGCGCGCAATGCGCCCGTCGAGCGAGTCGGCAATGGCGCCGAACACGATGAACCGCGCGGCCGCGTCGAAGTTGCCGCGCGACGCCGACACGATGGCAAAGATGCCGAAGAACAGGTTCGCCAGCGTGAACCCGTTTGGCAGCGCGATGGCGGCCGCCTGCCGCGGACGCAACCGCCGGCGTGGTTTGGCGTCGTCCATCATGGCCAGGCCACCAGCAAGGTGAGGACCGCACCGACATAGGCCAGCAGCCAGAGCACCCACGACCGCCGCCACAGTGCGCCTGCGAACAGGGCCAGCGTGGCCACACCCACGAGGGCGACAAGGGGCAGGGACGCGGACAGCGCGCTCACGCGGGGACCGGGAGGCCGAGGCGTGTGTAGTCAAGCGCGGCGCCGGTCAGTCGCGCAAAGGCGTCGCGGTATCGCAGACTCGTCGCGTCGATGACCTGCGGAGGCAGCGTCGGCGGCGGCGCTTCGCCGTTCCAGCGACCCGCCTGACGTTCGGCGTCCAGCCAATCCCGCAGCGGCTGCTTGTCGAAGCTCGGCTGACCACGACCGGGGGCGTACTGGTCGGCGGGCCAGAAGCGCGAGCTGTCCGGCGTCAGCACCTCGTCGATGAGCAGCAACGCGCCATTGCGCCAGCCGAACTCGAACTTGGTGTCGGCCACAATGATGCCGCGCGGTTCGGCGGTGTCGCGGCCGAAGCTGTACACCAGCCGCGCGAGTCGCTCGAGTTCAGCGGCCGTTTCGGCGCCGACCTGCGCGACCACCGTGTCCACGGTGATGTTTTCGTCGTGGCCGGTTTCGGCCTTGGTGGCCGGGCTGAAGATGGGCGGATCGAGTCGATCACTCTCGCGCAGGCCGGCGGCGAGCGCCTCGCCGGCCAGCGTGCCCGAGGCCTTGTATTCCTTCCACGCCGAGCCCGTGATGTAGCCGCGAATGACACACTCGATGGGCACGACGTCGGCCCGCCAGGTGAGCATGGCGCGTCCCGCCAGCGCCTCGCGGTGCGGCGCGAGGGATGGCACCTCACGCACGATCGCGTCGGTGTCGGCCGTGATGAGATGGTGTGCGATGGTCCCGGTCAGCTGTGCGAGCCACCACGCGGTCAGCTGCGTGAGGACCACGCCCTTGTACGGGATGGCCTCATGCATGACGACGTCGAACGCCGAGATGCGATCCGTCGTCACCAGCAGCAGCCGATCGGCATCGACCGCGTAGACGTCGCGCACCTTGCCGCGTCGCACCAGCTCGAGCGGAAGATCCGTATGGGTCAGCGCGATCGCGCTCATACCCGCACCTCCTCGACTTCCAGCGGTGTCCGGGGCTTGGCCAGCCACGGCGCCACATGCTCGGCGAGGAACTCATCCACCTGCTGCGGCGAGCGTCCCACGAAGCGCGACGGCTCCGCGACCGCCTGCAGATCCTCGAGTGGCACACCAAACGCGGGGTCGGCCGCGAGGCGCTCGAGCATGTCGTTTCGCGCCGCCCCGTCCTTCACGGCGCGCGCGGCAGCAATGCTGTGCCCACGAATGATCTCGTGCGCTTCCTGCCGGTCGCCGCCCGCGCGCACGAAGCGCACAATGAGTTCCTCGGTGGCCATGAAGGGCAGTTCGTCGTCCACCCGGCGGCGAATGCGCGCCGGATGCACCTCGAGCCCCCGCACCACGTTCTGCATGAGGACGAGGATGGCGTCGGTGGCGAGGAAGGATTCAGGGATGGCGAGACGGCGGTTGGCGGAGTCATCGAGCGTGCGCTCGAAGTACTGCACCGCGTGCGTCTGATTGGCGTTGGGCTCGAGCGACAAGACGAAGCGCGCCAGCGCCGCGATGCGCTCGGAACGCATGGGATTGCGCTTGTAGGCCATGGCCGACGAACCGATCTGATTCTTTTCGAACGGCTCCTCGATCTCACCGAAGGCCTGCAGCATGCGGATGTCGCCGGAGAACTTGGACGCCGTGGCGGCCACGCCAGCCACTACACCCAGCACCTGCGCATCCACCTTGCGCGAGTAGGTCTGTCCGCTGACCGGAATGCTGGCCGCGAACTCCATCTTCTCACACACCAGGCGATCGAGTTCGCGCACCTTCGCGTGGTCGCCTTCGAACAGCGTGAGGAAACTCGCCTGCGTGCCGGTGGTGCCCTTCACGCCGCGGAAGGGCAGGGTCTCCATGCGATACTCGAAATCCGCCAGATCGAGCAGGATGTCCTGCATCCACAGCGTGGCGCGCTTGCCCACGGTGGTGAGCTGCGCGGGCTGCAGGTGCGTATAGCCCAGCGCCGGTTCGTCGCGCCACTCGCGCGCAAAGACAGCCAGCGCGTCCAGCGTGTCGAGCAGCTTTTCGCGCAGCAGCGCGAGACCGCGCCGCATGAGAATCAGCTCGGCGTTGTCCGTGACGTAGCAGCTCGTAGCGCCAAGATGGATGTACTTGCGCGCCGCGGGCGCCACGTCGCCGAACGCATGCACATGCGCCATGACATCGTGCCGGAACTTGCGCTCATACTCGGCCACCGCCTCGAAATTGATGTCGTCGAGGTGGGCGCGCATGTCGGCAATGGCCGCCTCCGGAATGTCGATACCCAGCGCGCGCTGCGATTCGGCCAGGGCCAGCCAGAGACGGCGCCACAGGCCGTAGCGGGTCTGCGGGCCCCAGAGCGTGAGCATGGCCCGCGATGCATAACGATCGGCGAGCGGCGACTGGTACGACGTGCGGTCAGGTGCGGACACGGGTCTGGGCTTAAAGATTCGATGCGCTGGCGGACGTGGGCGCCGTCATCGCAGGTAGAAGGACGTCTGGTAGAAGCGGCGATTCCGCTCGAACACGAGGAACACGGGACCGCGCGCACCATAGCGCTCGATGGCCGCCGACGCGGCCTCGGCGGAGTTGATGCGCGACTGACCCACCTGGGCGATCACGTCGCCCTCCTGCAAACCGATTTCATCGCGAATGCGATCGGAGCTGCGGTACACAAGCGCGCCCATGTTCGATGCGACGCCGCGCTCCTGGCGAATGGCATCGGTGAGCGTGACCAGTTGCAGCTCCTGCAGCACCGTCACCTTGCGCGCCGTGACCTCCGGCGCGTCGGCCACCGTGAGCGTGAGGCGCAGATCGCGTGAACCGCGACGCACGGTGATGGGCAACTGCTCACCCACACGCAGGTCGAGCAGACGCGCTTCCCATTCGAAGGGATTGCGCACCGGGCGCGTGCCGGCGCCCACGAGCTGGTCGCCAACCTGCACGCCGGCCTTCTCGGCGGGTGAACCCGGCACCACACGGGCCACCACCGCGCCAACCGACGCCACTTCGCGCGCCGTCTGCACCTGTGGCGTCTGCAAACGAATGCCCACCCACGGCTGACGCACGGCGCCATGCTCGAGCAGGTCTTCGACAATGCGCTTGGTGCGATCGATGGGAATGGCAAAGCCAAGCCCCACCGATCCGCCGCTCGGTGTGTAGATGGAACTGTTCACACCAATGACTTCGCCGGAGGCGTTGACCAGCGGACCGCCGGAGTTGCCGGGGTTGATGGCGGCGTCGGTCTGGATCATGTCGAGCGACGCACCACCCGCGTCACCGCGGCCCGCGAGATTGCGGCCCACGCCGCTCACCACACCCACCGACACGCTGGGCTCGGTGTTGCCGAGCACAAAGCCGAAGGGGTTGCCGATGGCGATGGTCCATTCACCGACAATGAGATCGGAGGAGCGCCCCAGAGGAGCCACGGGCAAGTCGCGGGCCTTGATGCGCACCACCGCCAGGTCATTGGACTCATCGAGTCCCACGACCTCGGCTTCGTAGCGCGTGCCGTCGCGCATGGCCACCGACACACGCGACGCGCCGGCCACCACGTGTGCGTTCGTGACGATGATGCCGTCGCCGCGCACGATGAAGCCCGAGCCGATGCCGGCGTTGCGTCGCTCGCCGGTGCGGCCGCCCATGAAGTACTCGAGGAAGTCGACCGGATAGCGCTCCACGGTTTCCGTCTGCACCGTGACCACGGCCGGCGCCACGCGCTCCACCGCCGTGGTGATGGCGGTGCGCCGCGAGGCATCGACGCTGGAGGCCGGCACAGGGCCCGCCGGGCGCGGCGGCGCCTGGGGCAGGGTGCGGCTCTGCGCTTCCGAGCGCGACGGATTGGCGCCCTCACAGCCAAGCAGCACCAGAGTCATGGCGCAGACCGCCGTAACGCGCGATCTCATGCCGGTGGCACCACGTAGCAGGAGGCCGGATACACCACCTGCCGAAGCGAGAGACCGTGGGCCGGAGCCGGCGCGGAGGTATCGTGGTTGTCGGGTGTCACAAGCAACCGCGCGATGGTGCCACGCGGTCGGCGCCCCTGCGCCACGTCGATCATGGTGCCTACGAGAAATCGTACCATGTGATGGAGAAACCGGTTCGCCGCCACCTCGAACACCCAGCCGCCGTCGCGAGGCACCCAGGCCGCGTGCTGAATCACGCAGCGGTGGTGATCGTCGATTGGCGCCGTATTGGCCACGGCAAACGCCCGGAACGTGTGCTCCCCCATCAGGCTGGCCGCTTCGTCGGCCAGCGCCGCGGCGTCGAGGGGCTGTCGCACGGCCCACTCGTAGCGTCGGCGAAAGGGACACCGGGCTCCCTCATCCGTCCCCACAAGATAACCATATCGGCGGGCCGTTGCGCTGCGGCGCGGATGAAATTCCGCAGTCATTTCGTGGGCCGCCGCCACCCAGATATCGTCCGGCAGGAGGGCATTGACGGCCCGGCGCAGGGACTCAGGGGTCCAGCGGGCCGGGACACGCACCCCGACGCCCTGACCGTGGGCGTGGACTCCGGCGTCCGTACGCCCGGCACCGACAGCCGAGACGGGCTGGCCGCCGCAGAGCCGGAGGAGCACCGCCTCCATGTCCCCCTGGACCGTTCGGGCGTCGGGCTGGCGCTGCCAGCCGGCAAAGCGACCGCCGTCGTATTGGGTTACCAGAAGGATCGATCGCAGGTCCATGCCCCGGGGAAGCTAGGCATTCGGGGAGGGCCATTCAACTCATCGGACCGGCGATCGGCCGCCGGCGGAGTACCCGGCAGGCATTGCGTCCCACGCGCCTTCGACGTTTTGTCCACGTCTCACGAATTCGCCATGCCGCCTCGCTCTCTCGCCTCCCTCGCCCACGCCCTCGCCGCCGCGCCCGATCTCGAGCACGCCCTTGTTGCCATGGGGGAGTGCCTGATCGAGCTCGACATCGGCGCTTCGCTCGCGCTCATCCAGTACAATGCGCGGCGCGACATGCTTTCGGAGCGGCTGGCCCCGGTTGGTGCGCGGGTCGTGCGTACGTCCATGGAAACGACCTTCGATCACCTGCCCGAGCCGGTGCGCCAGCGCATCCTCGCCGGCGGGCCCTTCGTGGACGTGACCGACCGCTCGGCGGACTATGCACGACTCTGCGGGGTTTCCACGCAGCTGGAAGGGGGCGTGCTCGCCGTCCGGGGGATGAAGGTGGAGGGCCAACTCGGCGCGGTGCTGGCCCTGTATGAGCCCCGCAAGATCTTCGGCACCCGCGCCACGGAACGGCTCGCGCCGGCGCTGGCCCTGTTCGATCTGGCCTTCGTGCGTCTGGCCGAGCGGGACGCGCGTCTCGAGGCGGTGAAGACGCTGGAGGATGTCACGCAGCGCGTGCATGGCGAGTACGTGCGCAAGCTGTCTGCGCTGGAGGCGGAGCTGCGGGCCGTGCGCAATACCCCGCGGGATGTCGTGGCGCTCAATCCGGCCGAGGCCATTGCGCTGCAGGCCGACGCGGCGCGCGCGGTGGAAGAGGCGCGGCGCTCCTCCCGCAAGGCAGAACTGGCGGAGCAGCAGCTTGGTGCCGCCGTGTCGCAGTTGGAACAGGCTCACATCGAGTTGCACCGCCGCAGCGAGGCGCTGCGTCAGCGCACGCGCACCCTGTACTTGCTCGATCGCGCGCTGACCCTGGATGCGCAGGCCCGTGAAGCGCGGGCGCTGGTGGATGGCCTGTTGTCGCTGGTCGGCGATGACATGCAAGCCCAACGCTGCTCGCTCATGCTGCGCGCCCCCGAGCCCGACCATCTGTACCTGGCAGCGGCCCGAGGCATTGCGCCGAATGTGGTGGAGGGCATGCGCATTCGCATTGGCGAGGGCGTGGCCGGCCGTGTGGCCGCTGCGCGCGAACCGCTGCTGGTGCAGGATGTTCGCGAAGCGGCACAGCATCCGTTGCTGCGCGATCAGTACTTCACCACCGGCAGTTTCATCAGCTTCCCGCTCGTGTATCACGACGAGCTGGTCGGCGTGCTGAATCTCACCAATCGTGCGCAGCGCGGCATCTACACCGAAGAGGACGTGGAGCGCGTTCGTCTGCTCGGGCTGGTGATTTCACTCATCGCGTCGCGGAACGGTTTGTCGGAACGGCTGCTGGAGACGCTGGATGTCCGCTGACGCGTTGCTGCAGGTCATTCGACGACTGGCGTTGCACCAGCCAGTGGACTCTGACGCGCTGCGTCAGGCCTTCGGCGTCATCATGCGCGGCGAGGGAACGCCGGCGCAGGTGGCGGGCCTGCTGATGGCGCTGCGCGTCAAGGGAGAAACCGCCGAGGAGATCGCTGGCGTGGTGCAGGCCTTGCGCGACGCGATGGTGGTGCTGCCCCTGGCGTCGCCCGAACAACTCGTGGATACCTGCGGCACGGGCGGCGGAACGCTGACCACGTTCAACATCTCCACGGCCGCTGCCTTGCTGGCCGCTGGCGTGGGTGTGCCGGTGGCGAAGCACGGCAATCGCTCGTTCACGTCGCGCTCGGGCAGTGCCGATGTGCTGGAGGCGCTGGGTGTGGTGGTGGACATGACCCCGCTGGCCATGCAGCGCACGTTCGAGGAGGCGGGCATCGTCTTCATGTTCGCGCCGCTCATGCATCCCGCACTGCGTCACGTGGGGCCGGTGCGCCGAGAACTGGCCGTGCCCACCGTGATGAACGTGGTGGGGCCGCTGGCCAATCCGGCCCGTGCCGGGCGTCAGGTGGTGGGCGTGGCGGAACCGGCGCGCTTGCCGCTGCTGGCGGACACGCTGGCCCGGTTGGGTTCCCATCGGGCCATGGTGGTGCACGGAGAGCCGGGGCTCGACGAGATCTCGCCGCTCGGCCGCACCTCGGTGCGCGAGGTACGCGACGGACGCACCATGGATTGGCAGATCAGTCCGGCTGACTACGGACTGACCGCATTGAGTGCCGCCGACCTCGATGGAGCGGCACCGGAGGACAACGCGCGCACGATCGAAGCCGTGCTGCAGGGCGGTGGGCTCCCCGGAGCGCAGGCTGCCGTGCTGTTGAATGCTGCCGCCGCGCTGTATGTGAGCCGCGACGACCTGGCCTATGGCGACGCGGTGGCCCTCACCCGTGACGCCATGCGCGACGGAGTGGGGTATGCCGCGCTCGAACGCCTGCGCACCGCCTCCCGGCGCGCCGCCGCTCAGTAGCGCCGCAGCTCAGTAGCGCCGCAGCACGCCCACGACAATGCCCTGGATGCGCACGTCATCCTCGTGCACAAAAAGGGGCTGCATGGTTTCGTTGGCCGGCTGCAGGCGGATGCGCCCGTCACGCTCACGGTAGTAGCGCTTGACCGTGGCCCCCCCCCATCGACCAGGGCAATGACCATCTCACCGTTGTCGGCGGCCTGCTTGTCGTTGATGACGACATAGTCGCCGTCGCGGATGTGCTCCTCGATCATGGAGTCGCCGCGAACGCGCAGCACATAATGGCTGCCGCTCTTGCGCAGGAACCCATCGGGCACGGCCATGGTTTCACCGGCATGCATGGCCTCGATGGGCGCACCGGCAGCCACGGAACCGAGCAACGGCAGTTCCACGGCGCGCTGGTACACCTCCGACGGGAGAATCTCGATGGCCCGGCTCTCGTTGTACGAGCGCTTGATGTAGCCCTTGCGCTCGAGGTTGGTGAGATGCTCGTGCACGGTGGCCAGCGAGTTATAGTTGAAGCGCGAGGCTATCTCCTCGAAGCTCGGCGCAAACCCGTTGACCTCGTTGTACTCCGACAGGAACGACAGGATTTCCCGCTGGCGCTTGGTGAGCGGCATGGTCACTCCAGAGTGTGAGAGACAGGTCGCGCCCCGAAAACAGGCCGAAGACCGCCATCCGCCACGTTAACCGAAGACAGGCCGAAGTGCAAGGATTTGTTTCGTCTACCCTGTGGTCGCCCCCGACCGGTACGCTTGGCAGCCTCACCGAGGCCGCGCATGAGCGTGCGGCACAGGTGGTTTCCAGCCTCCCGGACCTGCGCGACGCCGCGCGGGACCTGCCGCCGGCCAGTCCCTTCGCGGCCGCGCTGCGCCGCGACCACCTCGCCGTCATCGCCGAGGTCAAGCGGGCGTCGCCCAGCAAGGGAGCCATCGCGCCCGGCCTTGATGCCACCGCGCAGGCTACGGCCTACGTGGACGGGGGCGCGGCGGCCATCTCCGTACTCACGGAGCCCACGCGCTTTGGCGGCACGCTGGACGACCTGCGCAGGGTGTCGGCGGCTGTGCCGGTGCCCGTCATTCGCAAGGACTTTCTCGTGCATCCCGTGCAGCTCTGGGAAGCACGCGTGGCGGGCGCTTCGGCTGCGTTGCTCATTGTGCGCTCACTCGCGCCCGATCTGCTGCCTCGCCTGATGGACGCGGCGCAGGAGGCCGGACTGGCGCTGCTGGTGGAGGTGCGTGACGAGGCCGAACTCGAACGGGCGCTCGCGGTGTCGGCACCGGTGATCGGCGTCAACAATCGCAACCTCGAGACGCTGGTGATCGACCCCACCACAGCGCCGCGCGTCATTAGCCAGATGCCGCCGCACATCGTGGCCGTGGCAGAGAGCGGCATGCGCTCACCGGCTGACGCCCAGCCCGCCGCCGATGCGGGCGCCGACGCGCTACTCGTGGGCAGTGCCGTCTCGGCCTCCGCGTCGCCCAGCGACGACGTGCGGGCACTCGCCGGCATTGCGCGACGCGCGCGGCCGGCCACGTCGTGACCGCACACCGCGTGGCCGTGAAGATCTGCGGTCTCGTGCGCCCGGAGGACGCGCAGATTGCCGAAGCCGCCGGCGCAGCCTATCTGGGCGCCATTCTCGCCGGCGGGCCGCGGCTGGTGAACCTCGAGCAGGCAGCGGCCGTGCTGGGGCCGCGCCGCGCCGGCATTCGGCGCGCAGCGGTGTTCGGCACCCAGAGCGACGCGGAGATCGTATTGGCGGCGCGGACGCTCGATCTCGACATCGTGCAACTGCATCACGCCCCGAGTGTTGCGCGCATTGCCCAGGTGGAGCGGGACACGGGGCGCACGGTCTGGCCGGTGCTGCGCGTGGCCGGCAGCAGCCTGCCCGCGGAAGCGGACGATTGGACCGATGCAGCCGGCGCGCTTGTGCTCGACGCTCTGGTGGTGGGCCAACTGGGCGGCACGGGCGTGGCGCTCGACTGGTCCGGACTGGCCGACGCCGTGGCGGCGTGGCGCGCGCGACACCCTGCTGCGACCCTGGTGTTGGCCGGGGGACTCACGCCGCGCAATGTCGCGGAGGCGGTCCGATTGCTGTCCCCCACGGTGGTTGACGTATCTTCCGGTGTGGAGCGTGCGCCCGGTGAAAAGGACGCGACGCTCGTGCATCACTTCGTTCAGGCAGCGCACGGCGCTGTGGAGACTGCACCATGACGATGGCCGCGACGGTGTCTGACACCGGTCGGTTTGGACCGTACGGCGGGCGCTATGTGCCCGAGACGCTGATTCCCGCCCTCGATGCGCTGGAGGTCGCGTTTGAGACGGCGCGTGCCGACGCCGCCTTTCAGCAGGAGCTGGATCACCTGCTGCGCGAGTATGTGGGGCGTCCCACGCAGCTCACCTACGCGCCGCGCCTGAGCGCGCGCGTCGGTGCCCCGGTGTGGCTCAAGCGCGAGGATCTCAATCACACCGGCGCGCACAAGATCAACAACACCGTGGGGCAGGCGCTGCTGGCGCGTCGCATGGGCAAGCGCCGCATCATTGCCGAGACCGGAGCCGGACAGCACGGCGTGGCCACCGCCACCATCTGCGCGCGCTTCGGCCTCGAGTGCGTGGTGTACATGGGTGAGGAGGACATGCAGCGTCAGGCGCTCAATGTCTTCCGCATGCGCCTCATGGGGGCCACGGTCATCCCCGTCACGTCGGGCACGCGCACGCTCAAGGACGCCACCACGGAAGCCATTCGCGACTGGGTGACGAACGTCAACGACAGCCACTACATCATCGGTTCGGTGGTGGGCCCGGCACCCTATCCGCGCATGGTGCGCGAGTTCCAGTCGGTCATCGGCATCGAGTCGCGTGCGCAGATGCTGGAGAAGGCGGGACGTCTGCCGCACACGGTGGTGGCCTGCGTGGGCGGTGGCTCCAACGCTATGGGCATGTTTGCGGGATTCGTGGATGATGCGTCCGTGCAGCTCGTGGGCGTGGAAGCCGCTGGTGAAGGCTTGAGCACCGATCGACACAGCGCGTCGATCACCAAGGGCGCGCCCGGTGTACTGCATGGCTCGCTGAGCTATCTGCTGCAGGATGCCAATGGGCAGGTGCATCCCGCCCACTCGATTTCTGCGGGCCTCGACTATCCGGGCGTTGGACCGGAGCACGCCTGGCTGCACGACAGCGGCCGCGCGGAGTATGTCTCGGTCACCGACGACGAAGCGCTGCGTGGTGTCGCGCTGCTGAGCCGCCTGGAGGGCATCATTCCCGCGCTCGAGACGGCGCACGCGATGGCGTGGATTGAGCGCGAGGCCGGACGCTGGAAGGAAGATGAACCGGTACTGCTCTGCCTGAGTGGCCGCGGCGACAAGGACGTCGGCACCATCGTTCAGCATACGTTGCCGGAAATCTGACCCCTGTCCTCTGCCTCCCCTCACGTGACCACTGCCATTTCTCCCGCTACGTCGCGGCTTCAGGCGCGCTTCGCGTCGCTGGCCGCATCAGGCCGCAAGGCGCTCGTCTGTTATGTCACCGCCGGACATCCGTCGCCATCGGAAAGCATTCGTCTCTGGCGCGGCCTCGCGGCCGCCGGTGCCGATGTGCTCGAAGTGGGTGTGCCGTTTTCCGACCCGATGGCGGACGGACCGGTCATCCAGCGCAGCTCGCAGGTGGCGCTCGATCACGGCATGACCCTGGCCGGCACGCTCGATCTCATTCGCGAAGCGGCCCTGGACATTCCGGTGGTGCTCTTCAGCTACCTCAATCCCTTGCTGGCGGGTGGCGAGAGCGTGCTGCAGAAGGCGCGCGAAGCGGGAGTGGACGGCGTGCTGGTCACCGACCTGCCCGTCGGCGCCGATCCCACGCGCGAGGCATGGTTTGGCGCGAGCGGTCTCGATTTTGTGCGCCTCGTGGCGCCCACGACTCCGGCACCGCGCATGGAAGAAATCGGGCGGCATGGTGGCGGCTTCGTCTATCTCATCAGTCGCCTCGGCGTCACGGGTGAGCGCGCCGCGCTGGCCGATGACTTGCCGGAGACGGTGGCGCGCCTGCGCGCCGCGACCACGCTGCCACTGTGCATCGGCTTCGGCATCTCCACACCCGAACAGGCGCGGGACGCGGCGCGACTGGGGGATGGAGTGGTGGTGGGTAGCGCGCTGGTGCGCGCCGCGGGTGAGTCCGTGGAGTCTGCCATAGCGCTCGCCGCCTCGATGCGCGCCGCGCTGGATGAGTTGCCGCACGCGTCGTGACGTCGCGGGACCCATCTGAACCGTCCGTGTCCGAAGTCACCCTGCCGGACTGGGCGATGGTCACGCCAAAGCGACTGGCGCACATCGCGCGCGTCGTGGCGTTGCTCGAGCGTTGGAGCCGCGAGATGGCGCTGCCCGTGGACGAGCATCAGGCCTGGCTCGACGCGGGGCGCTGGCACGATGCCTTGCGTGATGCACCGGAGGACATGCTGCGGCGCGCCACCGGAGACAGCGCAAGTCCGGTGGGCCTCCTTCATGGACCGGCCGCGGCTGACCGGCTGGCGCGTGACGGCGAATCACGCGCCGCCGTGTTGAGCGCCGTGCGCTGGCACACGGTCGGGCAGGCCGAGTGGACTCGCGTGGGCCGCGCATTGTACATGGCGGACTTCCTCGAGCCGGGCCGGACGTTCATGCAGGCCGACCGGGCCTATCTCGCCGACCGCGTCGCCACCGCCTTCGAGGACACCTTCCGTCAGGTCGTCCGCCTGCGGCTCGAGTGGACGCTGCGTGAAGGCAAGACGCTGCACGCGCCGACAGTGGCGCTGTGGAATCAGGTGTGCTGAGCGCGTCCGCCAAACGATGGGCAGCGGCCGGACTGGTGGCCGTGGTCGTGCTTGGCTCACTGGCGGCCTGGTGGAGCCAGTCCCGCGGCCCGGCGTTGCCGGCGCTCGACGCCAGCGGGCAACCCATCCTCACGCCGGCGGAGCCCGACACGCTGGCCATGGCCCCGAGCAATCAGCGTGTCACCGTGCGCGTGCTCAACGCCACCGGGGTGCGCGGTCTCGCACGGCGCGCCACGTTCTACCTGCGCAGCATGGGCTACGACGTGGTGGACTTCGACAGCGAGCGCGGACCGACCCGTGACAGCAGCGAGGTGGTGGTGCACGGACGGGACAGCACGCTGGGCCTCAGGATGCAGCGGGCCCTTGGAACGGGCCACGTGCGTTCGGCGTCGCTGGACTCACTGCGCTACGTGGATCTCACCGTCGTGCTGGGGCGTGACTGGCAGCCGCCGGCCGACACGCTCCGTCCGTAGCTGACCGCAGGCCGCGGCAATATCAAGGCCGCGGCTGCGTCGCACCGCCGTCTCCACGCCACGATCGCGCAGCGCGCGGGCAAACGACGCAATCACGGGCTGCGCTGTGGGCACGAAGCCCATGCTGCCGCCCGGATGCAGCGGAATCAGATTCACGAAGGCGCGGCATTCACGCGCCAGCTGCCCGAGCTGCGCCGCGTGCTCGGGCTGATCGTTCACCCCGCCCAGCATGACGTACTCGAAGGTCACCCGTCGATCGAAGGCCTTGGCCGCCTCGATGACGTCGGCCAGGGGATACTTGATGTTGACGGGCATCAGCGAGCGACGCAGTTCATCGCTGGGCGCATGAATGGAGATGGCCAGACGGAACTGTTCCGGGCGCTCCGCGAGGGCCTGAATGCCGGGCAGCACGCCCACCGTGGAGATGGTGATGTGGCGGGCCCCGATGCCCAGCGCCCGCGGATCATTGAGCAGCGTGAGCGTGGGGCTGACGGCCTTCCAGTTCATCAGCGGTTCGCCCATGCCCATGAATACGATGTTCGTGGGAATGAGCGGTGGCTCGAGCATGCGCAGCGCGCGCACCTGACCGGCAATCTCCGAGGGACGGAGATTGCGCTGAAAGCCCATGGCGCCCGTGGCGCAGAACGCGCACTGCAGCGCGCAGCCGGCCTGCGAGGAGATACAGAAGGTCAGCCGGTCGCCGTCGGGGATTGCCACGGTTTCGATGAACTGCCCGTCTTCGAGGCGGAAGAGAAACTTGCGTGTCCCGTCCTTTGATGTCTGCTGCGTGGCCAGTTCGAGATTGGTCAGCCGAAACGCCTCACCGAGCGCGTCACGCAGGGCCTTCGGCAACTCGCTCATCTCGCTGAAGTCGGCCACGGGCTTCTGCCACAGACGACCAAGCACCTGCGTGGCGCGATACGCCGGCTCGCCGCGCTCGGCAAACCACGCGCGCAACACCGACAGGGCGGCGTCGGGCTCGAGGTCGAGCAGATCGGGACGGGGATCGGGAGCAGTCGCGGTGGTCGTCATGATGCGATGAATTGGCCGTGGCCCCGCGGCGCGAGCCGCGCGGGCAGGCAAGGTACCTGACCCGGCGTACCCGCCAAAGCGTGGCTAGCGAACGAGGGAGCTGAGCGTGAACTGATACACCGGACCCAGGCCGGACAATCCCTCCTCACGTGCCACGCCAACCGTGTAGCGGGCATAGTGCAGCGCGAGGCCCGACCGGACGCGGGAGATGGTCCGCGCGCCGGCCGATACGCGGAGATACTGGGCGCGTGCCTCCAGCCGGTCGAGGCGTGCCGACATGAAGGGACCACGTTCCCGCGCCCCGCGATTGACCGCCTGCTGCGCGAGACCCAGACGGAGCTCTCGCGTGGCACTCGGACCGAGCACCCGGAAATCTGCGGCCAGCAGCACAGCCGGGCGATCGTTGATTTCCCGTCCGGGACGCCAGAGGAAGCTGGAGGCTGCCAGACGGGCGTGACGAAAGGGCAGGTCGTGCAGCACCGCGCCAAAGTCGGCGGCAACGGCGTCCCCTCTGACCTGATCCGCCCGTCCGTGACGCCAGCGCACGGCCACCCCGGCCGTGAGGTGGGGCACAACTTCCCGGGCGGCGGACAGACTCACGAGCGTGGTCGCGTACGGAATGTCGCCCAGACTCTGCGGATCGGAATCGGTGCGGACGAGGCCCGCCACCGCGGCACGCGCCACCGACAGGCCCCAGGTGACCCCGGACGGACGCCGCCAGGACCCGCTCAGCAATTGACCGTCCACGCTCTGCGCCGCGCCCGCCGACAGCGATGCCACCCCGAACTTGAATCGGGCGTCGGACGCCAGGGCGGTGGTGGCCGGGTTCCAGAGCCCCGCACCGGGCTCGACAGCGAGCGCCGGCGGCTCAAACAGAGCCCCCAGCGGAAATTCCCACAAATCACGCGCGGGTACTCCCTGCGCGCGGCCGACGGACGACCACGGCAACGCAGCAAGCCCGCCTACGAGCACGCGGCGCATGGCGGATCCTAAACGCCGCCCGGAGTACGGGTCAAGCGAAACGGGTCAGTTGGGGCCGGGTGGGACACTTTGCGTGTTCCCCGCGCTCTGCTACCAACGACGTTGTAAGCCGAGTACCTTCCAACGTTTGCGTCTCGCTGAGACGTCCCCGAGCCTGCAGGGTTCGGGCGCCCCCAAGGGTCATCAGGTGCTGACCCACCCATATCATGTCCGGAGTACTCGTCTCGATGTCGTCCGCCTCGGAGCAGTCCGTCCTCGCCACTTCGCTGCGTTCGGATCCCTGCGGCCTGCTGCGTCGCAGTGATGTGGGGCGCACGGTCCGCTTGGGTGGATGGGTGCATCGCAGTCGCGATCTCGGGGGCCTGGTCTTCATCGATCTGCGTGATCGCACGGGGCTGGTGCAACTGGCCTTCGGGCCAGCGTGGACTGGCGCGGACGTGCAGGCACTGGCCGCCGCGATGGGTGTGGAGTCCGTGGTGCTCGTGGAGGGCGAGGTGGTCGCCCGCGAGGCCGATCGTGTGAACCCCGAGATGCCCACCGGCGAAGTCGAAGTGCGTGTCACTGCGCTGCGTGTTGTTGGTCCGGCGGTGACACCGGCGCTGCCGGTGGCCCGTGGACGCGGCGACAAGATGCCGGCCGAGGAACTGCGCCTCAGGCATCGCTATCTCGACCTGCGTCGTCCCGAACTGCAGGCCAATCTCGTGCTGCGGCATCGGCTCATGCAGGTGACGCGGCGCTATCTGAGTGACCGGGGCTACCTCGAACTCGAGACCCCCATTCTCACCAAACCCACGCCCGAGGGCGCGCGCGACTACCTCGTGCCAAGCCGCGTGCATCCGGGCGAGTTCTACGCGCTGCCGCAGTCCCCGCAGATCTACAAGCAGCTGTTCATGTGCTGCGGTTACGATCGCTACTTCCAGATCGCGCGCTGCTTCCGCGACGAGGACCTGCGCGCGGATCGTCAACCGGAGTTCACACAGATCGACATCGAAGCCTCGTTCGTCGAGCGCGAAGACATCCTCGCGCTGGCCGAAGGGCTCATCGGCGCGCTCTGGCGCGAGGCCGGGCACGAGATTCCCGCGCACTTCGAGCGCATGAGCTACGCCGATGCGATGGAGTACTATGGCTGCGATCGTCCGGACATGCGCTACGAACTCCGGCTGCGCGACGTGAGCGCGATCTTTGCGCCACTCGACTTTGCCGTTACGCGCACTGCGCTTGCGGCGGGCCATCGTGTGCGTGGGCTGGTCGTGCCGGGTGGTGCGGCCTGGAGCCGCAAGCAGGTGGACGAACTGGAAGCGCTGGCCAAGGGCGCGGGGGCAGGGGGCCTGCTTCGTCTGCGCCGCGCCGATGGTGCCTATGACGGGCCGGTCGCCAAGTTCCTCACCGACGACGCCAAGGCGGCGCTCGGCCTGGCCGACGGCGATCTCGCGCTCTTTGTGGCGGCGCCCGACCGAATCAGCAGTCCGGCGCTCGACCGGGTGCGCCAGGAATGCGCGCGCCGCCTCGATTTGGTCGACGAATCGGCGCAGCGTTTTCTGATCGTGATGGACTTCCCGATGTTCGAGCAGGACCCGGACAGCGGTGCGCTGGCGGCCGTGCATCATCCGTTCACGGCGCCGCACCCCGAGGACATGGCGGCCCATCCGCAGGATCCCGCGCGTTGGCGCGCGCTGGCCTATGATGTGGTCCTGAACGGCACGGAACTCGGCGGCGGCAGCATCCGCACGAGCGATCCGGCCGTGCAGTCGCGCATGTTTGCGCTGCTGGGCATTGGCGATGCCGCCGAACAGGAGCGTCGTTTCGGCTTCCTGCTCGAGGGCCTGCGGGCCGGCGCTCCGCCGCATGGCGGCATTGCCTTTGGCTTTGATCGCATCGCCATGCTGCTGTCCGGCGCGCCCTCGCTGCGCGATGTGATTGCCTTTCCCAAGACCACGGCGGCGCGTTCGCTGTTTGAAGGCGCACCGGTGGCTGTGCCGGCCGACGACCTCGCGGAACTGCACATTGCCGTGCGCGGCGTGGCGGCGGAGACGTTGGCGTGAGTGATCCGCGTGGCGATCGGGGCGACATCACCACCGCGCGCGTGACGGTGGAGGGCGCCGACCTGCAGATGCTGGCCGGCGTCAACGATGGCAATCTCGTGGAACTGGGTCGCGCCACCGGTGCGCGCGTGGCGCTGCGCGGTGATCATCTCTCGCTCACGGGCGAAGCCGACGCGGTGGCCAAGGCGGAAGCCGTGGCCGCCGCACTCGTGGCCCTCGTGCGCGACGGGCACACGGTCAGCGCGGACGATGTCCTGCGCCTCGCGCTCAGCGAGCGACCGGCGGATACGCCGGGTGCCGTGTCCGGTGCGCTCGTGCTGCCGGGCGCGCGGCGCGGCGTGCAGGCCAAGACACCGGGTCAGGCCGAGTATCTGCGCAAGATTGCCGAGCATGACATCGTGGTTGGCATCGGACCCGCCGGCACCGGCAAGACCTATCTGGCGGTTGCCGCTGCCGTGGATGCCCTGATGCGCAAGCGCGTGCGCCGCATCGTGCTGGCCCGCCCTGCGGTGGAGGCCGGAGAGAGTCTGGGCTTCCTGCCGGGTGACATGCAGGCCAAGGTGGACCCCTATCTGCGGCCGCTCTACGACGCTCTCGACGACCTCATTCCCTTCGAGCGCATCCAGAAGCTCATCGAGTCGCGCACCATCGAAGTGGCGCCGTTGGCCTTCATGCGTGGCCGCACACTCGGCGACTCCTTTGTCATCCTGGACGAAGCGCAGAACGCCACCGGCATGCAGATGAAGATGTTCCTCACGCGTCTTGGCGTGAACTCGAAGATCGTCATCACCGGCGACAAGACGCAGGTGGACCTGCCGCGACGCGAAGACTCGGGGCTCATGCAGGTCGAGCGCATCCTGCACGGCATCGAGGGCATCGCCTTTCACTATTTCAGTGAAGCAGACGTCGTGCGCCATCGTCTCGTACGCGACATCATTCGCGCGTACAACGAAGACGCCGCGGGGGGCGGATGAGTCCGGCCGTTCGGCGCGCGGCTCCGCCGGCCCGTGTAGTGGAGATCAGCCTCGACGGTGTGCGTGTGCCGGTGGCGGTCGCGCGTCTCGAGGCACTGTCACTGTCGGTGCTGCGTGCCCTGCGTGTGCCGAAGGTGATGCTGTCCATCACCTTCGTGACCTCGCGCCGCATGGCCGCGCTCAACCGACGGCACCTCGGCCATCAGGGGCCCACCGACGTGATCACCTTCGCGCTCGGCACCGACCCGGTGAACGGCGTCACGGGCGACATCTACATCTGCCCGGATGTGGCGCGAACGCAGGCGCTGTCGCACGGCGTGGGAGTGCGTGAGGAACTGGCGCGGCTCGTGGTGCATGGCACGCTGCACGCCTGCGGTTTTGAGCATCCCGAAGACGAGAGCAGGACCTCGTCGCCAATGTGGCGACGCCAGGAGCAATTGCTGCAACGCTTCTGGATCACGCCGACCCCCGGTGCATGAGTAGTCTTGCGTGGGGACTGGCTGCAGCAGGTGCCACCCTCGCCGCGTTGTCGGCGGTCGCGGATGGTGCGCTGTTTGCCGAGTCTCCGCTGCCGTCGAGTGTTCCCGATCGCAGCAACTACGACCCGCCGTCTCCCGGCGTGAGTCGCGTGGTGTCGGGCCGTGAGCAGACACACCGGGCGCTGGCCTTTGCCAGGGTGCTGGGGCATCTGGCCGCCGGTTGCGGTCTGGCCGTGGCGCTCGACCTCGCCGACGAAGCCAGCCTCACGAAGGGCGTGGCGCTGGTGGGGCTCGGGCTCCTCACGGTGCTGGTGGCGGAAAGCGTGGCCCGCGTGGCGGGCGATGCGTTGGGCGACAACGCCGCCACGCGCCTGCGCGGATTCACACAACTCATCGAGCGGCTGTTCGCGCCGGTGGTGGCGCTGGGCAACTGGGTGGATCGCCTGGTTGCCGAAGTGGTGACCGAGGCGGAGGCCACCCAGGAGCGGCGTGACGAGGCCGCCGCGCAGTTCCGCGATGTGGTGACCAGTGAACCCGATGTCAGCGGTGATGAGCGCGAACTGCTGCTGGGCGTCTTCGAGTTCGGTGAGACGACGGCCGAAGAAGTGATGGTGCCACGCGTGGACATGCTGGGCATCGAGCGCGAGACACCGTGGTCGGAAATGGTGGACCGGGTGCGCAGCATCCAGCACTCCCGGGTTCCGGTGTACGAGGAGACCATCGACGAAATCGTCGGCATTCTGTACGTGAAGGACCTGCTGCCCTCCGTGCTGGCCGATGAGGAGCCCGATGGCGGATGGCAAACCCTCATGCGGCCGCCGGTGTTCATTCCGGCATCCAAGCGCATCGCGGATCTGCTGCGTGAGTTTCGTCAGACAGGACGGCACATCGCCATCGTGGCCGACGAGTACGGCGGCACCGCCGGTCTGGTGACGATCGAGGACGTGCTCGAGGAGCTGGTCGGCGAAATTCGCGACGAATACGACGACGAAGAGCGGCTGATCGAGAACGAGGATGATCAGCGATATTGGGTCACCGGACGCCTCACGCTCGACGACTTGTCGAATGCCTTGCAGCACGACTTCACGCGCGACGATGTGTCCACCGTGGGCGGTCTCGTGCTGGAGTTGCTGGGCCGGGTGCCGCGGGCCGGTGAGACGCTGACCATCGGCCCGTTCCGGGTGATTGTTGAGCGGGTGGTGCGGCGCAAGGTCGAGCGGGTGTTTCTCGAGCCGCTCGAGCGGCCTGACGACGACAGCGACAACGCGGAGCGCGGGTCATGACCGCGCTGGTGCTGGCCCTCGCCGTGTCGCTGGTGGCGCTGCTCACCCTGTCCGCATCCTCGGTACGGGCGGTGAGCCGACTGTGGCTGCGGCACTGGATCGAGCATCGCACGGGCGGCGTGGGGGTCATGACGCGCTACCTCGAGCGTCCGATGCGTCTCGTGCACGCCGCGGGCACGGCCGTGATGCTTGTGGTGTTTGCGACCGGCGCCTGGCTGGCCATGGCGTTCGGACTGCAGGCCTGGGGCTTTGTCGCACGCGTCCTGCTCTTTCTGCTGTTGCTGCTGGTGCTGGGACAGGCGCTGCCGCGCGCGCTGGCGCGTCGCTGGGCCGCCTCTCTCGTGCCCATCACCGTTCCCATTCTGCGCGTCGTGGATCTGATCCTCACGCCGTTTCATGTCATTTCGCAGCTTGTGCGCGGCCAGGTGACCCGACCGGTGCCTGCAGGTGGCGAAGCCGACATGCGCGACGGCCTCGAGGAGTTGCTGCGCGACGGGGCCTTTGCCGACATCGGCAACACCGAGGAACTGGCCATCATTTCAGGTGTCGTGCAGTTCGGCGACAAGGTCGTGCGCGACGTCATGACGCCGCGCAAGGACATGTTCATGCTGCGCGAGGGCCTGAGTGCGGGTGATGTGGCGCGCGAAATGGCCACGGCCGGATACAGCCGGGTTCCGGTGTATCGTGAACAGCCCGATCATGTGATCGGCATGATTCACGTATTCGACGTGTTTCGTCGGCGGGGTGAATCGTGGCCCGTGGTGCGTCCGGTCCCGTTCACCACGGCCGATCGCCCGGCCAAGGATCTGCTCTTCGAGCTCCTGCGCTCACGGCGGCAATTGGCGATTGTTCGTGAGGAGGCGACGGTCATCGGGTTGGTGACACTGGAAGACCTCCTGGAAGAGTTGGTGGGAGACATTCGGGATGAGCATGACGACAGCAGCGAGTAGCACCCGCGCCGCGTCCACGGAATCGGCGCTGGGCCGCCTGCTGGAGCAGTTCCGGGCTGGCAAACCGGCCGCCCTGGCGCGGGCCGTGAGCATTGTCGAGAACCATCGACCGGGCTTCGAGCAGGTGCTGGCAGCGCAGCATGCACTGCTGGGCCGTGCGCGGCGCATCGGCATCACCGGGCCGCCGGGCGCGGGCAAGAGCACGCTCACCACGCGTCTCGCCCGTCTCTACCGCGAGCAGGGCAAGCGCGTCGGCATTGTGGCCGTCGACCCGACTTCGCCCTTCACCGGCGGTGCGCTGCTGGGTGATCGCATCCGCATGGAGGAGGTGGCTCTCGATCCCGGCGTGTTCATCCGCTCGATGGCCACGCGCGGATCGCTGGGCGGGTTGGCCACGGCCACCCGCGAGGTCTGCGATGTGCTCGACGGCTTCGGCATGGACGTCATCCTCATCGAGACGGTGGGCGTGGGCCAGAGTGAGCTCGACGTGGCCCGCGCGGCCGACTCCACGCTGGTGGTGCTGGTGCCGGAGTCGGGTGATTCCATTCAGACCCTCAAGGCGGGTGTGATGGAAATCGCCGACGTGTACACCGTCAACAAGGCCGACCGCCCCGGTGCCGACCGCCTCCGCAATGACATCGAGCTGATGCTTGGCCTGCGGGCCGGTGCGGCCCTCCAGAACGTCCCGGCCCACCACGGCGTAGACCTACGGAGCGCCCCGGACCGGGATGCGCTGCGCGACGCCATGAACCCGGCCCGCGCAGCCCGGGCCGCGGCGCAGGGCGAGCCCAGCGATCACTGGACACCGCCGGTGCTGCGCAGCATTGCCGCGCAGCAGGAAGGCATCACGGAGATCGCGGACGCCCTCGACCGGCATTTCCGCTATCTTGAACGCAGCGGCGAGCTGCGCACACGGCGCCGGGCCCGCCTGCGGGAACGCGTCATGGAAGTGGTGGAGCAGCAGGTGCGGCAACGTCTGTGGCGTGATGCCGCGACTTTGGCGTGGATCGATGACCAGCTCGACGGGCTGGAAGCGGGAACCCTGGTTCCGTTCGCAGTGGCGGATGCCCTGCGGGCGCGCAGTGAAGAGCTACTCACCGGCGCGAGCTTTGCGCCGCTACAGCACGGATGAGCGCATGACGACGATTCGCGAACTCGAAGACGTAGTGCGACAGCAGCAGGACGAGCTCGAGTCCCTGCGCGCCGAGGTGACCCGCTGGCGTCAGCAGTACGACGGTGGGCGCAAGCGCGATGTGGCCTTCACGAACTCGGCCATCGAGGTACCGCCGCTGTACACGGCCCTCGACCTGGCCGACTCGGCCGGCAGCGCCTTCGAAGTGCCGGGGCAGTGGCCCTTCACGCGTGGCATTCATCCCACCGGCTACCGCGGCAAGCTCTGGACCATGCGCCAGTTTGCCGGCTTCGGCACCGCCCGCGAGACCAACCAGCGCTACAAGTTCCTGCTCTCGCAGGGCCAGACCGGGTTGTCGGTGGCCTTCGACTTCCCCACGCTGATGGGCTACGACAGCGATCATCCGCGCTCGGAAGGTGAAGTGGGCAAGTGCGGCGTGGCCATCTCGTCGCTGGCAGACATGGAGACCCTGTTCGAGGGCATTCCGCTCGACAAGGTGTCCACCAGCATGACGATCAACGGGCCCGCGATCATTCTGCTGTGCTTCTACATCGCCGCCGCGGAGAAGCAGGGGGTGAGCGCCGACAAGCTCCAGGGGACCGTGCAGAATGACATCCTCAAGGAGTACATGGCGCAGCACGCCTGGTGTTTCCCCATCGAGCCGGCGCTGCGTCTGATCGTGGATGGCTTCGAGTGGTGTGCGCAGCACGCGCCCAACTGGAACACCATTTCCATCTCAGGCTACCACATTCGCGAGGCAGGCGCCACCGCCGCGCAGGAGTTGGCCTTCACGCTGGCCGACGGGTTCACCTATGTGGAGCGGGGCATTGCGCGCGGCCTCGATGTGGACGACTTCGCACCGCGCCTCTCGTTCTTCTGGGACATCCACAACGACTTCTTCGAGGAGATCGCCAAGCTGCGCGCCGCGCGCCGCATCTGGGCGCGTCACCTGAAGGAGCGCTTCGGCGCCAGGAATCCGCGTTCGTGGATGATGCGCTTCCACTCGCAGACGGCCGGTGTGACACTGACGGCGCAGCAGCCCATGAACAACACGGTGCGCGTGGCCTACCAGGCGCTCGCCGCGGTGCTGGGTGGCACGCAGTCGCTGCACACCAACTCCATGGACGAAACGCTGTCGCTGCCCACCGAGGCGGCGGTGCAGGTGGCCCTGCGTACGCAGCAGATTCTCGCCTACGAGACGGGCGTGCCGAACGTGATGGACCCGCTGGGCGGCTCGTACTACGTGGAGGCGCTCACCGACCAGCTCGAGCGTGAAGCCGAGGCGCTGTTCGCGCAGATCGGGGAAATCGGCGGCGTCGTGAAGGGGCTCGAGGACGGCTGGTTCCAGAAGCGCATCGCCGAAAGCGCGGCGCGGCAGCAGTGGGAGATCGAGCAGCGCCGCAAGCTGGTGGTGGGTGTCAACGAGTTTGTCACCGAGGAAGAGGAACTCACCATTCCGATCCTGCGCATCGGTGAGGAAGCGGAGAACGAGCAGCGCGCGAAGATGGCGGCCATGCGTGCCGGGCGCGACAACGACCTCTGCGCGCGCAATCTCGAGGCGCTGCGTCAGGCGGCGCGCGGCAGCGAGAACGTGGTGCCGCGTATCCTGGACTGCGCGCGTTCCTACTGCACGCTGTACGAGATCCGCGCCGCTCTCGAGGACGTGTTTGGCGCGTACCGCGAGCCGGTGTTCTTCTGAGCCCGGCCCGCAAACGCAGCGCATCGACGGCAGCGCGCCCGAAGACCAGCGCCGGCGCGCCCAGGGCCGGTGCATCGTCGGCTGCCGCGCCCTGGTGGGCAACGCAGTTTGACGCGCAGTACCTGCACGAGTACGAACCGCTGTTCGATCTCGTGCAGGATCGCCACGAGGTCGCGCGGCTCATCGACGTGCTGGCCCTGCCGTCGGGCGCCCGCGTGCTCGATTGTCCCTGCGGCCAGGGGCGCCACGCTCACCTGCTGGCCGAAGCCGGCTTTGACGTGGACGGCCTCGACTATTCCGAGGATCTGCTGGACGTGGCGCGGCGGCGGGGCACGGGCAAGCACCTGCGCTACACCCAGGGCGACATGCGCCGCCTGCCGGCCCGCTGGAGCGGCCGCTTCGACGCTGTCGTCAATCTGTTCACCTCGTTCGGCTTCTTCGATGATCCGAACGATGATCTGCGGGTGCTCGAAGAGTTCGCGCGGGTGCTCAAGCCCGGCGGCGTGCTGGTGTGGCATGGCGGCGCGCGTGATGGCGTCATGGCCAAGTTCCTCTCGCGCGACTGGTGGTCGTCCGCCGACGGCACGGTGTTCGGGCAGGAGCGTCGCTTCGACCCGCTCTCGGGCTTCCTCGAGATCACGTCCACATGGCGCGGCCCCCGGGGGCATGGTGAGCGCTCACACCGCATTCGGCTCTACTCCGCCTCGGAGCTGGCGCACCGCATGCGGGATGTGGGGCTGGTGGTCGAGGCCGCGTACGATGCCTGGAGCCCGAAGCCCCTCAGCCGCCGTTCCAGCGAGATGATGCTGGTGGCGCGTAAAGATCACTAGGTATGATTCAAGGCTGTCCCGGAACGGCCACGGCCGCCGGGCGCCGACTTTTTCCTCCTGCTCCTCCGATCCGATGACTCGACCAATTCGCGTGCTGGTCGCCAAGCCCGGCCTTGATGGACATGATCGTGGCGCCAAGGTGGTGGCCGCCGCGCTCCGCGACGCCGGCATGGAAGTGATCTACACCGGTTTGCATCAGACCCCCGAGATGATCGCCACGGCTGCCGTGCAGGAAGACGTGGATGTAGTGGGTCTGTCGATTCTCTCCGGCGCTCACATGACCCTGTTCCCGCGGGTGCGCGACCTGCTCGTGGAGGCGGGGCGCGACGACATCCTGCTCACGGGCGGGGGCATCATCCCGAAGGAAGACATGGACCAGTTGCAGGCGCAGGGCGTGGCGCGCCTCTTCGGCCCCGGCACCAGCACGCAGGAACTCGTGGACTACATCCGCGAATGGTTCGCGTCGCGCCAGCAGCAGGACGCATGAGCGGTCGCCTGCGTGAACTCGCCGACGAGATCCGCGAGTTGGAGGCCCGCCTGCGTCTGGGCGGGGGACCGGACAAGATTGCCAAGGAGCACAAGCGCGGCAAACTGACCGCGCGCGAGCGCGTGGATCGGCTGCGCGATCCCAACACGCCCTTCCTCGAGATCGGGCTGCTGGTGGCGCACGACAAGTACGATGGGCAGGCACCAGGCGCCGGCGTCATCACCGGCATTGCTGTGGTTGAAGGCCGGGAAGTGGTGGTGGTGGCCAACGATGCCACCGTGAAGGCCGGCTCGTGGTGGCCCGAGACCATCACCAAGACACTGCGGGCGCAGGAAGTGGCGATGCGCTGCCGCATCCCCATCATCTACCTCGTCGACTCGGCGGGTGTGAATCTGCCCTATCAGGGCGGCGTGTTTCCGGGGCAGTACGGCGCGGCCCGCATTTTCTACTACAACTCCATCATGCGCCGCTATCTGCGCATTCCGCAGTTCGCGGCCGTGATGGGACAGTGCGTGGCGGGCGGTGCGTATCTGCCGGCCCTCAGCGACGTGATTCTGATGGTCAAGGGCACATCCTTCATGGGCCTCGGCGGCCCGAATCTCGTGAAGGGCGCCACGGGCCAGACGGTGGATGGCGAAACGCTGGGCGGCGCCATCACGCATACGGAAGTGTCGGGTGTCGCGCACTACGCGCTGGACGACGATCCCGCCTGTCTCGACAAGCTGCGTGAGCTCGTCTCACGCCTGCCGGCGCCGGCGCGCACGGTGGCCTCGGCGTGGCGCCCGCCGGCCGAGCCGCCCACGTCGCTCTACGACCTGCTGCCCGCCGATCACCGCATGTCCTACGACATGCACGCGCTGCTGCGCGCCGTGCTCGACGACGGCAAGCTCGACGAGTTCCAGCCCAACCTCGCCAAGGAGATGATCTGCGGCGACGCGCGCATCGAAGGCATCCCCGTTGGCGTCATTGCCAATCAGCGTGGCCTCATCAAGGGGCGACCGGGTGAGCGCCCGCGCTTTGGCGGCATCATCTACGCCGAGAGCGCCGAGAAGGTGGCCTACTTCATCGAGCGCTGCGACAAGCAGGGCATTCCGCTGCTGTTTGTGCAGGACGTGTCCGGGTTCATGGTCGGGCCGGACGCTGAGCACGAAGGCATCATTCGCGCCGGCGCGCATTTCGTGGAGGCCATGGCCTGCGCGCGCGTCCCCAAGATCGTGCTCACCGTCAATCACGCCAGCGGTGCGGGCTACTACGCCATGGCGGGGCAGGGCTTCGACCCCGACTTCATCCTGTCCTGGCCCACGGGTCGCATGGCCGTGATGGAAGGCGAAGCCGCCGTGCAGGCCGTGCACGGCCCGGCGCTCGACGCGGCCAAGAAGGCCGGCACGACGCCGGCGCCGGAAGTGCTGGAAGCGGTTGAGCAGATGCGCGCGGACTACGAAACCCAGCTCGATGCGCGGTATGCGGCGGCGCGCGGCTTTGTGGACGCCATCGTGTACCCGGAAGACACGCGGGATCTGCTGGCGCTCGCGCTGCGCGCGGCAAGCCAGAATCACGGACCGCACCTTGGCGCCTTTGTGCTGCCGCCCATGCCCACCTTCGGAGCTGCGTAATGTCGGAGTCGCAACAGAACGGGTCGCGCGTCGTGCGCGTGGCCAGCGGACAGGGATTCTGGGGGGATTGGCTGGAAGCCCCCCGCCGTCAGGTGGAAGGCGGTCAGGTGGACTACCTGATGCTCGACTACCTGGCCGAAGTCACCATGTCCATCGTGCAGAAGCAGAAGGAGCGCGATCCCCGCATGGGCTACGCGCGCGACTTCATCGGCGCCATGGAAAGCGTGTTTCCGGCCGTGGCCGAGCGTGGCGTGAAGGTCATTGCCAATGCCGGTGGTGTGAACCCCATGGCCTGCGCCGACGCCGTGCTCGAAGCGGCCAGCAAGCATGGCGTGCGCGGCAAGATCCGCATCGGCGTGGTCACCGGCGACGACATTCTCGATCGTCTCGACGAGCTGCTGGCCGCGGGCCACGAACTGCGCAACATGGACACCAACGAGCCGCTCGCGAACATCCGCGATCGCGTGCTCTCGGCCAACGCCTACATCGGCTCCACGCCCATCGTGGAAGCACTGCAGCAGGGCGCCAACGTGGTGGTGACCGGTCGCAGCACCGATACCGCGCTCACCATGGCGCCGCTGCGTCATGAGTTCGGGTGGGCGGCCGACGACTGGAACCGGCTCGCGGCAGGTATCGTGGCCGGCCACATCCTCGAATGCGGCGCGCAGTGCTCGGGCGGCAACTGTCTGCACGATTGGCGCAACATCCCCGACCTCGCCAACGTCGGCTATCCCATCGCCGAAGCACAGGCCGATGGCACGTTTGTCATCACCAAGCACGCCAACACCGGCGGCCGTGTGAGTGTGCCAAGCGTGACGGAGCAGCTGGTGTACGAAATGGGCGATCCCAACGCCTACATCACGCCCGACGTGGTGGCCGATTTCACCAGCATCCGTCTCGAGGATGCCGGCGAGAATCGGGTGCGGGTGCACGGCATCACCGGTGGGCCGCCGACGCCGTTCCTCAAGGTGTCCATCGCCTATCGCTCGGGCTACAAGGCCGTGGGCACGCTGGTGTACTCCTGGCCCGACGCCATGGAGAAGGCGCAGCTTGCCGACCGCGTGCTGCGTGAGCGTCTCGACAATCTCGGCCTCAAGTTTGACCAGGTGTTGAGCGAGTTCGTGGGAGCGACGGCCACACATGGTCCGCTGGCCGGTGATGGACGTGAGGCGCCGGAGGTGCAGTATCGCATCGGCGTGCGCGGCAGCGACCGTGCGGCCGTCGAGCGCTTTACGCGCGAGATGGCGCCGCTGGTGCTCAACGGGCCGCCGAGTGTGACCGGCTTTGCCGGTGGTCGCCCCAAGGTTGAAGAAATCGTGGCCTACTGGCCCGCGCTGCTCGACAAGCGCGCCGTGTCCACCGCCGTCACCATCGTGGAGTGAGCATGCAGGTTCGATTGCTGGACATCGCCCACGCCCGCAGCGGCGACAAGGGAGACACGGCCAATGTGGGCCTCATTGCCCTCGAGCCGGCCTGGTATCCCATCCTCGCGCGCTACGTCACGCGCGACGCCGTGGCCGCGCACTTCGCCGGCCAGATCACCGGGGACGTCGTGCGCTTCGAGCTGCCCAATCTGTGCGCGCTCAACTTCCTCCTGCACGGCGCGCTCGACGGCGGCGGGACGCTCTCGCTCAAGACCGATGCGCAGGGCAAGGTGTATTCCACCGCGTTGTTGCGCATGGTGATCACCGTTCCCGATTCGGAAGCGGCAGCTGCCGGCCTGCCGGCCTTCGCCGGCTGATCGCGCGGTGATTCTCCGTCTTCGGCTCGTGCTCATTGTTGGAGGCGTGGTGGCCTTCACGATGGCCCAGCGCACCGGTCAGGAGTGGCTGCGCTGGCTGGGCATTGCGTTGGTGCTCATCGCGCTCGGTCTGCGCTTTCTGCGTCACCTGCAGAAACCTTGACTCGAGCCTGAAGCGCGGCGGCATCTCGCGCGATGTGCCTGAACCACGGGCCAGGCAGAAGAGACGCCCCGGGGACCGATTTGGTCCCCGGGGCGTTGTTCATGACGCGATGCCGGCGGGCTCAGCCCGGCCAGATGCGATCGGCAATACGCGCCAGTCTCCGCGCCGAGATGCTGCCCTTGCCGGTGTTGGTGCCCCCCTTGAGCGGAAGGTACGACACCATGAAGCCAACATCGGTCTTGCCACCCCCGCCGCCCTTGAGCGTGCGGCCGATGTCGTAGACATCGGGAGCCGAGCCTACAAGGCCCTTCGTCATCTCGACGCCAACTTGCGCGTTCGTGGGTACGCCGGAAGACGCGGGGCTGACGAGACTGCTGACGCCCCCGCCGAGCAGGCCGCCAAAGAACAACGCCATGCTCTTGAACGCTTCCATCCCGCCATCGTGAATCTCGATGGCCTTGCTGGTGGTTCGATGCATGTGCCATTTGCAGCAGATGGTGAACCCTTCCATGGTGTTTTTCGCCTTGTAGCTGGAGGCGCCGGTCTTTTCCTCCAGCTCCCGCGTCAGCATGGCATCAAAATCGTCGTCGTCCTCGACAATCTCGCGACCCTTGATCGTGAACCGCACACCGGTGGCCTGCGCGAGCCAGCTCACGATTTCTTTCGAGGAATCCCCGCGAATCAGCACCGGATAGATCCCCACTCCCGCCTCGCTGAACAAGTAGCGCCGCTTGCTGCCATCTGAGGCAGGCGTCGCGGGGATGAGACTGGTGTTCTCGATCCCGTACGCCGTGCGACTGAAGCTGTGCACCTTGCCGCTGCGCATCCGATAAAGCGTGACCGCCATGTACTCCTCCATTGACGTGAATCCTGATGCTCCGGCCCGGAATTCCACGGAGCTACCCGGCTTCTGGAAAGTGCCAGCAAGAATCTGCCCTCGCAATCGGAATTGAGGCTCCGGAATCTTCGGTCTTCTCTCGGGGGTTGTTAGATTTCCGGGATGTCCCGCTCGACGCAGGTTCCCGAACTTCTCGCCCCCGCCGGCACGCTCGACGCCGTGCGGGCCGCCGTGGCCAATGGCGCCAATGCCGTGTACCTCGGCGCGTCCATGTACAACGCGCGCGATGAAGGAGCGCAGCTCTCGCTCGACGAGCTGGAATTGGCCTGCGCCATCGCCCATGCGCGGGGCGTGCGGGTATACCTGACATTCAATGTGCTGATCAAGCCGCACGAACTGCCCGAGGCCCTGCGCTATCTCGGCGAGTGCGTGGACCGCGGCATCGACGCCGCCATCGTGCAGGATCTGGGGGTGGTGCGCCTCATCCAGCGCGTGTACCCGCAGCTTGAAGTGCATGGTTCCACCCAAATGACCATTCACGACGTGGCCGGCGCGCGGGTCATGCAGCGCCTTGGCGTGGAACGTGTGGTGCTGGCGCGCGAGAACACCCTCGACGACATCCGGGCCATTCGCAGCGAGGTGCCCGACCTCAGTCTCGAGACCTTTGTGCACGGCGCGCTCTGCATCTCGTACTCCGGGCAGTGCTTCATGTCCGGCATGATCAGCGAGCGTTCGGCCAACCGCGGTTCCTGCGCGCAGTCCTGCCGCAAGGACTACACGCTCAACGATGAGCTCACGAGCGCCACACTCGACCGCGGCTATCTCATCAGCACCAAGGATCTGGCGGCGCACGATCACCTCGAGGCCATCGCCGATCTGGGCGTGGGGTGCCTCAAGGTGGAGGGCCGCAAGAAGAAGCCCGAGTACGTGGCCACGGTGACCAAGGCCTATCGTGGCTGGCTCGACGCCATCGCACGCGGCGAGCGTGGCCAGGCGCCGTCGCCGGACGCAGTGGAGCCGCTGGTC
The DNA here is from genome assembly GCA_016741895.1 of Gemmatimonadaceae bacterium. GTDB lineage: Bacteria > Gemmatimonadota > Gemmatimonadetes > Gemmatimonadales > Gemmatimonadaceae > Gemmatimonas. The sequence goes on along the minus strand of JACVCT010000009.1, from coordinate 2,016 downwards.
CAGATCTTCAGCCGCGGCAACACGGGTGGCATGTACGGCGGCCGTCAGGGCCGCGACTACATCACCCGCACGCAGCCCGACAATCGGGGCCTGCCCATTGGCATGGTGGTCGGGCAGGACGGACAGGAGCTCATCGTCGAGGTGACACGTCCGCTGGCGGTGGGGGACGGTGTTGGCTTCGAGGCGCCGGAGGAAGGCGCAGCCGCATCACTTGGCGGCAGTGTGCAGCAGGTGCGCACCCTGTCCACGCGGGCCGGAGTGCACCGCCAGGCCGTGCAGGTCCGCAGTGGTCCGCGCGTCGTGCGTGTGAGCGAGGGATGGCGGGTGGTGCGCACCAGCGACGCCACGCTGCTCGCGGCGGCGCAGGCCAGCTATGCCGCGCTGCCACTGCCGAGTCGCGTGGGCCTGACGCGCGTGGATGTGCGCTGCTTTGGACACGCCGGTGGACCGCTCAAGACGGTGTGGCAGTGCGGGGAGCACGAGGTCACGGTGCGTGGCGACGTGCCACTCGCCCCGGCCAGCAAGCGCGCGCTCGACATGACCCAGCTTCGCGAACAGTTCGGACGTCTCGGCGAAACGCCGTTCAAGTTGGGCAGCGTGGACATCACTGGTCTTGCCAGCGGCCTCTTCCTGCCGGTGAGTGAGCTGAATCAGCTGCGACAGCAGGCCACCGAGCAGCTGCTCGAACAACGCAGCTGGGCGACGATGAGTGAACAGGCCGTGCGCGAGGCGCAGATCGCCGAGCAGGTGGCGCATGTAGACGGCGCATCGGCCCGTGCGCACGACGACGCACCCTTGCATGAGATCGGCGCAGACCCGCTGGCCCTGCGCGCCATCGTGTACGACCTCGATGGCGCACGCGCTGCCGCGGCGGGCGGCGCCACGGAAGTGGTGCTCGATCCATTCCTCCGGCACCCGACGCCTCCCCTCTCGCGGGTCACGGCGCTGCGCGAGGAGCTGGCGGCGCAGGGCGTGGGCCTGCGGCTGCGTACACCGGTCATTGTGCGGCCGGAGGAGCGCAAGCGGCTCGACAAGTGGCTGGCGCTTGGACTCCCGGTGCTCAGCGGCCACGTGGGCCTCGTGGCGGAGTTGGCGGAGGCGGGCGTTGATGTGGTGGCGGACTACGCCACCAACGTATTCAACCAGCACACGGCGGCATTTCTCTTCGAGCTCGGGGCCCGTCGGCTGACCGCGTCCATCGAACTGACCACCACCGAGATACTCGACGTGGTGAGCCCCTGGCAGGGGCGCGGGTTCGATGTGCTCGTGTACGGCCGCACCGAGGGCATGACCATCGAGCACTGCGTGCTGAGCGCCGCCTTCGATCGCGAGCCGACGACCTGCCGGGACCTCTGTGTGCAGAAGCATCCGCATGTGTCCCTCACCGATCCGGCGGGCTACACCTTTGCCGTGGCCACCGACAGCGCCTGCCGCAACCGGCTGCTGCACTCGCGGCCCATTGATGGCAGTGAGCATCTGCCCACTCTCTGGGCGCGGGGCGTGCGCGGCTATCATCTGCTGTTCAACGTGCCGGGCGATCCCATCGAGGCCATCGTGCGCGGCTATCGCCGTCAACTCGATGCGCTGGCCGCTGGCGAGACGGCGGACAGCATGGCGGTGCGATCGCTTCTCAACGGAGAGTTCACGCGCGGCCATTTTGCGCGCGCCGTGTGAGCCGCAGCGGCGTCCGCGCGCCGCCGGCTGTCTGATGCGTACGTTTGATGTCGCATCGCGCGTGAGAGGTGCTTAGCATGCAGCATGATCGCATCGCAGCACACCGCACCGCGCGCTGACGTGTCCGTCGCCCTCGATGAGGCGCGCGCCACGCTGCGTCGGCATTTCGGCTACCCGGACTTCCGTCCACCGCAGGTGCGCGCGGTGCAGGCGGTGCTGTCGGGCCGTGATGCGCTGGTGGTGCTGCCCACCGGCGGGGGGGAGGGGCTGGTGTACCAGGGAACCGCGGCCCTGGGCGGGGGCCGCCCGGATGGAGGGTGCCCCCCTCTCAGCCCTCTTAAG
>JACVCT010000242.1 GCA_016741895.1 Gemmatimonadaceae bacterium | reverse complement strand
GACCTGCGCTATGGCGTGGTCACCGAGATTGCCCGCAAGGTGCTGCACGGCGAGCCGGTCGACCTGAGCACCGGGTGGGTAAATGTCATCTGGCAGGGCGACGCGAACCGCCTCGCGCTGCGCGGGCTCACGGCGGCCAGCGTGCCGGCCACGGCCCTCAACGTGACGGGCCCCAAGGTGCGCGTGCGCGAAATCGCCGAGCGCTGCGCATTGTACGCGGGGGTGTCGCCACGTTTCGCGGGCCGCGAATCGGGGGAGGCGCTGGTGGCCAACGTGCATCGCCTGGACGACGAGCTCCCATACACCGCGCTGCCGCTGGAGACACTCTGCACCTGGGCCGTCGATTGGCTGCGCGCCAACGGTCGTGTGCTGGACAAGCCCACGAAGTTCGAGGTGCGCGATGGCCGCTTCTGAGCAGCCGGGCCGGTTCAACACGCGCGCGGCCCTGCAGGCGGGCCTCGTGATTCCCGCGCATCCGCTGGCGCTCACGCCCACCCGCAGCATGGACGAGCGTCACCAGCGCGCGCTCACGCGCTACTACGTGGCCGCCGGCGCCGGTGGCATGGCGGTGGGCGTGCACACGACCGGCTTCCCCATTCACGACGACAAGATCGGACTGTATCGACCGGTGCTCGAGCTCGCGGCCGAGACGGCGTCGGCGGCGCTGGCCTCGTCCCCTCGGCCCTTTGTGCGAGTGGCCGGTCTGCTGGGCGACACAGCCCAGGCGCTTCGCGAAGCCCAGGTTGCGCTCGCCTTGGGCTATCACTGCGGCCTGCTGTCGCTGGGTGCCTGGCGCGACGCCACCGATGCGGCCATCCTCGCGCATTGCCAGCGTGTGGCCGAAGCCATCCCGCTCTTTGGTTTCTATCTGCAGCCGGCCGTGGGCGGTCGACGACTTTCGTACGCGTTCTGGCGCGAGTTCGCGGAGATTCCGCAGGTGGTGGCCATCAAGGTCGCGCCCTTCGATCGCTACGCCACACTCGATGTGGTGCGCGCGCTGGCCGACGCCGGCCGCGACGACATCGCGCTGTACACGGGCAACGACGATGCCATCGTGCCCGACTTGGTCACCGACGTGCCGGTGACGAGTGGCGGCCGCGCGTACACGCGGCATTTCGTGGGTGGACTGCTGGGCCAGTGGGCGGTGTGGACGCAGTCGGCGGTGACGATGCTGCGCGAGGTGCAGGCCTGGCGCGCATCCGGTGCCACTGCCGTCCCGCGCGAGTGGCTCACGCGGGGCGCAGTGCTGACCATGGCCAACGCCGTGATCTTCGATGCCGCGCAGGGCTACACGGGCTGTCTGCCGGGCATCCTCGAGGTGCTGCGTCTGCAGGGTCTGGTGCGCGGCTGCTGGACGTTTGACACGCACGAACGTCTCTCGCCCGGCCAGGCGGAAGCCATCGCACGACTGTCGGCGCAGTATCCGGGCCTCGTCGATGATGACTTTGTAGCCGAGCATCGGGATGCGTGGTTGGCCTGAGAGGCATCATTCGCGACAGCTCTGACTGCAGTGCTCTGCGCCCTCAGCGGCCTCCTTTTCTCTGCGTGAGCTGTTGACGATCCGGCCACACGACGAGTGCTGGTGTGGCAGAAGGATTTTTCAACAACCTTATCGCGGATGACACGGATTTGTCGGAAACAGCACGGATAAACAACAATGAACAACGTTCGCGCCACGGCGCACGCTGCAGTTGATCCGTGTCGTTTCCGTCCAATCCGCGTCATCCGCGACAGGGCTGTTGAACCCCGACCGCCGTTCTCCCAAACGATCAGGCAAGCCAGCGCTTGTGCCAGGAATCCCGCGCCGGGCGCTCGAACTGAGTGCGCCACTCGCCCACGGTGTTGATGAGTGTGTCGAACACCGGCGTATCGGGGCCCGCCTCACCGGCCGCAATGGCCGCGCGGAACGCCGCACGATCGGAAGCAACAATGGCCCCATCGGGCCGGCGCCAGTACACCAGTCCGCTCGGCACCAGCGACACCGACAGTTCGGCTTCCACCGACTGCAACTGCCGGAACAGCGCATCGATCGAACAGCCGGACGCCTGACTGGCCTGTTCATCCACCGCGACCGCCAGAAAGCGGTCGTCACGCCAGTCGCGCGCACACACCAGCGGTACGCCGTGCGCGCGCCACACGGCCAGATGCGCATCGACGGTCTGCAGCACACGCGACGCGGCGTCCCCCGTGACGGGAGACGCCGCGCCGAACACCCACACCCGCGCCGAGTCCGGCAGCGTGTCAAACGATACAGTCGGCATGCCGAAGCTTAGGGCGTCTTGCTGCTGCCGGGCAACTGCAGCATGGGCAGACCGCCGCCGGTGACCTGCGGCATCTGTCCGTTCCAGCGCTTGGCCATTTCGTACTGCACCAGGTTGCTGGTGATGCTGCGCGAGAGGAGTTCATTGGCCTTGGCCTGCGCCTCGGCCTCCGTGAGGATGGCCTTGGCGCGTCCCGCCGCCTTGATGCTGTCGCCCTGCGCCTGGAAGGTGTTCTTCTGCAGCTCGTTCTGCGCGGTGAGCGCCTGCTGCTGCATGACGTTCTTGAGCGAGATCGCGTCCATGACCGCCTGCGGCGCACGGAACTCGTTCAGCGTGAACTGCTTCACGCTGATGCCATAGGGATCGAGCCGCTTCTGCAGCTGCACCTGCGTCTGCGTCACCACCTCGGCCTTCTTGGGACCGAGAATGGCGGCGATCTCCTCCTGCCCCACCACTTCCTGCAGCGACTGCCGGATGGCCTGCTTGATGAAGCCCTGCGCGATGGTCTGCACATCGGTGCGGAACGTCTGATACAGCGCCGGCACCTTGGCGCCGTCGAGCTCGAAGGACATGGAGACATCGAGTGACAGCGGCTGCCCTTCCACCGAGTTCACGTTGATTTCGTCGTTGCGCCCGCTGCCCGCCGTGATGTCACGGGTGAGCACCAGCGTCTGCATGAACGTGGGATACTCCTGGATCTGCGTGAACAGCGGATTGCGCAGATGGAAGCCCGGACCGAGAGGCTGCGGCGACACACCGCCCCCGGCACGATTGATGACGATGCCCACGTGACCGGGTTCGATGTAGGCCACGGTGGGACGCAGCAGCAGGAGCAGCGCCACGATGGCGACCACGGCGAGGCCAAGGCGACCAAACAGCCCGCCGCCGCCACCGCCGCTCACTCCGCCGCCGCGCCCGCTGCCACTCAGGGAGTTGCGCATGGCACTGCGCAGCCCCTCGATGGTGGCGTCAACCGATGTGGCCATGGACTGCCTCCTCGTAACACTTTGGACACAAGGGCTCACCCGTGGGCAGCCGCACGAGGTCTTCCTCGCGCTGCAGCCCGTGAAGGGGACAGGTGAGCTCGGCCTGCTTATCGATGCGCCGGCGATTGGCCGTTTGCCGCAAGCGCCGCCCCCACGGTGTGATGCCGAAGGCCGTGGCGACAAAAGCGCCCCCCACCGCCAGCAGGGCGATGAAAAGGACGCTTTCGATGATGATGACGGTCATGGTCTTGATGATCCCTACGGGACGAGCCGCGCGGAAGTGTCAGGCCTTGGCCAGTTCTTGGGGCACAACAGGCTGTGGTGCGTGCTTCAAGCTCGTTAACAGCTCACGCAGAGGGGCAGAGAACCGCAGAGGGCGCTGAGAGAGGCGGTCCTGGTCCTGGCCATGGTTCGTTTCGCAGATGACGCGGATGGGGCGGAAACAACACGGGTAAGAGAATGAAGTTTTTGATCCGTGCTGTTTCCGCCCCATTCGCGCAATCCGCGACAAGGTTGTTCAACCCCGACCGCGCCTCTCTGCGAGCTCTGCGGTTCTCTGCCCCTCTGCGTGAGCTGTTGACGATCTGGCCGCAACACGAGTACCTGTGTCGGGCAACTGCATCAAGCCAGGCCAAGCTCGAAGCGCAGCATGTCCGCCAGCGTCGGGTGTCGCCAGGTAAAGCCCGCCGCCTGCAGGACCGCCGGCACGACGCGCTGACTGGCCAGCACGGTGCTGTCCGCCATCTCACGCCCAAGTGCCAGCCGCAGCGCGAAGGCCGGTGCCGGCAGCACCGCCGGACGATCGAGCACATCCGCGAGCGTGCGCGTGAACTCCGCGTTGGTCACCGGTGTGGGGGCCACGAGATTCACCGGGCCCTGCACCGTGTCCTGCCAGAGACAGAAATGCATGGCACCGATGTGGTCATCGAGCGCGATGGGACTCAGCCACTGGGTGCCGTCACCCAGCGGCCCGCCGGCGCCGTACTTGAAGAGTGGCAACTGCTTGGCCAGCGCCCCACCCGCCGCGCCCTGCACGATGCCCGTACGTAAATGCACCACCCGGATGCCGGCGCGCGAGGCCGGCTCCGTGGCTCCCTCCCAGGCCATGCCCACGTCGGCCAGATAGTCGCTGCCCAGCGCACTGCGTTCCGTGAGTTCCTCGTCGCGCTGCGCACCGTAGATGCCGATCGCGGAACCGCTCAGCAGCACCCGCGGCTTGCGCGAAAGTTTCGCCAGTGTGTGGGCTAGCAGTGACGTGCTTTCCAGGCGACTGGTCTTGATGGCGGCGCGATGCGCGCTCGTCCAGCGATCGGCAATCGACGCGCCGGCCAGGTGCACGACCGCATCCACACCCTCGAGCGCGGACGCATCGAGCTGTCCGCGGTCCGGATTCCAGGAGATGTCCGTGTGACCGGGCACCACGGGACCACGCCCGATGCGCAGCACACGATGTCCACCCGTGGACAGAAACGCGGCGAGCTGTCGTCCGATGAAACCACTAGCGCCGGTGATGGCCACCGTGAGCCTGGGGCGATTGGCGTACGCGGCGTGCCGCGCGATGTCGCCAGCCAGCACGGCGTGCCGGTAGCGGAACACCCGCACGAGCGTGTCGTGCACGAAGTTCCTGCCGAAGGGGTCGCCGAGCGCGCCGAGCGGCAGCGCGTAGGCAATGTGGTCCTCGAGCGCACTGACCGAAGGCTCCAGGGCTTCGAAGCGGTGCGTGTGCACCCATTGCGCAAAGGGCCCCTCGCGCTGCACATCGCGGAACTGCCGATTGGCGATGTAGTCGCGATGCTCGATGTGCCAGGTGGTGGGCACCGGCCCGGCGTGCACGCGCACCACAACCTGCGCGCCGTCGCGAATGCCACCTTCCTGCCGCAGCACCTCGGGCGCGTCCCAGGGCGGAGACAGACGCAGAAACGCGCCCGGTTGCTCATGCCAGGCGAACAGCGCCTCGACCGGGACGGGATACGTGGAGCGCTGGGAGAACTCGTGCATGATGGGTCCGGGCAATGCGATGGCCGCAGATATTCGCGGGAGGCTGTCACGCCGCGGTTGTGATGCGATCGCGACGCGACGGCGATGCGATTGCGATCCTACCAGCCGCCCGCGTCGTCGAGATCCAGCACCCGCCAGCAGTACCAACTGGCAACGCTGGCCCAGGGACGCCAGTTCCGCGCGATCTTCTCGAGTCGCGCGGCGTCGGGCAGCGCACGCGTGCGATAGATGCGCTGCGCGCCCTTCCGCACGCCGAGATCGAGCACGGGCAGCACATCGGGGCGACCGAGACGGAACATGAGAAACATCTGCGCCGTCCACGGCCCGATGCCACGCACGGGCACGAGCGCGTCGATGACTGCCTGATCGTCGAGTGTGTCGAGCGATTCGATGGGCAGACGGCCGTCCACCACATGCTGCGCCAGATCACGAATGGCGCGCGCCTTGGCACTGCTCAAGCCGCAGGCGCGCATGCTGGCCTCGTCGAGCGCCAGCACGGCATCCGGATGCGGCGCCTGTGGGTCGCCGCCGAGTCGTTCGGCGAAGCGGCCGTGAATGGTGGCCGCAGCGCCGCCCGAGAGCTGCTGATAGACGATGTTGCGCACCAGATGCCCGAAATGCGTGCCTTCACGTCGCGGCAGCATGGTGCAGGGTCCCACCTGCTCGATGACGGCGGCCATTTTCGCATCGGCCGCCGCCAGTTCGTTCTGCGCCTGATCGAGCAATCGGCGCGTGAGTCGTACGCGCGCCGGCTTTGGCATCACATGGTGGCCGTGAACATGATGTGTGCCTTGGGCGTGCCGGGCAGCATCAGCCAGGGCGAGGTGTTCGACGGCTTCGTGCTGAGTCCCGTCGATTCCCCGGTCGCAAAGGGCACGTACACCACCATGCTCGAGGTGCCGCCGGTGATGCTGCGCGTGGCGGGGTTGTAGCCGTTCTTCGGCGCGGTGATCTGATACAGCGCCGCCGGCTTCTCCGGCATCTTGAGCTTGCCGCTGCGGATGTCGGCAAAGCGCATCGTGTCCACCTTGGCACCGGTCACCCCCTGGCGGCGCAACTCGCGTCCGCGCTCCATGAACGGGTCGATGGTATCGGCGTAGCAGGCCACGTGAAAGCGGTCGTCGGTGGGATAATCGGCCAGGCCGAGCATGCCGTTCTTCACGGGCGGCAGGAGTTGGGCCTTGCCGGGGGC
>JACVCT010000241.1 GCA_016741895.1 Gemmatimonadaceae bacterium | reverse complement strand
GCTACCTGCCGCAGGAACGCAACGTCGGCAGCGGCAACATCATCAACGTCATGCTCGACAAGGCGGCGGCCAATCTCGACGCCATGGTCGTGACCGCGCTCGGTCAGCAGACCGTGCAGCGCAGTCTCGGCGTGTCGCAGCAGACGGTGGCTGGTGCCGACATCGCGCAGACGGGCCGCGAAAACTTCATCAACGGTCTGCAGGGTCGTGTGGCCGGTGTGGAAGTCACGAGCACCTCGGGTCTGCCCGGCGCCTCGAGCTCCATCACCATCCGCGGTGTGAGCTCGATCTCCGGCAGCAACCAGCCCCTGGTCATCGTGGACGGTCTGCCGCTCGACAACAAGACGACCAATACGAACGTGCTGGGCTCCGATGCCCCAGGTTCGCAGACCGCCTTCAACAATCGCGGCCTCGACTTCACGAACCGCGCGGCCGACATCAATCCGGACGACATCGAGAGTCTGGTGGTGCTCAAGGGTCCGGAAGCGGCGGCGCTCTACGGCATTGATGCGGCCAACGGCGCCATCGTCATCACCACCAAGCGTGGTCAGGCAGGCACGGGCGGCTTCACCTACAGCAACAACATCCGCATGGACCAGACGCGCAGCCGCCCCGAGCTGCAGCGTGTCTATGGACCCACGTCGCAGGCCGGTGACCTGCTGGGCTCCTTCTCCTACTTCGGCACGCCCTACGCGCCCAACACCACGTTCTACGACAACGTCGACGGATTCTTCCAGACGGGCGTGTCGCAGCAGCACAACCTGACGTTCAGTGGTGCCACCGCCGATTCGCGCATCAACTATCGTCTCGGCATGGCCGTGACCGATCAGGCCAGCGTGATCCCGACGCTGGGCCTGAACCGCGTGAACCTCACCGGCGCGACGGGTGCGCAGGTCAAGGACTGGCTCAAGGTGGACCTGTCCATGGCCTACACCAAGTCCAAGAACGATCAGCTCATTGGCGGCGTGGGCGGCCCGCTCATCGGCCTGCTGCTCTGGCCGCAGACCGATCGGGCTTCGGACTTCCTCACGCCGTCGGGCCAGCGCCGCCGCATCACGCAGCTCGCCGCCGGTGGTGAGACGGACAACCCGTACTTCTCCATCAACCGCAACGGGCGCGAGGACAAGAACGAGCGTCTGGTGGCCAACCTCGGATTCGTTCTCACGCCGGTGAAGTGGGGCACCCTGCGCTTCAATGTGGGCTCCGACGGCTACACGGCCGAGAACCTCATTCTGCGTCATCCGGAGTCGGCGGGCGCCGGTTTCAACAACAACGGCGTGCTGGATGTGGCGACCGACGTCACGCGCAGCATCAACACGCAGACCATCCTCAACATCAATCCCATCACGATCGGCAGCCGCCTCAAGGTGAGCGGCCTGGTGGGCAATCAGATCAACGACTACCGGTCGCAGGTGAATGCCATTCAGGGCATGCAGTTCCTCGACCCGAACTTCGTCTCGATCAACAACACCAGCATGCGCGCCCCGCGCACGACGCTGGCGCAGCGTCGCCTGGTGGGTGTGTATGGTCAGGCCACCTTCAACTGGTCCGACTACTGGTTCGTGAACGTTGCCGGCCGAAACGACTGGACGTCCACGATTCCCATCGAGCGGAACTCGTTCTTCTATCCCTCGATCAACACCAGCTTCGTGCTGGATGACGCCTTCCCGGAGCTCAAGAAGACGCTCACGGCGCGTCTGCGCGCGGCCTACGCCGAGGTGGGCAAGGACGCCCGGCCCTACGCGTTCCGGCCGGCGCTCGAGTACAAGCTCACGACGGGCGGTGGCTACGGCTACGGCTTCACGGGCCCGAACGTGAACCTGCGGCCCGAGTTCGCGAAGTCGTACGAGTACGGCGCCGACCTCGGATTCTTTGGCGGGCGTCTCGGTCTCGACGTCACGACCTACCGCAAGGAGACCACGGACCAGATCGTCAACGACATCCGTGGTTCGTATGGTACCGGCTTCATCCTGTTCAACCTGAACGGCGCCTCCACGCGCAACACCGGCCTCGAAATCGTGGGTCGCGCCAAGATGGTGAACCGCGCCAACTTCGGCTGGGACATCATCACCAACTTCGACCGCTCGCGCGGCCGTGTGCTCAAGCTGCCCAACGAGCTGCCCGAGTCGTACGTGTCGGACACCTGGCTCTACGGCAACGTGCGCAATGGTGTGCAGCCCGGCCTCTCCACGCGCTCGCTCACGGGCCTGTTCTACCTGCGCAACAACAAGGGTGACCTGCTCATCGACCCGACCACGGGTCTGCCGCTGCGCTCGACGGCCTTCATCGACGCCGGCTACGATCGCCAGCCCGACTGGACCATGGGCATCACGAACCAGGTCCGCTACAAGAACTTCACGATGTCCATGCTGTGGGACATCCGCCGTGGCGGCGACGTGTTCAACGGCACCGAGCACCTGCTCACCTCGCGTGGTCTCACCAACCGCACGCTCGACCGCGATCAGCCGCGTGTGATCGACGGCGTGCTGCGTGACGGCCGTGAGAACAGCGACAATCCCACGCGCAACAGCATCGTGGTGATTCCGGCGGTGCAGAACGGCTACTACACGGCCATTTCCGAAGAGCTGTTCATCGAGAAGGACATCAACTGGCTGCGCCTGCGCGACGTGACCATCCGCTACGCGCTGCCGGCTTCGCTCCTCAAGGCCCGTGACGCCAGTGTGGCGCTCACGATGACCGACCTGTTCGTGTTCACCAACTACTCCGGTCTCGACCCGATCGTGAACGGCAACAGCGCGGCTGTGGGCGGTTCCGGCGCGGCAGGTATCGACGTCGGCAACTTCCCGATTCCGCGTGGTATCGCCTTCAGCCTGCGGGTGAACTACTGATGAAGACGATGCGACTTTCCGCTGCGCTGCTTGTCGGCGCCCTCTCGCTGTCCGCCGTGGGCTGCGACGACTTCCTCGACGTCAACGAGAATCCCAACGCCCCCCAGACCGTCTCGGCCAATCTGTATCTGTCGCCGATGCTGCACTGGATGGTGACCTCACCCCAGTTCGACGGCCGCTTCATCGGCCGCTACACGCAGCAGTGGTATCTGCCGGGCACCACGTTCAGCACCTGGGACCGGATGGGCTACGATCCCTCCAGTGACAACGGCGGCCAGCTCTGGCGCGACGTGTACTGGAACATCGGCCAGAACCTCGTGGACATGATGCAGAAGGCCGAAGCCGAGGAGCGCTGGGACCTCCTGGGTGTGGGCTATGTCATCAAGGCCTGGGGTTGGCAGCAGCTCACCAACGTGCACGGCGAGCTGATCATCAAGCAGGCCTTCGACCAGACGCGCTTCACCTTCGACTACGACAGCGAGGAGTTTGCGTATCAGGAGATCCAGCGCCTGCTGGGTGAGGCCATCAAGTACCTCGAGCGCAACGATGGCGCGGTGGATCCGGCGTATCTGGGCCGCACCGACCGCATCTACGGCGGTGACCGCACGAAGTGGCTCAAGCTGGCCTACGGTATGCTGGCGCTCAACCTGAACCACTTCAGCAACAAGTCCAGCTACAAGCCGCAGGATGTCATTGCGGCCGTGGACAAGTCGTTCACGAGCAACGCCGACGACGCGCTGCTGGCCTTCCCGGGCACGGTCAACGACGACACCAACTTCTGGAGCCGCACCCGCAACAATCTCACCAACTACCGCCAGACGCGGTTCGTGGTGGGCTTGATGGACGGCACCGAGTTCGGCGGCGCCGTGGATCCGCGCATGAGCCGCATGCTGTCGCCTTCGCCGGACGGCGTCTACCGCGGTCTCGACATCAACACGCTCAACTTCGGCGGTCTCGCGGCGGCCCAGCAGCCCAACAACTTCTTCGGCTACCCCGGCGCCGGCGGTCTCGGCCTGCCCAGCCGTTACATCTTCTCGGAGAAGTCGCGGCTGCCCATCATGACCTACTCGCAGCTGCAGTTCATCAAGGCGGAGGCGGCATTCCGTGCGGGTGACCGCGCCACGGCCCTGGCCGCCTACCGCAACGGTGTCGCGGCGCACATCGATTTCGTGAACGCGCGCAACCGCGACGACAACCAGACGCCCACGCAGATCACCGCGGCTGAACGGGATGCCTTCCTGGCCAACCCGAACATCGTGCCGAGCGCGTCACAGCTCACGCTCACGCACATCATGAGCCAGAAGTACATCGCCCAGTGGGGCTGGGGCCATGTGGAGCTGTGGACGGACATGCGGCGCTACAACTACACCAACATCGATCCGGCCAGCGGCCGTCAGGTGTACCCGGGCTTCGTGCTGCCGGTCAACCTGTTCCCGGACAACGGCGGCAAGATCGCGCATCGCATCCGTGCCCGCTTCAACTCGGAGTATGTGTGGAACCGCGCGGCGCTCGACAAGATCGGCGGTCTCGCGCTCGACTTCCATACCAAGCCGCTCTGGATCACTCAACCGTAACCCACCATGACCACTTTCTCTTCTTTGCGCACGATGGTCGGTCGGGTGGCCACGGTGCTCACCGCCGCCGTGCTGCTGGCCGGTTGTGAGAAGAACGCGGTGCAGGACATCACCGGCAGCCTGCCGGGCTCCCGCATCAAGTTCTTCAACTTCGGCGTGGGCGCGCCGCAGGTGCACTTCTATGGCAACGACCGCAAGCTCACCGCCACCACCTCCGGTACGGGCGTCGAGTCCACCGTGGGCGTGGCCTACGGCGGTGTGGCTGCCGGCGGCTTCTACTCCGCCATCGAGCCCGGCCAGTACACCTTCACGGCGCGCATCACGGCCACGGTGGACAAGGACCTGCCGATTGCCACGGTGCAGGGCACGCTGGAAGCCAACAAGAACTACTCGTTCTACGTGAGCGGCACGTACAACACCACCACCAAGTCGGCCGACGGGTTCTTTGTCGAGGACAACTTCCCCGAGGCGTTCGACTTCACCCAGGGCTATGTGCGCTTCGTGAACGCCATCGCGAACTCGCAACCCATGGTGCTGTTCGTGCGCAACCAGCTCACGGGCACGGAGGTGGCCGTTGGGGGCAGCGTGGCCTACAAGGCGGGTGGGGCGTTCGTGGCCGTTCCGAGCGGCGTGTACGATCTCTTCGTGCGGGCGCCGGGCTCCACCACCAACCTCATCACACGCACGGGTGTGTCGTTCACCATCGGTCGCACCAACACCATCGCCGCGCGTGGGACCATGGGCACCACCGGTACGACCGCGCCAGCGCTCGACAACACGCTCAACCGGTAAGCGCCGGCCTTCGGACAGCAGGAGACCCCGGCACCCGCCGGGGTTTCTTGTATCCGGCCGTGCCGTTTTCACACTCCGCGCGCCTGAATGCGCCATGGACGATCTCGATCATCAACTCATCGGTCTCCTGCGTCAGAACGCGCGGGAGAGCGTGGCCTCACTGGCCAAGCAACTGCGCGTCTCGCGTGGCACGGTGCAGAACCGCATCGACAAGCTGGTCACGTCGCGCACGCTGCTGGGCTTTACCGTGCGCACGGCACCCGACGCGGGCACGCACCGGGTGCGCGCGGTCACCATGATCCGCACCGAAGGGGATGCCGATGCCGTGCTCAAGGCGCTGCGCGGCTATCCGGAGGTGCGGGCGCTGCACACGACCAACGGGCGCTGGGATATCGTGGCGGAATTGGCGACGGATACGCTGCAGGAGTTTGATGAGGTGCTGCGGCAGATCGGCAAGGTCCGAGGGGTGGCGAATACGGAGACGAGTTTGCTGCTGTCGACGCACAAGTAGGGTGGTGGGGCAAACAGCGGTCGGGGCGTTCTCGGTCCACCGCCGTGCGACGTGGGTCATGGGCTGTGTGTTCGAGTGGTTCGGGGGCGAGATCTCGTATTCCATGAGTTCCGGATAGCGTGGTGCCGCCGCTGCACCACTCACACCCAGAACGCAGCACCCACGTCCCACGGCGGTGGATGGCGGCCGCTTGCCTAACTCGTCGCAATTTCCTATTGTATCAATTGCTGTTCCAATTACCCCTTCCGTTCCTATCCCATGTTCTCCACCACCGCCGAGTACCCCGTCGCCATCCGGGCCTCCGACCTGGATCCATCCGACCACCAGTCACTGCACGAGCCCATGATGCGCTGGGATGCGCTGGTCGTGCTGATGGGGACGGTGGCGCTATCATATCTGGCCTAGAGGCTCAGCCGTTCGGCGGGGCCGGCCAGTCCGTCCCGAGTTTTGCCCCGTCATGAACTCCGCTGTCCCTCACCCTCACACGGCCAGCCCGCCGCGCCGCGATACGCGCTCGCCCCTGCAGCGCCTGCTCAAGGGCCTCGAACTGGCCTGGCGGCGCGGGTTCTTTCGTGTGCTGGCGGGCATCATCTGGTTGAGCGATCGGCTGCCGCGCGGCCCGCGCGTGCCAGGGCCCCAGCGTGTGCTCTTTCTGCGGCCCGACCGGATCGGCGACATGATCGTCTCCACCGGCGTCATCCGGGCCATTGGCGGCGCAGCGGACACGGTGCTCGACGTGCTCGCCGCCCCCGCCAACGCCACCGTGCTC
>JACVCT010000240.1 GCA_016741895.1 Gemmatimonadaceae bacterium | reverse complement strand
GGCGCTCACGGCGGCGCTCATAGCAACGCAGCGCGCGGTGGCCACGACCGCCGCTACTCGTGCCGCAACGCTGTCACCGGATCGAGTCGCGCCGCCCGCATGGCCGGCACCATCCCAAAGATGACGCCGGTGACTGCGCTCGCCCCCAGCGCAGCAATGATGGAAGAGAGTGGGGTGGTTGCCGGGATCTCCGGCCACGCCGTGCGAATGCCCACCGCCGTGAGAATGCCGAGAATGAGGCCCACCGAGGCACCGATGCTGGTGAGTGTCACGGCCTCGACGAGAAACTGCCAGAGGATGGTGCCGCGCGTGGCGCCAAGCGCCTTGCGCACGCCGATCTCGCGCGTGCGCTCGGTGACCGAAATCATCATGATGGCCACCACGCCCACTCCGCCGACCATCAGCCCAACTGATGAGAGGGCCAGGCCAATGAGGAAGAAGGTCCCGAACAGCTCGTCGTAGATCTCCATCAGCCGGTCCTGCGTGACCACGGCGAAATTGCTGGGCTGACTTGGACGCAGCCCACGAGCGCCACGCAGTGCAGCAGTCACGTCGTCCACGCCCTGCTCAGCCGTCACACCCGCGCGTGGTCTCACGATCAGGTTGTTGCCAAGCACCCACATGTTCAGCGCGCTTTTCCCGGTTGTCCACGGAATGATGGCCTTGGGGTCGTTGCCCTCACCGGCAGATGTGGGTGTACCCATCGGGCTCGCGGTGTAGTCGTAGACACCGATCACGGTGAACTGCACGCCGTCAATGAAGATTCGCTTGTCGATCGGGTCCGAGTCGTAGAAGAGCCGCTGTGCCAGCATCGTGTTGAGGATCACCACCCGGGCTGCGGCCTCGTACTCTGCGGCGGTGAAACTCCGCCCGGGGTTGATATCGCCGGTACCACCGTCGGTACAGTTGGCGGAGTAGGCCTCGATGCCCGAGTTGAGCTGTCGGTCCTTGTAGCGGAACTGTCCGCCCGTGGCGACGTGCGCCGTGACGGAACGAATCGTGGGCAGACGCTCGAGCATCCGCACTTCGTCCATCGTGATCATGGGGTTGCGGCGTTCCGGACAGGTTTCGTCGGTGCCGTCGCAGACCTGGAAGCCCCCGATGGGCCGCCGATACACAAAGAACGACGTCGGGCCCGCTGCTTCGACATCGCGCGCGAAGCTTTCGTTGACACCCTGGACCACCGACGACAGGGCCACGACGACATACACGCCAACGGCCACACCCATGATGGTGAGGCCGGCGCGCACCTTGTTGGCGCGCAGAGCGCTCATCGCGATCTTGACGCCCTCGAAGACACTCAGGATTCTGGCTGCAGCGCTCATGGCCTACTCCTGACGCAGGGCGTCGATGGGGTCGAGCCGCGAGGCGCGGCGCGCGGGATAGACACCGGACACGATACCGACACCAAGTCCGAGCATCGTGGCCACCACCAGAGACCAGGGCGCGACCGCTGCGGGCAGTGGTGTGGTGGCCTGAATGACCCACGCGGCACCAAGCCCCAGACCAATGCCGACCACGGCGCCGAGCGTGCTGAGCGTGGCCGCCTCCACGAGGAACTGTCGCATGATGTCCTTGCGGCGCGCGCCCAGTGATTTGCGAATGCCGATTTCCCGTGTGCGCTCCGCCACCGCCACCAGCATGATGTTCATGATGACCATGCCACCGACCACGAGTCCGATCATGGGCAGGGCGGTACCGGCGATGGTCATGACGTTCTTCACTTCGTTGAAGTCTTCGAGTGCAGACTCCGATGTCTCGATGGAGAAATTGTCCCGCTGTCCCGGCCGGAGATGGCGTCGTGCCCGCATGGCTTCGCGCACCACTTCCATGCCGTCGAACATGGCCGTTGTGCTCGTGGCCTTCAGCATCATGCCGTCGATGTCGCCACGTGGATTGGTGATT
The DNA here is from genome assembly GCA_016741895.1 of Gemmatimonadaceae bacterium. GTDB lineage: Bacteria > Gemmatimonadota > Gemmatimonadetes > Gemmatimonadales > Gemmatimonadaceae > Gemmatimonas. Next base: position 4,627 of record JACVCT010000240.1, on the reverse strand, counting down.
CGCCCAAGCCCGGATTCGAGCGGGCCAATGATCAGGCGGTCCATGGACATGCCGAACAGCGATCCCTGCTTGTCGATGCGTCCAACCACCGTGTAAGGCACGCCGCGGATGCGCAGCTCACGGCCAATCGGATCGAGATCAGGAAAGAAGAAGGTCGCCACCTCGTCGCCAATCACGATCACGTTTGCGCCTAGACGATACTCCTCCTGGGCAATTGCACGGCCCGTGACGATGTCGTAGTTCTTGATCTGGAAGTAGTCACCTTCGACCGCGTAGATGGTCGTCTGCCTGGGGCGCGGTGCGTAGATGCTCGACACGGTGGCGCTGGCGTCGGTCTCGATGGCCCACTTCACATCCTTGGGCAGCACATCCACGACGTGGCGGGCATCGTGGCTGTACATCAGCGGCCAGCGCTGCATGTTACGCCACTCTTCCTCTGTTTCCGGCCCGGTGAAGTCCGGCCAGCGACGCAGCGTGAAGGTGTTCGCGCCAATGAAGCGGCCGATGAAATCTTCTTCGACGTAGGTCGACATGCCTTCGACGATCGAGACCACGGCGACCAGGAACATCACGCCGATGGTGACACCGAGAAGTGTGAAGAAGCTCTTGAGCTTCTGCACCCGGATTTGTCCTAGTGCGAGGCGGACGGCTTCGAAGAGGGGCATGCGGGAGGCGGGGAAAGGCGGGAGTCCGGCAGCCATCGGCGCTGCGGTAGCCGCTCCTACGGAATGCGCGCCAATTGAGTGTCAGCCATCGCCCGCATGTCGCGTGCTGGGACCAGTCGCGCTGACTGGTACAACAACCACGTGAGGCATCCTGTGCGTCCTGGCATTCACATTGCGCTGCTGATCTCCCTGCTTGCGCACGTCGGTCCCTCGCAACTCGGTGCGCTGGCTGTTTCTCCGATCGTGTCATTTGGACTCGCGAATCCGCCAATATTGAGGCATTGCTCCATGCCAATCTCACCGATCACGGTGAAGCTGACTACGCGATCGGATGCTTCGTTCCGTTGGTCGCCGATGTGCAGTTCCAGCGTGACAGGCGTCCCTGCGGCATGGAGGCCGCGTACGCACCGTGCGTCTGTACAGCGATGGCTGGAGATGGCCACTTGGCGACAGAGGCAAGCCGGGTGGGCTTGACGTTATCGAAAAACGATATATCGTTTATCGATAACTCGAACCCTTTCCCATGCCGCAGACGCCCCAGACGTCGTCCAACGCCCTCCGCGCCTCGCGCCGCGTTCTCTCGGTCGCCGTCGCGCTCAACTACGGGTACGCCGGGTTCATCGTCGCCGTGGTCGCGATGCTCACGATCAACCGCGACTGGACGATGACCGCCATCGGCATCCGCGAGTCGGCGCCCCGCGACTCGCTGCTGGTCGGCATGTTGCTGCTCGCCGGATTCGGGATGACCGGCGCGGCCATGATGCATCGCATCCTCCGACGGCTGCAGGCCATCGTGGCGACCGTGCAGGGGGGCGACCCCTTCGTGCCGGAGAACGCCGTGCGACTGCAGGCCATCGCGTGGGGTGCGGTTTGGCTCGAGCTGCTCCACCTCGGCGTCGGCGCGGTGGCCTCGCTGATGGACTCCCCGGCGCAACCCTTCGACGTGGATTGGAATTTCTCATTCACGCCCTGGGTCGCGGTGCTGATGCTGTTCGTGCTCGCGCGTGTGTTCGCGCACGGCACACGTCTGCGCGACGATCTCGACGGGGTCGTGTAGCCCGTGGCCATCATCGTCCGTCTCGACGCCCTGCTCCAGGCGCGTGGCATGACCCTCACCGAGTTGTCACAGCGTGTCGGCATCACGATTGCCAACCTGTCCGTGCTCAAGTCGGGCCGTGCACGCGCGGTGCGTTTCACCACCCTCGACGCGATCTGTCGTGAGCTGCAGTGCCAGCCCGGCGACTTGCTGGCGCACGACCCCACCGCCCCCGAACCCGACGAGGAGTAGACCATGCCACTCCCACGCATCCTCCGCCCGGACGCACTGTGGGGAACGCCCGCCGGCGAGATGACCATGGCGTTTGCCGCGCTGCCAGTAGCCATCGCGGCGATTCCCTGGGGCTATGTGTGGCGCATGTATGTGCGTCGTGCGCCGCGAACCTCACCCACACCGGGTCCGGTGCCACTGCCATGACCTTCCTGCACGGACTGCTGCGCTCCACGCACATCGTGATGGGCAGCGTGGGTCTGCTCTCCGGTGCCACGGCCATGGTGCTGCGCAAGGGCTCACCGATGCACGGGCGCGTCGGTCAGGTGTTCTTTGTCTCGATGACGCTGATGGCGAGCTGCGGGATCATGCTTTCGCTCGCACCCGAATTGGATCGTCTCAACATCACCGGCGGGTCGCTCGCGCTCTACCTGACCATCACCGCCTGGCTGACGGTGGAACGCCGCGCTCGCAGCATCGGACGCGCGGAGCGGGTGCTGGCGGCATGGGGAGGGCTTGGCATGCTTGTGGTGTTTGCCTTTGCCGTACGCGCGGCCGGCATTCCGGCGGAGACCGGTGCCACCCCGTTCTTTATCGCATTCGGCAGCATCATGGCACTCGGCGTGGCGGGCGATTGGCGTGTGCTGCAGGCGGGAGGGGTGCAGGGGCGCGCACGCACCGTGCGCCATCTGTGGCGCATGTGCACCGCCATGCTGCTGGCAACACTCTCGCTCTTCCTCGGGCAGCCCCAGGTGTTTCCATCCGTCATTCGCGACCGGGGGCTGCTGCCCGTGGCGCCAGTGTTGGTTCTGCTCGCCACGCTGTACTTTCTGCTGCGAGAACTGGTGAAAGGCCGACGCGCGCAGCTGCCCGGCTGAGACACACGCCGGACAGCCATTGGTCCGCACTACGCGCACGCCACCGCAATGGTCAGATCGCAACGCGCAGGATGCGGGGCATCCAGAGCACGAGTACCGCGGCAATGGCGCCACAGACAAGCAGCAGCGACATGCCGATCATCACGCCCGACGCCACACGATGTCGGGTACGCGAGGTACTGCGCTCGGCCCAACGGTAGGTCTCGAACACCGACAATGGACCGAACACGTACACGGTGAAGGCGAGCGTGGTGAGGAACGGGCCGCTAAAGGTGCTGGGGGTGAAACCGACCGGCGCCCGGAACACCAGCAACCAGAGCGCGAGAAACATCCGGAAGTAGAGCACGCCATTGCCCACCAGGAAGGCTCGCAGGGCCCAGGTGCGGTGCTCGGCAATCCTCCGGCTACGTGCCGTGCGCCACGCCATGATGGCGCACACAAACAGCAGCAACGCGTTGATCGTGATGGCAATGTGCTGTAAGCGGTCGCCCACCGTGCCGCGAACCCACACCAGCCACAGTCCGCTGATGGCTGCGATGTAGCATCCGCCCAGGTAAAGCCGTCCGCTCCAGCGATGCAGCGCGGGAGCGCGTTGCCGGACCCGCTGCGACAGCTGGATGGCGCCGAGCAACAGAATCAGCACGGCAAACGCGAGGTGCAGAACCATTGCCGTGTTGCCGGCCCGATCACCGGCTACCCAACCCTTGGCACTGAGCTGCGCCCAGGCGGCCACGTTTCCAGCGATGACCGTCCGGCCGAATGTTGCCAGGAGGTAGAGTACGAAAAGCGCCTGCGCGAGGAGCAGGCTGCCAATGAGCCAGCGCCCATGACGCCGCAGTTGGGCACGGGACTGCTCGGGCCCAGGGGCTGTCGTGGGGACGTTGTTTGCGGCGTCTGGCGAAGCGTCGTCCGGCGCAGCGACGATTGACGTGGCCGCGAAACCGTGGCCGGCGGTCGTCCGTCGGGATGGGGGTGTGTTCACAGTGCCTGGCATGGGTTCGAGCGTTGGGTGTAGTCGCTTTCATGCTGGGCAAACGCCACCCTTGAGGCCATGACAGCCGGTCGCGAAACCATGACATCGGGTCCCAGTATGCACGAAGGCGAGCGGGCAACCGGCAGCGTGTCGGCGGGATACGCCAAGGGTCTTCTGGACTTCGCCACTGACTGTGGGGTGCCGGCACAGGACCTCCTGCGCGCTGCTCGTCTCGATGAGCGCTCATTCGAGACGCCTGAGAATCGTCTGCCGCTTGCCACGCTCCGCGCGCTGTTCGACAGCGCCTCCACGTTGCTCGGCGATCCAGCGTTTGCGTTGCGTTTTGGTGTGGGCGTGCCGTGCGCCCAACTCACCCTGGCTTCGGCGTTGGCGGCGGCACGGCCTGAAGCCCCTGCCGGTCCGGGCGCAGCCGGCAACAGCTCGTCGTCGCTTACGCTTCGTGATGCACTCGATGGTCTGAACCGGTATGCCACGCTGGCGGTGGACTTCGGAGCACGGACTCCATCCCAGCGCTACCGCTTCGTCGAGGACAATTGCGGGGTGTGGCTGGAGGATCAGCGACCGGCCACCGGCGTCTACCATTGGCCGGCGCTCACCGAATCGGTGTTTGCCCGCTTCAGCACCGGTATTCGCCGACGCGGTGGGGAGTCCATCGTGCGCGCGTTGCAGGTGACGCACGATGCGCCGATCGATCGCCTGCAGCGTGACGCCTATGACGTGGTCTTTCGGGTGCCGGTGACATTCAGTGCGCCCCGCAACGGGCTGGGCCTCGACCCCCCGTTCCTCCGCCAGCCCCCCCGGCCCCTGGCTCGCCCCCCACCCG
>JACVCT010000239.1 GCA_016741895.1 Gemmatimonadaceae bacterium | reverse complement strand
CCCCTTCCCTGCGCTGCCGCATGTCGGCGACACGCTGCGAATCAGCGTGGGCCCGTGGGAGCAGGTGGAACAGTTTCTCGCGGCCTTTGACGCCGTACGGCAAGACGCATCGCGGGAGACTCGCGCATGAGCACGCCCACCGTTCGTGTTGCCGTCTTCGACTACGGCGCCGGCAATCTGCACTCGCTCATCAAGTCGCTCGAAGCCGGCGGTGCGGAAGTACGCGTGGACACCGACCCTGCGGCGGCCGTGCGGGACACCGACGCGCTCATTCTGCCGGGAGTCGGCGCCTTCGCGCCCGCGGCCGCGCGTCTCGCCCCGGGCCTCTCGGCCATGCGTGATGCCCTGCAGCAGGGCCTGCCCGCGCTTGGCATTTGTCTGGGCATGCAGCTTCTGTTTGACGCCAGCGACGAGGGCCCCGGTGAGGGTCTGGGCATCGTGCCTGGTCGGGTGCAGCGTCTCGAGGCTGCACGTGTACCGCAGATTGGCTGGAACAGCCTGCAGGACGTCAGCGACCCGCTGCTTGGCGAGAGCGCGCTCGACACGGCCTACTATGCCAACAGCTACGTATGTCGACCCACGGCGGAGGGTGAGGCTTTCGTGACCGCCTGGAGTGAACACGAGGGCGACCGCTTCCCCGCCAGCGTGCGGCGCGGCAATGTGATCGGCACCCAGTTCCACCCCGAAAAGTCCAGCACCCCCGGCGTGGCCTTCGTGCGCGCCTTTCTCACTTTTGCAGCCAGTCAGCGGAGCGCGCGATGATCGCCATTCCAGCCGTGGATCTCCGCGGCGGTTCCTGTGTGCAGTTGGTGGGCGGCGACTACGACGCCGAGCGCATTCGTCTGGATGATCCGCTCTCCGTGGCGCGCGAATGGACACGCACGGGTTTCCCGCGCCTGCACATCGTGGATCTCGACGCGGCCACCGGGCGCGGCAACAACCGCGACATCATCCGTGACCTGCTGCGCGATGCCAGCGTGCCGGTGCAGGTGGGCGGCGGTGTCCGCGATGAAGCGCAGATCGATCGCCTGCTCGATGATGGCGCAAGCTACGTGGTGGTGGGCACCCGCGCCGTGGAAGACGAATCCTGGCGCGAAGAGATGGCCAACCGCTTTCCGGGTCAACTCATCGTGGCCGCTGATGTGCGCGAGCGTCGTGTGGTCACCAAGGGGTGGGCGGAAACCTCGCGTCTCGATGTGCTGGACTTCGTGGAAGAATTGAACGCCCTGCCGCTGGCCGGTGTGCTGGTCACCGCCGTGCATCTTGAAGGCCAGATGCAGGGCACCGACCTCCCACTCATGGAAGACGTGGCCGAGGCCAGTCGCTGGCCCGTGCTGGCCTCCGGCGGGGTGACGTCGTTGGACGATATGCGAGCGCTCGAGCACCGCGGCCTGGCCGGCGCCGTGCTGGGCATGGCCTTGTACACGGGCGTGATCGATGCACGCCGACTTGCCGAGGAGTTTGGCGCATGAGCCGCAGTGCAACCGTCGTGGTGCGCGAAAGCAACGAAACGCAGATCCGCATCGGCCTCGATGAAGCCGGCGTGGAATCGTCCATTGCCACCACCGAGCCCTTCCTCGATCACATGCTGGTGGCGCTCTCGCGCTACGCGGGCGTGGCCTTCAACATCCAGGCGCGCGGCGACTTGAGGCACCACCTCATTGAAGACGTGGCCATTGCCCTCGGCCAGGCCTTTGCCGCGCACATTCCCGCCACCTGTGCACGCTACGGCGAGCGCACCGTGCCCATGGATGACGCACTGGTGCAGGTGGTGGTGGACATGGGCGGACGGCCCTACTACCGCGGGCCGCTGCCGGCCAGGCTCTACGATCATTTCTTCCGTTCGTTTGCCGACAACGCCCGCGCCACCATTCATGTGCGCGTGTTGCGTGGCACCGACCGTCATCACATCATCGAGGCCGCGTTCAAGGCTTTGGGCTTTGCCCTGCGCGAAGCGCTGGTGGAAACCGGCGCCGTGTTCAGCACCAAGGGCGCGGTGAAGCTCGACATTACCGGCGGAGCCGCATCGGGCGGCGCGCGCTGATGCTCACACGACGTGTCATCGTCTGTCTGGACGTGAAGGGCGGACGAGTGGTGAAGGGTGTCAACTTCGTGGGTCTGCGTGACGTGGGTGACCCGGTTGCGCTGTCCACACGCTACGAGGCCGAAGGCGCCGACGAGATCACCTTTCTCGACATCTCGGCCAGCGCCGAGGAACGTGCCACCCTGCTCGACGTGGCCCGTCGCACGGCCGAGCAGTTGTTCATTCCGCTCACCATTGGTGGCGGCGTGCGCACGGCCGACGACGTCGCGCGCGCGCTGCGCGCCGGCGCCGACAAGGTGTCGCTCAACTCGGCGGCCGTGTCCAACCCCGACGTGCTCACGGCGGCGGCCGACCGGTTTGGCGCGCAGTGTGTGGTGGCCAGCATCGACGCCAAGAAGAACGCCGACGGTGTGTACAAGGTGTGGGTGAAGGGCGGGCGTGAAGAGACAGCGCTGGAGGCCGTGGCCTGGGCGCAGGAATGCGTGGCGCGCGGTGCGGGCGAGATTCTGCTGACCAGCATCGACCGTGATGGCGCGCGTACGGGTTACGACCTCGAGATCACGCGGGCCGTGGCCGATGCCGTGAACGTGCCCGTCATTGCGTCGGGCGGCGCCGGCTCGGCGCAGCACCTGGTGGATGCGGTGCAGCAGGCCCATGCCGATGCCGTGCTGGTGGCGGGTATTCTGCACGATGGCCTCACCACCGTGCAGGCGCTCAAACAGGTCATGCGCGACGCGGGTCTGGTGGTGCGTGGCACGCCGTCTCTGCCTGGAGTGGCGGCGTGAACGAGTCGCCCGAGCAGCTCATGCAGGCGGCGGCCGATGTGGCGCGCTTTGCGTCGCAGGTGGCCATGCGTTGGTATCGCGCCGAGTTCAACGTGGAGGCCAAGGGTGACGGCTCGCCCGTCACCGTTGCCGACCGCGAGGCCGAGCGGCAGGCGCGCGAGTGGCTGGAGCAGCGCTTTCCTCACGACGGTCTGTTTGGCGAGGAGTTCGAAGCCGTGCGACCCAATGCACGGCGGCGCTGGATTCTCGACCCCATCGATGGCACCAAGGCCTTTGTGCGTGGTGTGCCGCTGTGGGGCACGCTGGTGGCCTGCTGCGAGGGCGACACCGTGCTGGCGGGCGCGGCGTGTTATCCGGTGGTGGACGAAATCATTGCCGCCGCACCCGGTGAGGGCTGCTGGTGGAATGGTTCACGCGCGCGGGTGTCGGAGGTCGCATCGCTGGGTGCCGCCACGGCGCTCATAACCGACGAACGCTTTCCCGAGCGGCCCCTGCGCCGAAACGCGTGGCGCGAGCTCTCGGCTCAGTGCGGCGTGAGTCGCACCTGGGGTGACTGCTACGGCTATCTGCTGGTGGCCACGGGCCGTGCGGAAGTCATGGTGGACGACATCATGAACCCCTGGGACTCGGCGGCCGTGCAGCCCATCATCACCGAAGCGGGTGGTGTGTTTACCGACTGGCGTGGTGTGGCCACTGCCTTTGGCGGGGATGTGATTGCCACCAACGCGGCCTTGTCCGACCCCGTGCGGCGTGTGCTGTGCACGCCCGACTCACCGAACACCTGACACGCGCATGACCGTCTCGCTCGATCTCGACCGCCTGGATTTCACCAAGGGCAACGGCCTCGTGACCGTGGTCACGCAAGACGCACACAGTGGCGTGGTGCTCATGGTGGCGCACGCCGATCGCGAGGCGCTGGAGCACACGCTGCGCACGGGCGAGATGCACTACCGCTCGCGCAGCCGCGGTCTGTGGCACAAAGGCGGCACCAGCGGCAATGTGCAGCGTGTGGTGTCGCTCACGGCCGACTGCGGCCGTGATGCCGTGCTGGCGCGTGTGCTGCCGGCGGGTCCGGCCTGTCATGAGGGCACGACCTCCTGCTTCCGTGAGGAGGCGCTGCGGGCGGAGGTGTTTGGCGCACTCGACGCCACCATTGCGGCGCGGCAGGCCGCTCCGGCTGCCGAGGGTAAGCCGAGCTACACACAGAAGCTGCTGAACGACCGCAACCTGCGACTCAAGAAGTTGGGTGAGGAGGCGGTGGAGCTGGCCACGGCCTGTGTGGATGGGGATCGTGCGCGTGCCGCGGAGGAAGTAGCGGACCTGGTGTATCACGCCCTCGTGGCGCTGCGCGCAGTGGGTGGCAGTGTGGACGATGTGCGGGCGGTGTTGGCGGCGAGGGCGGGGTAAGGCGAGATCGGAACGCGAGGGACGAACTGAAGACGAGCGTGGCCAACAAGATTACAATTGGCTTAGCATTCGCTCACGTTTCTTGCGGCATCGCCCCCGTGCTTCGCATGATGGGCTTCAGTGTCTGTCCGGTCTTTCTGGCGTTCTACAGAGGCGCGATCGCATTGCTTCCGTAGATCGTTGAAGTCCGTTTCCGATCCTCGCAAGCCGAATCAAGCGATGCCTTCCATCAATGCGACTGTGCTGCTCAGCCTGATCCTCTCATCAGGTGTTGCACCTCATAAGGCGTCTTCGGCGTCTGCCCCGCTGGGGAGCGGTATCGCCCTGATCCCGCGGCATCCGGTGTCGGTTCAGCCGCCGGCCAAAATGAATCCAGGCACGGCAGAAGCCACGTCGATAGAGCAAATCGTTGCCTATCTCGAGCGTAGCTACTTTGCCGGCATTTCACTCGACGATCGCCAGCGTGCACGCATGCGCCGTATTGTGGAATTGTCCATCAGCGAGCAGAAAGCGTCGATTGCTGGCGCAAAGACGGTCCAGCTCGACTCGCTCAGGTTTGCGCATCTGCGCTCGCGCAACGCAGCCCTCCGATCCATCCTGCCGCGCGAGGAAGACCGGGCACGGTATGATGCAAACCTGAAGCGGATCGGCGCGCCGTGACCTGGAAGGCCAGTGCGCAATGGCTGGCCGCAATGTGCGTTGTTCTCACGCTTCCTCTCAAAGCACAGCAGTCGGAACGTCAGTGGATTCGCGGCACGGTATCCTCCGAGGATAGCGTGCCGCTTCCGGGGGCGACCGTCAGTCTGCTGGACCTGCGTGGGGCTCCGCTGGCGCAGGTGTTGGTCGACTCCACCGGCGGCTTTCGCATCCCGCACGATGGAGACGCGCCGCTGCTGCTCCTGCAGGCTCGGCTGCTGGGTTTCGCACCACGCACCGACACGCTTGTGGTGGCACGGGGAGATCACCTGCGCGTTCGACGGCTGATCCTTCGGGAGTCGAGCGTCACCCTCGCTTCCGTAAACGTGGTCGAGTCACGGCCTCGTCCCCCGCGTTCGCTCGTCAACGACCCAACGCCTCGAAGCAGTCGGCGTCTCGATCGATCCTCGTTGCTGCTGGCCGATCCGACCGGCGATCTTGTTGAATCGCTGGCGCAAGTTCCCGGATTGACCATCGTTGATGCTGGTGACGGGAAGCGCGGCATCTCCGCCTTTGGCATGGGAGCCGACCAGAACGCGAGCACCTTGAACGGTGTCGAAAGTGGAGTCGTGCTCCCTCGAGACGGACTGGCTCAAACCGTACGATTGTCCACCTACGACCCACGCAACGGACGGTTCGGCGGTATCCAGATATCAAGTAGTCTGCCGAGTGGGTCGCCCATTGCTTCACGAAATCTGCGCATCACGGGGTCCCCTCCCGGCTTGTCAACTTCCAGCAACGGAAGTCTTCCGCTCGCATCGCAACCGCTTGTGATGAGTGGCACGGCTAGTGGCTCGCTCGGTGGCACCGACTCAAGTATCGCGCCGCGGTACTACAATGTTGCGGCCCAGATCCAGCGGATGCGGGTTCCCACGCGTCTGTTCGGCACTGCGGCTCCCGGCACGCCTGATTTGTCGCTGGTACAACAGGTGCGCGATGAGGCGGAGCGACTCGGTGTGCCGACGACAACCGACACTCCGCTCCCTGGTGCAGAAGACGCCGCCAGCGCCATCGCGCGCATTGACCTTACGCCGTTCGGCAGCGGTGCCGTCGGCGAGCTCGGCCCGGTGGCTTACGTACTGGCCGCAGGCAGTATGCGACGCAGTGCGGCAGCAGGACTGACTCCGTGGGCAACCCCGTCGCGCGCGTCGAGAACCGAGGGCTACGACACGCAGCTGTCCCTCAGTTATTCCCCCTACGTGGCTAGCGTGCTGAGCGAAATACGTCTGTCCGTGCTGAAGAGTGACGATGAAACACGCCCTCTCAGGCCGTACGCTGCGGCCCTCCTCCGCCTTCCTGACGTGTTCGGAAACGGGCTACGTGTGGAGACAGGCGGATCGGGTCGTCGATCCAGCCGACACACCACAGGCGCACAACTGACCAGCGATCTGCAATGGATGTCGCGTAACGGCGGCCATCGCTTCAATGTCTACCTAGACTACCTCGGCCGGCGCGCAACGCAGCGCACGGCGCGAAACCCTTTAGCAGGATGCTGAAAAAGCTGGCGTCCCCTCTGGTGCGACGCCAGCGTTTTTGTATAATGGCGCGACTTCAGCCAGAGGCGAGCGATGCGGGGAGACGAGCGCGTGCAGGGGATGATGTTTGCGAC
>JACVCT010000238.1 GCA_016741895.1 Gemmatimonadaceae bacterium | reverse complement strand
CGGTGCCACTTCCAGACTGGGTGCGGCCGCGGGTGGGGCGGGCTGCGCGCCGGCCTTGGGACGACTCCCCCTGGTCCCCTGCCGTGTGCAGCAGGCTTTAGTCGTTCTTGGACACGGGGGGTTCGTCGTCCCCCACCAGCAGACGTTCCTGGCCCGCCGGCGGTGGGGCCTCATCGATGCGTGTCGGCAGGTCGGCCGGGCGATTGAGCTCGGGCAGCAGCACGCGCAGGGTGGTTCCGCTGCCCGAGGCACTGTCCACGGTCATCACGCCGCCCGCCTGCTTGACGATGCCGTAGGCGATGGCCAGCCCGAGTCCGGTCCCGCGCCCGCGCTCCTTGGTGGTGAAGAAGGGCTCGAAAATGCGATCGAGCACCTCGCGCGGGATGCCTTCACCACTGTCGCGGGCGGTGAAGCACACGTAGGTGCCGGGCTCGGCGCCAAGCACCGATCCGGCTTCCACGTGCAGCCGTGAGAGGCCGATGTGAAACTGGCCGCCCTGCGGCATCGCGTCGCGCGCATTGGTGGCAAGGTTCATGAGCACCTGCTCGAAGCGACCCGGATCCACACGGATGCTGCCCAGTGTGTCGTCGTACTGGCAGCTGAGCGCCACGTTCTCGCCGAGCACGCGAGCGAGCAGTCGCTCGATGCCACGCACGATCTCGTTGGGGTTCACCAGCCGTGGCTCAACCACCTGCTGCCGGCTGAAGACGAGGATCTGCCGGGTGAGGTCGGCTGCGCGCCGCGTGGCGTCGATGGCGTGATCGAGTTCGGCGCGGGCGTCGTGCTGGGGTGGCACCGTCTCGCGGGCCAGCTCGACGTGGCCGAGAATGGACGAGAGATAGTTGTTGAAGTCATGCGCGATGCCGCCGGCGAAGGAGCCGAGGGCCTCGAGTTTCTGTGCCTCGCGCAGTCGGTCCTGTGAGGCCGTGAGCGCCGCCTCGCGATCGACGATGGCATCGGCCATGGCGTTGAACGTGCGGGCGAGCTCTCCGACTTCGTCGTCGCTTGTGATCTGCGACCGGCGCCGCATGTCGCCCTCGGAGATGGCGCGGGCGTCGAGGGTGAGGGACTCGATGGGGCGGAGCAGGCGTCCGGTCACCCAAGAGGCGATGAACACCACGAACACACCGCCCAGCAGGCCGATGAGAAAGTCGTAGATGAACTGCAGGCGGGCCGCCGCAAAGGCTTCGGTGACCGGTATGCCCACGTACACGCGCCAGGGCGTGTTGCGCATGTACTCGGATCCGAAGAGCCGGTCGATGCGATCGATGTCGCTGGGCACGATGGTGTCGATGCCCACGGGCTGCTCGGCCTGACCGCGCTCGGAGAAGCCCGGGAATTGCCGCCCCACCCAGCGATCCGTGTCGAGGGTGCGGATGATGATGCGCCCCTTGGTATTGAGCACCGTGAGCACGGAGCCCTGCGGCAGGCGCCGGGCCATCTGCACGCCTTCCAGCGAATCCACCAGAATGGTGGCACCGATGTAGGCCACGGTGCGTCCCGTGCGCTGATCGGGAACCGGAGCCATGAACGGGATCAGCCAGGCCGAATCACTCCGGGCCCGCGACCGCACCGGGTCGCCCACCGTGAAGCGTTGCGCGCGCCGGGTGTCGAGGAAGTAGGGTCGATCACCGACATCCATGCGGCGGCGGCCGGCCGGATGGATGCGGGCCGCACCGATCAAGGTGCCCGCGGTGTCGACGACAAACAGGTTGGCATAGGGCGCCACCATGCGCTCGTGCAGCACGCGCAGCACCGAATCGGTGACGGCTGACGGGGCGCCGGGGTCGACGACGTAGGTGAGGCTCTGCAGCAGGGTCTGGGCCTGACCGATCTGCGCGTCCAGCGCCTGGGTGACGGCAAAGGCGTTGTCACTGGCGCGCTCGCCGATGAGGCGCTGCTCCGCCAGCTGACGGTCGCGGGCGCGGAGCCAGGCCAGGAGCCCAAAGGCTACAGCCACAAAAATGGCCACCAGCCGGAGCCGCGCCCTCAGACTGCTGCGGCGGGGCGACGGAGGCTCGGTTGGCGGCTCATCGGGGGCCTGTTGAGCGGGAGCCCGCTCATCGGGCCCGGCCGGCGACGGCGCAGGAAGCGTGGAAGAGACAAGTGCGGCCACACCCAAACGTAGGATGTGGCCGCAGGCAAGGCGAGGGGACTACTTGAACTGCCGGTCAGGGACGAACCGCGTCCGCTCAGCGATTACAGCTGGGCATCGTGGGGTCGGGCCCGGCTATGGCAGGCTTGTCGGGCCGGTTGGCCACCGCCGACATGACCGAATGCACAAAGCGTCCGAGGCGGGCCGCGTGGTCGTAGTCGATGTACTGCGGTTCATCCGTGTGCTGGTGGTAGTCCACCGCATAGCCCAGGGAGAGGTACACCACCGGGATGTTCTTGCGCACGTAGTTGACCTGGTCGCTGCGGCAGAACCGGTTGAGCGGATTGGCCGGCACGTCCCAGGTCTTGTCGATGGCCATGGGCTCGGGGACGTTGGCGTTCACCGAGTCGATGATGTCACCGAATTCGCGCGAGAGGCGGCGTGCGCCGAGCATCTGCACCGAGGCCGGACCACCGTACTTGACCTGCCAGTCGCGGCCCTTGCCCACCATGTCCATGTTGTGCGCGGCAACAATCCGGTCGAGCGGGATGGTGGGGTTGTCCGTGAACCAGCGTGAACCCAGCAGGCCGCGCTCCTCGCCCTGATGCGAGATGAACACAATGGATCGCGCCGGCTTCTGCTTCGCGAACTGTTCGGCGATTTCGAGCATGACCACGGTGCCCGAGCCATCGTCGTCGGCGCCGTTCATGATGCTGTCGCGGCGCGGAGCCCGCACGGAGCGCGCGATGGCAATGAGCGAGTCGATGCGCGCCTGCTGCGCGGCGGTGGGCACGCACACGGGGTCGTTGGCGCCCTGACGGCGCACGACCATGTTGTAGGCCCGTACGGAGTCGTGATCGACGACGGTGCTGTTGATGCCGACGTGATCGTTGTGTGCGCCCACGAGCACGTACTCGTTCTTGAGCGTGGGATCGCTGCCCGGCAGCATGGCAATCACGTTGCGCGCCGGCGTGGGTGAGAGACGCCACTGGTGCTGCCACGAGGCGCTGACCGTCTGTCCGGTGGTGCCCACGCTCACCTGCTCAATGGGCTTGCCGAAGAGCTGGGCGGCCACGGCCTTGGAGATGGTGGCGGCGGGCGGCGAGTCTGGGTTGAGCGCGGAGGCCGGCCGCATACCCTGCGGTTGTGCAAAGGCCTGATTGCGCGCGGCGGCGGACATGTCGTCGAGCCCCACCACGAGGACACCGGCCGCGCCAAGCCGTTCGGGGCGCGCATCACGCGGCGGCGCGGAGAACGCGCGACGCGGCGGCGTCGTGGGATTGGCGCGCTGACGGGCTTCCTCGGCAATGGAGGCGTTGGCTCCAAACTTGTCGGGCACGTCGCTGCAGCTGACAAAGCTCACGGGCGCCCCGCTGCTGGCGGCCACGGCGGCGCCCACTGGCGGAGCCGTGACCACCAGCACCTTGCCGCGCATGAGCGCCGGGTCGAGGGCCACCAGGCTGTCGCCATACTGACCGGCGAAGATCACGGGGACCTCGCTGATCGCCGCCCGCGAGCCCACGCCATTGGCGGACGTGGGCACCTGTGGCACCCAGTCCGTCTTCTGCTTGAGCGTGGTGCCGCCGATGCGCAGCTGGGCGCTCAGGCTGTCGATGCCGATGGGCCCGTAGGGCAGCACCTGGAAGAAGCCGCCACTGTCGCCCGCGGGCTGGAGGCCAAGGCGGCGGAACTCGCGCGCGATGTACTCGGTGCCCTTGTAGTTGCCGCGCTCTCCGGCGGCGCGCCCCTGCATGGAATCGGCGGCGAGCTGATAGAGTCGCGTGCGCAGGTCGTTGGCGGTGATGGCCGCCGCCGTGGGCCGTGGGGTCCAGCTGCGCGGGCCCTCGTCCGACCAGACGGTGCCCGCCGCCTTGTTGGGCTTCACCAGTACGCTGATGGGGGTGGGGAGCTTGCCCCCTTGGGCGGCCAGCGGGCTGGCGAGGGGCGGGAGCGCGGCGGCCAGGGCGCCGGCGGCGCAGGCGCCAAGCACACGGGCCGGTGTGCAGGCGCGGACGCGGACGGGTGACACGGGGGAACCTCGTGCTGCGGAAGGAGTGTTGCGTAGCGAGACTGGGAATCTACGCGGCACGGCATGAGCTTGCTGATGGGCCGTGCCACATTTCCGGCCATTCTGCCCGCTCCGACTTGTTCCGCCGACCTCTCTCTGCCGCGTGCTGCATCTCTGGTCGTCGTCCCGCTACGCCATCGAACTCCCCGAGGGGCACCGCTTTCCCATGGCCAAGTACGCATTGCTGCGTGAGGCCGTGCTGCGCGAAGGGCTGGTCTCTGCGGAGACGCTGCACGACCCGCCACGTGCGGCGCGCGAGGAGGTGCTGCGGGTGCACACAGCGGAGTACGTGGCGCACATCGAGGCGGGAACGCTGCCGTATGCCGAGCAGCGGCGCATCGGATTGCCGTGGAGTCCGGGATTCGTGGAGCGCGCCTTCCGGGTGGTGCAGGGCACCCTGGAAGCGGCGGAGTGCGCGCTGCGTGAGGGGGTGGCCATGAATCTGGCGGGCGGTACGCATCACGCCTTTCCCGATCGCGGTGAAGGCTTCTGCACCTTCAACGATGTGGCGATTGCCGTGCGCCGTCTGCAGGCGCTGGGGCGCGTGCGGCGGGTGGCGATCGTGGATCTCGACGTGCATCAGGGCAACGGCACGCATGCCTGTTTCGCCGACGATCCAACGGTGTACACGTTCAGCATGCACGGCGCGAAGAATTTTCCCTTTCACAAGGTGTCCGGCACCCGCGACGTCGAGCTCGAGGACGGCACCGGCGACGACACGTATCTGGGGCTGCTGCGCGAGCACCTGCCGGAGGTGCTGCGCGCGTCCCGTCCCGATCTGGTGGTGTATCTGTCGGGTGCCGACCCGCACGAGGGCGACCGGCTGGGACGTCTCGCGCTCACGTTCGAGGGGCTCATGGCCCGTGATGCCTACGTGGTGGGCAGCTGCCGCGAGGTGGGCATTCCGGTGGTGGCCACGATGAGCGGTGGCTATGGACGCAATGTGCACGACACGGTGGCCGTGCACGTGAATACGGTGCGGGTGCTGCGGGCCTTTGCCGGGGGCTAGGGCGGCGCGGTAGCTTCAACGGGCAGGTTTCCGTCACTCAGGAGAGACATGATGCGTGGATCGGTGCTGCGGCTGGGCTTTGTCGCCGCGGGTGTGGTGTTGGGATCAGCGGTGGTCACGTCTGCCGCCGCGGCGCAGGCGACGCCGGCGGTGTTCAAGTCGTCGGTGCACGACTATCGCGTAGTCCCGGTGGTGGATGGCTTCGTGAACCCCTGGGGCCTGGCGTTCCTGCCGGGCGGCGACCTGCTGGTGACGGAGCGGCCGGGACGGCTGCGTCTGGTGCGTGGCGGCAAGCTGCTGCCCACGCCGGTGACTGGTGTGCCGGCGGTCGTTGCGGCGGGGCAGGGCGGGCTGCTGGATGTGGTGGTGCATCCCAACTTTGCGCAGAACCGCTACGTATATCTCACCTACTCGAAGCAGGTGAACGGCGGCTCGACCACGGCCCTGCATCGCGCCAAGCTGGTGAACGATGCGCTGGTGGAGGGACAGGACATCTTTGTCGCCGACACGCGCGGACGTCCCGGGCACTTCGGCTCACGCATTGCTTTCGACGGCAAGGGCCACCTGTTCATGACGGTGGGCGATCGCCAGGCGCCACCCGAGGGCGACCTGCCCGCGCATCCGGCGCAGGATCTGTCCACGCATCAGGGCAAGGTGCTGCGTCTCATGGAAGACGGCACGGTGCCGAAGGACAATCCGTTTGTGGGCCGTTCGGGCGCGAAGCCGGAAATCTGGAGCTACGGCCATCGCAATCCGCAGGGGCTCGTGGTGCATCCCACGACGGGCGCGGTGTGGGCCACCGAGCACGGTCCGCAGGGCGGTGATGAACTCAACCTGGTGGAAGCCGGCAAGAACTACGGCTGGCCGGTGGTGGGCTTCGGGGTGAACTACGGCCCGGGCAAGGCCATTCACGCCAGCACGATGGCGCCGGGCATGGAGAACGCGAAGCATGTCTGGGTGCCGTCCATCGCCACGTCGGGTCTGATGGTGTACACGGGCGACAAGTTCCCGGCCTGGAAGGGCAGCGTGTTTGCCGGCGGTCTGGCTGGGCAGCGTGTGGCGCGGCTGACGCTCGACGGCGCGCGCGCGGACTTGGCGGACAATCTGGCGCGCAATCTCGGCCGCGTGCGTGATGTGCGGCAGGGGCCGGACGGGTTTGTGTATGTGGTGCTGGATGACCAGCAGGGCAAGCCGACGGGGATTGTGCGGTTGGAGCCGGTGGCGCGGAGATAGGACCAACCAGGGGCGTAAGGTGTGACTGCGTAAGGTGGACCGCGGGAAGGAACAGCAGGCGGTTCACTGCGGAGGGCGTAAGGTGTGACTGCGTAAGGTGGACTGCGGGAAGGAACAGCAGGCGGTTCACTGCGGAGGGC
>JACVCT010000237.1 GCA_016741895.1 Gemmatimonadaceae bacterium | reverse complement strand
GGCGGGTGCCGTACGCGGCTCGGTGGGCAACGATGGGTTGCTGCATGCCGAAGCGCGGGTAACCGACCAGCGCTATCAGGCAGAGGACGAAGTCGACGCGTGGGCGCAGGCCATGCTGTACGATCGACTGACCTTCGAGGGTCAGGTCCTGCCGACGTCCGTTCGTCTTTCGCTGTTCCTGCATGGCGGCGTGACGGGCAGCAACACGTCATACGGTGCGTTGTCGGTGTATCACGGCGGGTCGGAGCCGGTACACACCATCTCGATTGACGGCTCGGCGCCCACGGGGGGCATTGGCTGGGGCTTCCCGGCGGCACCCACGTTGCGCGTGGAGCGCACCACCTTCACGATGGCGGTGGAGAATGGGCGCGTGGACTTCGGTCTCGCCCTCAGGGCCCGCGCGCACTTGCCCTTGCCCACCTACGATGAGGATCGCACCCACTGCGGGATCTACGACTGTGTGGGTCGCGGTGCGCGCGCGGACTTTCTCAACACGGCGGGTGTGGAGCTCATTGAAGGGCTGGACGCGGACGGCAATGTGATCAGCGGCGGCTTTGTGATTCGCAGCGCGGCGAATGTGCAGTACGCGGTGTTCGGCAATGCGCCGGTGCCGGTGCCAGAGCCGTCGTCGGCGGTCCTGCTGTTCGTGGCGGCGGTGGCGGGTGCCATGCGCCTGCGGCGTGCCGACGTAGCGGGCTGAGGCTGAGCGCTGAGGCGGAACACCGAGGCTGCACGCTGGTCCGGCGACCAATAGCTTCAAGGCATGAGCGGACCTACGGAGATTTACAAGCGCTTCACGGTGGAGGCAGCACATCGGCTGCCGAACGTGCCACCGGGGCACAAGTGCGCCCGGCTGCACGGCCATTCCTTCGGGATCGAGCTGCGCGTGCGCGGCGCGCTCGATCCTGAATTGGGCTGGGTGCAGGATTTCGCCGACATCAAGGCGATCTTCAAGCCGCTGTACGAGCAGCTGGATCATCACTATCTGAACGACATTCCCGGTCTGGAGAATCCGACCAGCGAACGCCTCGCGGTCTGGATCTGGGAACGTCTCAAGCCCGAGCTGCCTGGTCTGAGTGCGGTGATCGTGCAGGAGACCTGCACATCGGGATGCGAGTATCGGGGGTGACATGCCCCGATCCGCCACCCACAGGGGGCGCGACGGTGGGTTGTCGGGTAACGGGACTTGTTGGAGGTCCTTGAATGATTGCGAGTTCTCATTAGCTTGAGAGGATGTCTCAGTTCTCAGGCAGCCGCCCCTTACCAGCGATCTCAGGGACCTCCCTGAGACTGGTGGCGCTTGTGACTTTGCTGCTGGGCCTCGGTCCGCTGCTGTCGTCCGGAGCGCGGCCGGAGTGGAACGCAGTGGGGCTGCGAGCGGTCGGCTCGCTCGGCGCGCAGGAGGCTCCCCATGGAGACCGTCGGCACCTGCATGGCATCGTGGAAGACTCGATCTCCGGTCGTCCGCTGCGTGATGCCGAGGTGAGCGTGGAGTGGACGGCCGGCGCACAGGCGCGGGTCTCGCGCAGCCGCACGGATGGCAACGGCCGATTCGACTTTCGTGATCTGCCCGCGAGTCGTGTGCGCATTCGGGTGCGGGCCCTCGGCTTCGCCCCGTGGACTGAGGTGGTGGACCTGAGCAACGCCGACCGACTGCTGACCGTGCACCTCAGTGTGGCCACGACAGTCCTGCAAGAAGTGGCGGTGCGGGCCGATACGCTGGCCGAACGCCTGGGTCGCGTAGCGGCCACGTCCACGCTCGATGCGGCCGCGCTGGCCAGCACGCGCGGCCAGACCCTGGGCGAGACCATCAAGAATCTGCCGGGTGTGGCCGTGGTGCAGTTCGGGCCGAGCATTGCGAAGCCGGTCATCCGCGGACTGAACTCGCAGCGTGTGCTGGTGATGAACGGCGGACTGCGTCAGGAAGATCAGCAGTGGGGCACGGAGCACGCGCCCAACATCGACAGCTTCGAGGCGGATGCCGTGACGGTGGTGCGCGGCGCGGCCACCGTGCTGTACGGTGCTGATGCGCTTGGTGGCGTGGTGCGTGTCGACCATGCGGCGCTGCCCGACACGGGGCACCTCAGGGGCAACGTCGCCGTCAACGCGTTCAGCAACAGTCGGCAGGGGGCGCTGTCGGTGGGCCTCGAGGGGGCCGACCTCTCGCTGCCCCGCATCGGCACAACGGGCTATCGGCTGCGTCTCACGTCGCGCATGGCCGGCAACGGCGCGGCGCCCGACTACTACCTGAGCAACACGGGATTCCGTGAACTCAATGGCAGTCTCGCCCTCGGTGTGCATCGCGCATGGGGACGGAGCGAAGTGTCGCTGAGCCGCTTCTCTACCGAATTGGGCGTCCTGCGTCAGGCACATGTCGGCAATCTCGAGGATCTCGAGCGTGCCATGCGTACCGAGCCGCGGGATTCGGCCTTTTCGTACGCCATCGGTCGCCCCAGTCAGCGGGTGTCTCACAGCACGCTGCGATCGCGCACGGTGTTCTCGCTGCCGCGCGATCAGGAACTCGAGCTGGTGTACGGCCTGCAGTACAATCATCGCCGCGAGTACGACAATCACGGTCCGCTGCGCTTTCGCAACGAGCCGGCGTTCAATCTCAAGCTGTTCACGAACACGCTCGATCTGCGCTGGACACATGCGCGCTGGAAGGGTTGGCGCGGGACGGTGGGTACCAGTGCCGTGGCGCAGGGCAACCAGACGCTGGGCAAGGCCTTCCTCATTCCCGGCTACGATCTCTGGCAGGGCGCGCTGTACGCGCAGGAAGAACTGGGCCTCGGACGTTTCTCGTTGCTGACCGGTCTGCGGGGCGACGTCATTTCGCAAACCACGATTGCGTTTGCCGATGCGGGCATCCGCAGCCCGGCCGGCACCAAGTCCTGGCGCAACGTCTCGGGTTCGCTGGGTGCCGCCTACCTGCTGAGCGATGGACTCGATGTCTCGCTGCGTGTGGCGCGCGCCTGGCGTCCGCCGACGGTGAACGAGCGCTATGCGCAGGGCGTGCACCACGGCACGGCGCAGTACGAGCTGGGTGACGCGTCGCTCACGGCGGAGGTGAGCAGTGGCGTTGAGGCGAGTCTGCGTCACCGGGGATCACGCTGGCAGGCGGATGTGGCCGCATACGCCAACACCATCGACGGTTTCATCTATCTGCAGCCGTCGGAGCCGGTGTTCACGCTGCGCGGCACATTCCCGGGCTATCGCTATGCGCAGGCGCCCGCGCGTCTGCGTGGACTCGAGCTGAGCAGCAGCTATTTGCCACACGCGCGTCTGCAACTCTCGGCCAACGGGACTTTGGTGCGCGGCCGCAATCGCGACACGCGTGAACCACTGTTCGACATGCCGGCCGACCGGGTGAACGTGTCGGCACGCTGGCTTGGCACGCGCTCCTCGCTGGGCGCATGGCACCTCGGCATCGGCAGCTTGCTGGTGCGCCAGCAGGACGGGGTGCCGTCGGGCACGGTGTATACGCTGCCAACAGCGGGCTATGCCCTGCTTTCCCTGGATGCGGGCACCACGGGTCTGATGCTCTTCGGCCGTGCGACCTCGCTGTCGGTGTCCGTGAACAACGCACTGGACACGCGTTATCGCGATTACCTGAGCCGCTACCGCCTGTTCGTGAACGACGCGGGCCGCGATGTGGTGTTTCGGCTCACCATGCCGTTCTGATCATCCCTGCACTCCCCAGCGTCGCGTACAGCGCATGCGACGCCCTGCACCGATGTCCCGCCGAAGAGGGCGACGGGATGTCCAACCTGCCTTCCCTCACACGATGGAGTGTACGCTCGTGCTGTATCCAACCACGACGCGCCGTGCGATGGCGCTCAGCTCGCTCGCATTGCTCGGTCTGGCCGCCTGCGGAGATTCCAGCACGGCGCCCGGTGGCGAGCAGGAAGTCATTTCGCGTGTCACGCTGACCCTGACGCCTGCAAACGGCGGGACCCCGCTCACGGCATTCATTGAGGATGCCGACGGCAACGGGCCGCGGGCGCCCAGCGCCCAGGTTGGCGCGTTGGCGCTCGTGCGTGGCGCGACCTACACCGGCACGGTGAAGTTCGAGAACCGGCTGGTGAATCCGCCGGAGGACATCACCGAGGAAGTCGAGGAAGAAGCCAACGAGCACCGGGTGTACTACACGGTGACCGGCAGTGGTGTGACGATCACGACCACCGACCGCGATCCGCAGGGTCGCCCGCTCGGTCTGCGCTTCACCAAGGCGGTGGGTGCGACGCCGGCGGCCGGCACGACGCGTGTGGTGCTGTGTCACTACGACGACGCGCCAAAGAACGCGTCGAGCACGTCGTGTCAGGGCGAGACCGATATCGACGTGACGTTCAACTTCACGATTGCGAACTAAGAAGAACTCAGAACTCGAAACCTGAACACAGGACCCGGAACTGATCAGTTTCGAGTCTTGAGTTCAGGTTTCGGGTTCTGGGTTGTCTTCGTGCTGCTTGCTAGCCGCCGATCAGGACTGTCGGCGCGCCAGCCACAATGGTGCCGCCATGCGCGGTGGAGTCGCCAAGGCGCGCGGCCGGCATGTTGGAGAGCAGGACGGTGGCCGAGCCCTTGATGATGACGTCGGGCGGTCCCACGCACACGCAGGTGCTGCTGAGCGTGGCGGAGGGCATGGCGCAGATGATGACCGTGGGTGCACCCGGTGAGACCACCGGTCCGCCCACGTGGGGGATGGGTGGGACACCGGGCGTCTGCATGGGACAGACGTGCATGTCCGTGATGCGCGCGGCTGGCATGCTCATGATCTATCTCCCTCGTGCGGCCAGCGCGGTGGCCTGCGCATAGTCCTGGGCGAGACGCTGGTGCGTGTCGTGCGCCAGCTGCAGCGCAGCATCCCATCCGCCCAGGCGTTTGACAATCTCGAGTCCCTGAGCGGCGAAAGCGGCCATGGTGGCGTCCACCTGATCGGGCTCACTGTTGGCGGCGGCGGCCATGAGAATGGCGCCGGAGACGAGCGGCAGTGCAGCCCCTGGCGGCGGCGGAACCGGCGGCACGTTTGGCGGGGCCACGGTGGTGCCGTTGAGGAAGACGGCTGCAGCCACCATGCCGATGGGGGTGTCGAGGCCCGCGGCGTTGCCGGCCTCCCATGCGCTGCGACGGGCGTCGTCGTCTGGACGCACGATCCACTGCTCGACGGCGGCGAGCGCCGTGTGCACCGCAGCCGTGGCCGCCTTCCCACCCACGACCTGTGTGGCATACCGCGCGGACACCCAGGCCCACCAGATGCTCTCGCGTGCCGGCAGCACGCCGGCGATGAGGCGAATGACCGAGGTGTGCAGCCCCTTGGCCGACCAGGTGCCCTGCAGGGTCTCGAGCGGCTGACGTGGGTCGAGCAGGGCGAGCGCGTCGTCGTCAGGTGCCGCGCGCTCAAGCAGCCAGCGCAGCAGCGGCGGACAGGCGGCGAGCGGATCGGGAGCGATGACCGGAGGAGTCGTCATGGTCGGCGCCTCAGTTGATCATGGTGATGCCGCCCTTGATCATCACCATCGCGTCGCCGTTGACCTGCGTCATGGGCGCCTTGATCTGTGCCATGGCCTGGCCCTCGATCTTGATCATGGGCGCCTTGATGGTGACGCCGGACATGTCGATGATGATGCTGCTGCCGCCCACCTTGAGCTCGATCTTCATGGCCGATGTGACGGTCATCGCCGACCCGTCCACCTTGATCTCGTACTTGCCCCCGATCGTGTCCTTGGCGTCGGCCCCGACCGTCTCGGTGCGCTTGCTGCCCACCGACGTCTCCTGATTGGAGCCGACTGTGATGGAGGCATTGCTGCCGACCGTGAGTTCGAGGTTGTTGCCCACCGTTGTGGTGTCGTTCTCCCCGATATCGGTGGTCTGATCCTTGCCGATGCTGACGGTGTGGTTCTCACCGATCGTGACCATCTGATTCTTGGCCACGGTGATTTCCCGATCGTTGTCGGCAACCGTGATCGTCTGCTTGCCCTTTTCGATCGTGTGCGTGTCGACGCCTTCCTTCACCGTGCGCACGTCGTCGTTCGTGATCGTGGTCGTGCGATTGTGTTTGACGTCACGCGTCTCGTCGTTCTTGACGAGCGTGGTGAGGTCCTTCTCCGCCTGCACATAGACGAGCTCTTCGCCTTTCTTGTCCTCGAAGCGCAGCTCGTTGAAGTTGTCGGCGCCCCCCTTGAGCGTGCTCTTGGTGCGCACGCCACTCTGGGTCTTGTTGTCGGGTAGCTTCCAGGGCGGCAGGTTGGCCCCGTTGTAGAGACTGCCCACGACCACCGGGTTGTCGGGATTGCCGTCGAGGAAGTCGACAATGACCTCATGCCCGATGCGCGGCAGGAACACCACGCCGAAGTTCTGTCCCGCGAAGGGCTGCGCTACGCGGATCCAGCAGGAGCGGTCGAGTTTCTTCGAGTCGTCGAGGTCCCACTTGAAGACGACCTGCACGCGGCCATGCTTGTCGGTGTAGATCTCCTCGCCTTCCGGACCCACCACCGTGCCGACGTGCGACCCTGCCACGCGGGGCCAGGGTGTGCGCCGCGGCGGACGGTAC
>JACVCT010000236.1 GCA_016741895.1 Gemmatimonadaceae bacterium | reverse complement strand
CTTCAACGCACCGGCGCGAGGCATTGACGGCAGTTTCGAGATCGCGGCGCATGAAGTGGCGCATCAATGGTGGGGCGGCATGCTCACCCCGGCGTTTGCCGAGGGGGCCATTCTGCTGTCGGAGAGTCTGGCCTGGTACTCGGCCATGCGGGTCATTCGGCAGGAGAAGGGGCAGGAGGCCCTGCGGCAGTTCATGCAGACGATGCGCAATCCGTCGCCCTGGCCACCCATTCGCACCGGGCTGCCGCTCTTGCGCGCCATCGATCCCTACGCCGGCTATCGACGTGGACCGTTTGCCTTCTATGCGCTGAGTGAGTACGCCGGCGAGACGGCCGTGAACACGGCACTGCAGCGACTGATCGCGCAGCACCGTGGAGCGGCGGCTGGCGGCAGCATGCGCACACTGGCCACCACACGGGCACTGTATCGCGAGCTGCAAACGTCAGTGCCCGATTCGCTGCGGTCGCTGCTGCACGACCTGTTCGAGACCACCACGTTCTGGCACTTCGACGCCAAAGCGGCCAGCGCCAGACCGCTCGCCAGCGGTCAATGGGAGGTCACGTTTGACGTCAGTGCACGCAAGGTGCGGGTGGACACGTCCGGCAAGGAGACCGAGGTGCCAATCCGCGAGTGGGTGGAGCTGGCCGTGTTTGCCGCAGCGGGTCCCGGTGAAGTCCTCGGCACACGTCTGTACCTCGGTCGTCATCAGCTTCGCGCGGGTACTCAGCGCGTCACCGTGGTGGTGAACGGCAAGCCCTCGCGCGGTGGTGTCGATCCGTACAACCTGCTGGACTGGGACGAGGGCGACAACATCGAGGCCATCACCACGCCCGATGCACGTTGACGTACTTTGACGGCGCGGTAACGGGCACCTCGCAGTCCGCTACCGGGCAAGCGTCTTCGCGTATATCACCTTGCCCTCACCCATCCCGTAGAAGTCCGGGACCGTGCCGCATTGGTGATAGCCGCTTCGCTCGTAAAAGCGCCTGGCACGCGCAAGCGCGTCCGCGTCGCTGGTCTCAATGACCACCACGCGGGCGCCCTGCAGCCGGATCTCGTGCTCGACCTCGCGCAGGAGGGCCTGGGCGACACCGGTCCCATGATCGTGGGGGTGCACGCCGAACCACCAGACGTTCCACACGTCCCCCGCATGCGGATCCCTCGCGAAGTAGCTCCAGCCAGTGACGCGCGATGCATCAGGTGCACGGGACGCAAGGATGCGATGCTCCGATCCCTCGGTGGCGTCGTGGGCGGCATTCAGCGCTGGCTGCAGCAAATCGTTCGCGGTCTGTCGCGTGAAAAGTCCTGTGGCAACTGCGAGTGCGAGTAGCTGGGGTTGATCGTCAACCACAATGGGTCCGATGATGGGCGCGTAGGTCATGCCGGCTCGGTTGCTTTCAGCGGTGTTGGCGCAATGCAGTTGGCAGAGCGCGGGACGGGGCGGTGGGTTCGGGTCAACTAGACGTGGGCGCAGCCAATAGTTCCTCGAATCGGAGCGCTGAACGGATCGCCGCCCAGGTGACTTGTGCGGTGCACCAACCCTGCAGCCCCTGACGTTGCGAGTCTGACGCTCCGCACACCGGTCCCATGCTCTCGCGCTGACGATGCCCTCTCATCAGTTCACCACGCCGGATTTCAGCGGCAAGCTGATTCTCAAGATTCACAGGCCCGACGCACAGCGAGCGTTTTTCGCCGAACGAGGCGACCCGTTGCTGTCCATCGCGTGGAATTGCGGCCCGACCCAGACGGCATGGATTGACGACGTCCCCGTGCAGGTTCCGGCAGGACACTTGTTGGCACTGGTGGTCAGCCAGAGCTTTCGCTTTGAACGCCCAACTGATGTGGTGCTGTGGCAATTCAATCGGGCCTTCTACTGCATCGTGGACCACGACCACGAAGTGTCATGCGCCGGCCTGTTGTTTTACGGATCTCACGGGCCGCTGCCGCTCGACCCAGGGGTCGACGGGCAGCGGCGCCTCGGTCTCCTGCTCGCGGTGTTCGAGGACGAGTTCACGACACGGGACGACGTGCAGGGCGAGATGCTGCGTGTCCTGCTCAAGCGGCTGATCATCATCTGCACGCGACTCACGCGTGAGCGACTGTCTCTTGCGGACGTCCCCAATGTGCAGCTGGATGTGCTCCGCCGGTTCAATCTTCTCGTTGAGCAGCACTACAAGCTCCATCATCGGGTATCGGATTACGCCCGCCTGCTCAACAAGTCACCCAAAACGCTGGCGAACCTCTCCACGCAGTATCGCCAGCAGTCACCGCTGGCCGTCATTCGCGCGCGCATCGCGCTCGAGGCTCGACGTCTGTTGCTGTACACCGACCGCAGCGCGAAACAGGTGGCCAGCGAGTTGGGATTCGATGACCCCGCCTCCTTTTCCCGGTTCTTCAAGACAGAAGTCGGCTCCAGCGTGATGGAGTTCCGGGCCGCATATCGGCGTTGACGGGACGTTTTGCCAAGTCTCCGGGAGAACCCGTCATGGAGCCCAGCGACCGCCACTCGCATGCTGTGGTATATGGCACGTGCGCCATGTACTCATCCGAACGCGAGGCTCTTTGCATGACGACATTCACTATTCCCACCCGCGACGAGGTTTCCCCCGCCAACCAGCAGCACTTCGACACGCTGCAGAAAGGCCTCGGCATGGTGCCCAACCTGTACGCTGTGCTGGCACACAACGAAACGGCCCTCGGCGACTATCTGGTCCTGCAGAATCGCCGGAGCACGTTGCGCGCCAAGGAGCGGGAAGTGATCAACCTCGTGGTCAGCCAGGTCAACAACTGCCGCTATTGTCTGGCGGCGCACACCACCATCGGAAAGATGGTCGGATTCACTGACGAGCAGATCATGGCGATTCGCGGCGGTGACGCGTCGTTTGACCCGAAACTGCACGCGCTGGCCGGTTTCGTTCGCGAAACCACAATGTCCCGTGGCCACCCGGACCCACGTGTCACCGATGCACTTCTGTCATCCGGCTACACAACGGCCAATCTCGTCGACATCATCGTCGTGATCGGCGACAAGATGATCTCCAACTTCCTGCATGGCGTTACGCAAATTCCGGTCGACTTTCCTGCGGCCCCCGACCTCGTGACCGGCCAGTAGGTCCGTGCCGCGCATGCCGGTTGGTTAGTTTCCGGCGTGTCTTCCCCCGCTCTTACCCGCTATCTCGCCTTCCGGCGGTCGCTGCCCCCGCGGCCGCCGCTGGAGGCCCTCACCGTGCGCGCGCGCGGACTCGACTTTGCCGTCTATCGCACACCAGCGGTGGCCGGCACGCTGCCGCTGCTCTGCATCAACGGTGGGCTGATCTTCGATCACAGTCTGCTCTGGCCCGCCCTCGCCCCCTTGGCCGCGCATCGTCAGCTCATCCTCTACGATCAGCGCGGCCGCGGTCGATCGCAGGTCCCGCCGGGAATGGGCGCCAGCCGCATCGAGTTCGACGCGGGAGACGTGCCGGCGCTGCGGGACGCCCTTGGCATAACGCAGTGGGATGTATTGGGACACTCCTGGGGCGGTGGCATTGCCATGCTGGCCACGGCGCTCGACGTGGAGCGGGAACCGGACGCGGTGCGCCGCCTGGTGCTGGCCAACGCCGTGGGGGTGACCAGTCGCTGGCTGCCGCCATTGCACGCGGCGGGCCTCGCACGCTTACGCGCCGACGGCCACCCGGAAGACTTCGACCGCCTCGCCACCCTCGACGAGAGTGCGCTCCACCAGCCGGGCATTGCCCACCATGCCGCCTATGCGCGGGCCTACTTCCCCGCCTGGTTCTGGGACCAGCAGTTTGCGCGCAACGTGAATCCGCCGCTCGGCAGCAGTGAAACGGGATCACACGTGGTGGCCCGCCTGCGCCGAGAAGGCTACGACTGGACCGACCGCCTGCGTGACCTGCCCGTTCCGACACTCGTCGTGCATGGTGCGGCCGACGTGCTGCCGCTCAGCGAAGCCGAACACACGGTGGCGACGCTGGGCCGGGCGCGATTGGTGGCCATTCCGGAGGCGGGTCACAACCCGTTCTGGGAAGCACCTGATCACTTCTTTGCCACCGTGAACGCCTTCCTCGCGGAGCGCGACACCGGCTGACCCTCTGCATCACCGCCATGAAAACCGCCGAAACGCTGCTCGCCTGCTGTGTCGTGGGTCTGGCGTGTTTCATTGGCGGCCAGGCGGTGGGCGCGAGTCGCGCGTCCACACTGCGGAGCGCCGCGGTCAGTGAGCAGGCTGGTGGCGCCATCGTCATTCCGGGCGCACGCCGCTTCGTACCACCGGACAGCGCGGGCATGGCCCACGTCCCCAATGCGCCACTGGTGCTGGGCAGTGCCCCGCATGCGCAGGAATTGCTGGTCGCCAGTCCGCTGCTGCGCGCGGCAGACATGCCTCGCCTCAGTCCGGAGGACATGCGCCAGCGTGTGAGCCAGGGGGCCATGGGCACCTACGTGCAGGATGTGCTGCTCTCGCGTGATTCCACGCTGGCACGCTGGCCCGATCGCAGCACCAGACCGCTCCGGGTGTGGGTACAGGAAGCCGAGGGCCTGGGCAGCTGGACGCCGGAGTTTCTGCCTGCCGTGCGGGACGCCTTCGACACCTGGGTGCAGGTCGGCATTCCGGTGCGTTTCACCTTCGTCGTGGACTCCGCCAGCGCCGATGTGCGCGTCACCTTTGTGCCCGGATTTGCCACGGGCATCAGCGGACGCACGGTGTGGAGCCGCGACGCGAACTACTGGATGGTCTCGAGCGAAATCCAGTTGGCCGTGGCCGATCCGTCGGGCAGCGGATTCACGCCGCCGCAGATGCGGGCCATTGCGCTCCATGAGGTGGGACATCTGCTCGGGCTCGACCATGCCGCCGGCAGTGAGCACATCATGTCGGCACGCATACGGGTGAGAGAATTGAGTGAGGCGGACCGCGAAACAGTGCGCCTGCTGTATTCATTGCCGGCGGGAAGTCTGCGGTAGACGCGGCGCGCGCGCCGGACCTTCATGCTGAAGGCGTTGCGTCACCGCTAAGATTCCATTAGCACCGTTGGGCACGTCCTGCAGCGCAACAGGACGCGCCGATATTGAGGGGGCACGGCAGTGACGCATTGCTCCCCGAAGCGGGGGAGTTGCAGGTTGTTCGGCTGCCGTTATCCTCACATCACGGGGACGGGCAGCCCATGCCCTCGCCAAGACCCTGGGTCATTGCTGCAGCGGGTGCCCTCGCCACGCTGCTCCTGCTGGCGATACATGTCGCGCTCGACCGCACCGTCGGGCCCACGCCGCATTTTGTGCTGCTCTTCACGCTGCCCGTGCTGTTGGCGGCCTGGTGGGGTGGTGCTGGACCGGGGCTGTCCACGCTCGCAGTGAGCGGCCTGGTGCTTGGGGTCCACGGCGTCACAGCGCAGGGGGAACCGGCACTGCTCTACCACGCCGACCCCGAACGCCTGGGCCTGTTCGTGCTCATCGGGCTGCTCATTGTCGCCACCTTCAGCCAGCTGCACCGGGCACAGTCCGCAGCGGCGCGTTCGGCCAGGGTCATGCGGGCACAGCTCGATACCGTGGTGCGCATTGCCTCGGAGCGTGAAGCCGTCGAGCGTCAGCTCGCAGAGGGACAGGCCAGACAACAGGCGCTCATCGAGGCCCTTCCGCAGCTCATCTGGACCTGTCGGGACGACGGCTGGTGCGACTATCTCAGCCCGCAGTGGATTGCCTACACCGGCATCCCGGAGGCCGAGCAACTCGGCTACGGCTGGGCCAAGGCCGTGCATCCCGACGACCGGCAGGCGGTGCTGGAGGCGTGGGATCGGGCAGTGCAGCACGCGGCCACCTTCGACGTCACGTTTCGCATCCGGAGCGGCGCCGGAGCCTATCGCTGGTTCAAGACGCGCGCCGTGCAGGTCATGGCGGCAGACGGCACGCGCACCTGGTTCGGCACCAACACCGACATCCACGACCTGCGTTCTGCCGAAGAAGCCCTGCGCTCGCTCACACGGACGCTGGAGGAGCGCGTGGAGGAACGGACACGCGCGCTCCGCACGAGTGAACAGCGTTTCCGCGCGATCTTCCACGCCCAATTCCAGTTCATCGGCCTGCTGTCTCCCGATGGCATTCTGCTCGAGGCCAATCAGACGGCGCTCGCTGCCGTGGGCGCTACGGCAGACCAGGTGCTCGGGCGCCCGTTCGATGAGACCGCGTGGTGGATACATGACGCGCAGCAGCAGGAGCGTCTGCGCGACGCCATGCGACGTGCCGCGGCCGGCGAACAGGTGCGCTTTGAATCCAACCACCCCCCGGGCGACGGCAGCACGATCTGGCTGGACATCCCCATCACGCCATTTCACGACGAGCAGGGTCAGGTGGTGCTGCTCATTCCGGAGGGTCGCGACATCACGGCCCGCAAGGCGTCCGAGCGCGCGCTGCAGTTGCAGGAGGAACGCTTCCGCAGCGCCTTCGAGCATGCGCCCATCGGCTTTGCGCCCGTTTCACCGGACGGGCGCTGGCTGCGCGTCAACGAGGCGCTGTGCCAGCTCGTGGGCCACGACGAGGACAGCCTGCTGGCCACCACCTTTCAGCCCATCACCCACCCCGACGA
>JACVCT010000235.1 GCA_016741895.1 Gemmatimonadaceae bacterium | reverse complement strand
CCTATCGCATCGTGGGGGGCCAGTTCCTCTCTTCCTACCGGGAAGATCGTCAGCCCAGAGGGGAGACGCTGCCACTCGATCAACGCCTCAGCAATCGGTTTCGTCTCGTGCTGTCTCCGGCCCGCTGACCCCCGCCATGGCCATGCCCACATCGCCGCAGGGAGCACCGAGGCCGCTCGTACCTCGAGCGGGCGCGTTGGTCTTGCGTCGCTCACTTGCCGCGCGTCTGCAGCGCCGGGTGTGGGCGGTGACGGGGGTCTACGCGCTCTTTGCGGCGCTGTGGATTGCATTCTCCGACCGGTTCCTGCTGGTGCTGGCCGGCAGCGCCGAGCGTTTTGTGCAGCTCAGTGTGTACAAGGGGCTGCTGTTCGTGGCTGTCACGTCCATCCTGCTGTTCGTGGTGCTGCGCCGTCTGCTCGATCGGGTGGCCGCGCGTGAAGCGCGCGAACGGCAGCGCTACGAGGCGCGCATTCTTGGCCAGCAGCGCATTCTCGAGCATGTGGCCCACGGCACGACGCTGCCGTCCTCGCTCGACCAGATCGTGCGCTTCATTGAAACGCAAATGCCCGATATGCTGGGGTCCATCCTGCTGCTCGACGCCGACAGGACGCGTCTGCGTCATGGCGCCGGTCCGAGTCTGCCGCGTGAATACATGGCGGCCATCGATGGGGCGGCCATCGGCCCCATGGCCGGATCCTGCGGTACGGCGGCGTATCGGGATGAAGCCGTGTACGTGGAGGACATCGCCACCGACCCACGCTGGGCCGACTACCGGCACCTGGCGCTGCCACATGGCCTGCGCGCCTGCTGGTCCACACCCATTCGCTCAGCCGAAGGGCGCGTGCTGGGCACCTTTGCCATGTACTTCCGCACGCCCGGCATGCCGCGTGAGGAACATCTGGCGCTTGTGGACATTGCCACGCAGCTCGCGTCCATTGCGATCGTGCGCGCAGAAACCGAACAGGCACTGCGCGACAGTGAGTCGCGCTTCCATGCCTTCATGGACGCGGCACCGGCCATTGCCTGGGTGACTGACGACGCCGGACGTCACGAGTACATGAACCTCGCCTGGACCCAGGTCTTCGGCCGTGATCGTGAGGCCTTTGTTGGGCACTGCGCCGACGAGTTGGTGCCGGCGGACGTGGCCGAGCGCATCCGGGCCAGTGACGCGGCGGTGCTCGAGTCCGGAATTCCGCTGCAGATCGCCGAGGATCGCACCGAAGTCGGTGGCAAGGTGGCGTGGTGGAATGTCGTCAAGTTCCCCTTCCAGAGCGCAGACGGACGACGACTGCTGGGCGGTGTGGCCATCGACATCACGCCGCGCAAGCGCATGGAGCAGGAGCTGAGTCGCACGCGGGCGCGCCTCGAAGTCGTCGTGGAGAATCTGCGCGAGGGCCTCATCATCACCGATCCGGTGGGGGACTTTCTGCACTGGAATCCGGCGGCGCTGCGCATGCTGGGGTTTGCCGATCCGGACCTCGGTCGGCGGCATCAGCGCGACTTCTCGCGCTACTTCGAAGTGTCCACGGTGGACGGCGAGCCGCTGGCCCTGGCCGACTGGCCACTGGCTCGCGTGCGGCGCGGCGAGGTGCTCGATCACTTCGAGGTGCGCGTGAAGCGCAAGGGCACCGACTGGCAGCGCATCTTCAGCTACTCCGGGGCATGCGTCACCCTCGATGGCGGTGAAGATCTGGCGTTTGTGACACTGGCTGATGTCACCGAGCGCCGTGAACAGGAGCAGCAGCTGCGTGAGCTCAATGCCGGTCTCGAGGAACGCGTGGAGCAGCGCACCCGCGAACTGCGATCTGCCCTGCAGCGTGCCGAGTCGGCTGATCGACTCAAGTCGGCGTTTCTTGCCACGATGTCACATGAGCTGCGCACCCCGCTCAACTCCATCATCGGCTTCACCGGCATCCTGCTGCAGAAACTCGCCGGCCCGCTCAACGAGGAGCAGGGGCGTCAGATGGAAATGGTGCGCGGCAGTGCCCGCCACCTGCTCGCACTCATCAACGACGTGCTGGACATCTCCAAGATCGAAGCCGGACAGCTCGAGGTGGCGGCCGAATCCTTCGCGCTTCCCCCTGTGCTCGACCGGCTCATGGCCACCATGCAGCCCCAGGCCGACCGCAAGGGTTTGACGCTGCGGCTGGTGACCGATCAGGTGCCGGAGACCCTGGTCACCGACCGGCGACGCACCGAACAGATTCTGCTCAACCTGCTCTCCAATGCCGTCAAGTTCACCGACCGTGGGCAGGTGACGCTGCGTGTGGGCACGGTGGAGGCCTGGCAGCGCGAGTCCGGCGAGCCCTCGGTCTCGGCCGTGCGCTTCGTGGTGCAGGATACCGGCATCGGCATCGCGGAACGGGATCTGCCGGCGCTCTTTCAACCCTTCCGTCAGGTGGACTCCGGGCTGGCGCGTCAGCATGAGGGCACCGGCCTCGGTCTCTCCATCTGTCGCCGGCTCACCGATTTGCTCGGCGGGGAAATCACCGTGACCAGTACACCCGGCATCGGCAGCAGCTTCACCGTCACGCTTCCCCTTCACCTGCAGCGTCAGCCATGAGCTCCCGCATCCTGATGATCGAGGACAATGAGCAGAATCGCTATCTCGCGACCTTCCTGCTCGAGCGGAACGGCTTCCAGGTGGAAAGCGCCGTGGATGGTGCCGCCGGCCTGCGGGCCGCTGCGTCGAATCCGCCGGACATCATTCTGCTTGACATCCAGTTGCCTAAGATGGACGGCCATGCGGTGGCGCGCGCGCTGCGCGAGTTGCGCGAGCTCGACAGGACGCCCATCATCGCCGTCACTTCGTACGCCATGGTGGGAGACCGCGAAAAGTCGCTGGCCGCCGGCTGCGACGGCTACATCGAGAAGCCCATCGATCCCGAGACCTTCGTGGATACCATTCGCGACATTGTCGAGCAGGTGCGGCACATCCGGGGTCGTACATGACGCACATCCTCATTGTCGATGACAAGCCGGAGAACCTGTACTACCTGCGTGCCCTGTTCTCCGGCTCGGGGTACTCGGTGGAGGAGGCGCGGCACGGTGCCGAGGCGCTGGTGGTGGCGCGCAGTCATCCGCCCGACGTGATCATCTCGGACCTGCTCATGCCCGTCATGGACGGGTATACCCTGCTGCGTTACTGGAAGGCGGATGCCGAGCTGCAGCGCATCCCCTTCGTGGTGTACACGGCCACCTACACCGAGGAGAAGGACGCGCGCCTCGCGCTGGATCTTGGCGCCGACGCCTTCATTCTCAAGCCCTGCGAACCGGACGTGCTGCTCGAGCAGGTGGAGGCGGTGCGCACACGCCGGGTCTCCACGCCGGGCGTGGACAGCGGCAATCCGCGCCGCGACGAAGTGATGCAGGTGTACAGCGAGGCCCTCATCCGCAAGCTGGAGGAGAAATCGCTTCAACTCGAGGATGCCAACAAGCGGCTGGCGCGCGCATCGCTGCTGCTCGAGATTGCCGGCCGCGTGGCGCGCATGGGCGGTTGGTGGCTGGAACTCGACGCCACGCATGTGGTGTGGTCGGCGGAAACCTGTCGCATTCACGGGGAGCCGGAGGGCACGGCGCCTGATCTCGAGCGGGCCTTGCACTACTACGAACCGCAGCGCTCGCGCCCCGCGGTGCAGGCGGCGCTGGCCCGATGCCGTTCGGAGGGCACACCGTTCGATCTCGAACTCGAGCTGGTGGCGCGACAGGGGCACACGGTGGCCGTGCGCGTGATCGGTGAAGCCGTGCGCGATGAGCACGGACGTACGGTGCGCATTCAGGGCGCCATCCAGGATGTGTCGGA
Source organism: Gemmatimonadaceae bacterium (assembly GCA_016741895.1). Lineage (GTDB taxonomy): Bacteria > Gemmatimonadota > Gemmatimonadetes > Gemmatimonadales > Gemmatimonadaceae > Gemmatimonas. Next base: position 2,877 of record JACVCT010000235.1, on the reverse strand, counting down.
GCGACGCGCGGCCGATCGCCGCCTCGCGCAGCAGGCCGCGCTGCTCGAGAAGGCGCAGGATGCGATTCTCGTGCGCGCGCTGGATGACACCATCCTGTACTGGAACCAGAGCGCCGAACGCCTGTACGGCTGGAGCGCGGCCGAAGCGGTGGGGCGGAGCGCGCACGAACTCATCAACGATGATTCGGCGGAGTTCATCGAGGCCAAGACGGCGTTGATGCTGCGTGGTGAGTGGACGGGCTCCCTGCGTCAGGTGGCGCGCGACGGCCGCCGCGTGGTGACCGAATGCCGTTGGACGCTCGTGCGCGATGAAGACGGCAAGCCGGAGTCGATTCTCGCCATCAATACCGATATCTCCGAGCGACGCAACCTCGAGCTGCAGTTCCTGCGCGCGCAGCGTCTGGAGAGCATCGGTACGCTGGCCGGTGGCATCGCGCACGATCTCAACAACGTGCTCGCGCCGGTCATGCTGTCCCTCAATCTGCTGCGCGAGATGGTGGGCCCCGAGGGCGAGGCCCTGGTGAACAGTCTCCAGCAGAGTGTGGGACGCGGCGCGGATCTGGTGCGTCACGTGCTGTCGTTCGCGCGCGGGCTCGATGGCAAGCGCGAACCGCTCGACCTGCGTGACGTGGCGCGCGAACTCGAATCGGTGGTCCGGGAGACCTTCCCCAAGAATGTCGGCCTGGTGGTCACCGTGGATGAGGCCCCCTGCCGGGTGCGTGGCGATGCCACGCAGTTGCATCAGGTGGTCATGAACCTTGCGGTGAACTCACGCGACGCCATGCCCAACGGCGGCACCCTGCACATCACGGTGGACCGCCAGCAGGTGAGCGCCGGGCCCATGGCCACCGCGATCGGGCTCGCGCCGGGGGCCTATGTGCGCCTCGTGGTCCAGGACAGCGGGGAAGGCATTCCGCCCGAGCATCAGGTCGTCATCTTCGAACCCTTCTTCACCACCAAGGGCGTGGGCAAGGGAACGGGCCTGGGGTTGTCCACCGTGCAGAGCATCGTGCGCGGACACGGCGGCACCATTGAACTCGAAAGCGAAGCCGGCAAGGGCACGCGCTTCACCTGCTGGTTCCCCGAGGTGCAGGCGGGTGCCGGCGGACAGACGCCGCGTCAGCCGGAGCGCCGCCTGCCCGAGGGACGCGGCGAGTGTGTGCTGGTGGTGGATGACGAGGATGGCATTCGCTCGGTGGCGCAGCGCATCCTCGAGCGCAGTGGCTATCGCGTGCTGCTTGCCGCCAATGGCCGCGAAGCTCTGCACCTCTTCCATACACACCAGACGGATATCGACGTGGTGCTCACCGACGTGGCCATGCCCGAGCTGGACGGTCCGGGCTTCGTGGCCGCGTTGCGCGCGGAGGGCGTCGATCTGCCCATCATCGTCTCGAGTGGCCATGCCATGGATGCCGCCTCACTCATGAGCACGGGGGCCGAGTTCTTCATCTCCAAACCCTTCACCGCCGAGACGCTGTTGGCCACGCTGCGTGGCGCGCTCGTGGGGCGCCGCTAGCTGGCGCAGACGACCGTTCCGTCATCGACTGCGCAGCGTCCATTGCTGTGTACCGAGCCGCACGCGCGCCTCGAGTCGCCCCGCATCCCGTCCGGTGATCTCAAAGGCATACAGCCCCCATGGGGTCACCAGCGCGTACAGATCATCGCGGATCGCGCGCAGCGGCAGACGATCGGCACTCACACCACCTGACTGCAGGAACCGCGCGCGCAATACGTCGGGCGTGCTCACCCACCCGCTGTCGCCGTTGATGACCCACTCCCCCTGCACACTTGTCGAGTCGAGCATGCCCTGCCAACGGCCGGACTGCTGGATCGGCCGGCGACGCGGCGCCGAGTCGAACAGGGCTTCCAGCAGAAGGTTGGCTGTACCATCCATGGATGCGGTCCATTCGACATTCGTCATGAGGGCCACACTGCGCCCTTCATCACGGCGCATGAGCAGTACGGAACGTGTGCCGTTGTTGGCGCCGGCATGATGGGCCAGCGCCCGTCCGCGCCAGTCGGTCTCCACACGCCAGACAAACGCCACCCCCGTGCCGACTCCCGCCGTGGTGCGTTGCTCGGTGAAGGCCGTGGCCAACGAGGCTGCATTGAGGGCGCCGTTGAAGTACGCGCGGGTCATGCGCACCCGATCGGCCGGTGTCTGCAGCAGCCCGGCCCCAGCCCAGGCATAGCTCAGATTGCGCGGGCCGGGCAGCATGCGCAACGAGTCCCCCTGACGGGCATAGAGCCGGGCCTCCTGCGGCGACAGCGAGTCCACGAACAGACCACCGGACGATGGCATGTCGAACGGCACAAATACTTCCTGCGCGAGCAGCGCGAGAATGGGCTGCCGGGCCCGCTGCTCCATGACGGCCGACAGCAGTGTGATGCCATGCGTGGAGTAGACCGATCGCTCACCCGGCGCACCCACCCGGCGTGCACCGGCGAACTCCTGCAGCGCATGACTGGCCCACACATGGCGCCGGTCACTGGGCATCGACCCCGGGCCGTAGTGCGGAATGCCACCCAAGTGTGCCGCGAGCAGCCGCGGCGTGAGCCGCGCGCCGTCCGGGAAATCGGGGAAGTGTGTGGACACCGGCTCGTCGGCATCGAAGCGCCCGTCCTGCATCATGCGCAACGCGGCAGTGGCCGTCACCACCTTGGAGACCGAGGCCGACCCGAATCGCGTGCTGCTGTCCACGGGCAGACGACGCCCCAGGTCCCGATAGCCGGCGCCGCGCGCAAACCGCACACGTCCGCCGTCCAGCGCCGCCGCGCTGAGACCAGGCAGGCGCGCCACCCGAAGCAGGTCCTGCATCAGGGTTGCCGCCAAAACCGAGCCGGGATCCCCCGCGGTCGCCGCCTGCGACCGCATGG